>DAIQOA010000185.1:0-8676 GCA_036788095.1 bacterium | reverse complement strand
GGATTTTGACAAAAAGCTGATGGAAGCCCAGGGCTACGGCCACTATGAGCCGCTGGATCCCAATCTGTTGCCCAATCTCTATCTGGCTTACATGGTGGATCTGAGCGAGATCTCGGGAGTGTCGCACGGTAATCTGCGCGGCCGCTTTCTGGCCGGCGATCCGCAAGTGGTGGAGGCGATGAAATATTTCGCCGATCGCGCCGAGATGGCCAAAGAATGCCTGAAGGCGCGGCAGCCGGAAAAATTGGGGCAGCTGATCAACGAGAATTTCGACAAACGCAAAGAGATCATGCCGCTCAACCGGCGCAATCTTGAAATGGTCTCCGTGGCCCGTGCCGCCGGCGCCAGCGCCGGATTCACCGGCAGCGGCGGCGCCATCGTCGGCACCTATGAAAATGAAGCGATGTTCAAAAAATTAAAGGAGGATCTGGCGGAGATCGGCGCTGTGGTGATCAAGCCGGATATCATCTAGCGTGATGATCAGCCGGCCAGCCGGTTTGGCGAAGGGACAGCGCCGCGGCTGCGCAAGTGAAAAACGTACAAAGCGCAGCCGATCCGGTCCTCGCGGCCCGCTCTCAGTGGATTTTATCGATGAACTCTGTTTATTTTTCCAGCAAGGAAATCAGCTCCATCCGCCGCCGGCTGTTGATCTGGTTTCGTGCGAACCGGCGCGATCTGCCGTGGCGTAGTAATCGCACGGCGTATTGCGTCTGGATCTCTGAGATCATGCTGCAGCAAACCCAGGTGCAGCAGGTGATCCCCTTCTATCGTCGATTCTGCAAAGAATTTTCCTCCATTAAAAAGCTGGCCAACGCGCGACTGGATCAGGTGCTCAAAGTATGGGAGGGCATGGGCTATTACGCCCGCGCCCGCCATCTGCTCCAGGCTGCGCAAATGATTCAGAAGGAGCATGCAGGAGTTTTTCCGCAGGACTATGACGCCGTGCGGCGGCTGCCGGGCATCGGCCCCTATACGGCCGCGGCGATCCTGAGCATCGCCTTTCAGCAGCGCCATGCGGTGGTAGACGGCAACGTTGTCCGTGTGTTGTCCCGGTTGTCCGCTTTTTCCGGGCAAGTGCAGGCTACCGACAGCAAAAAGATTCTGCAATCTATGGCGGATACGCTGCTGCCGGTGAAAAGCCCGGGCGACTTTAATGAGGCGATGATGGAACTGGGCGCGCTGCTGTGCACGCCAACTGCGCCGCACTGCGGCGTGTGTCCGTTGGCCCGGTGCTGCCGCGCCCGGCAGCAGGGAGAACCGGAACGTTTTCCGGTCAAGCGCGCGAAGAAAAAGCGGCCGCATCATGAGGTCGCTGCCGCGATTATCTGGCGCCAAGGCCGCATTCTGCTGGCCCGGCGTCCGGAGCAGGGGCTGCTGGGCGGGCTATGGGAATTTCCCGGCGGCAAGAGGGAGAAGGGAGAGACTCTCGAGCGGACCGCGGTGCGCGAAGTGCGCGAAGAGCTGGGCGTCCGGGTGCGGGTGCGGGAGTTTTTTATCAAGGTGGATCACCAGTACACCCATTTCTCCGTCACTTTGAATGTGTTTCATTGCGATTGGGTGAGCGGCAGCCCGCAGCCCCTCGGCTGCAGCGACTGGAGATGGGTGCGGCCCCAAGAGCTTTTGACGTTCGCCTTTCCGCGGGCGAACGGCAAAATTATCGAGGCTTTGCTCGATTCGATCGCTCGATCTTGAGTGGTTGCGTCTCGCTGAATACGGCAGAGCAAGCCTCAGCGGCGATAATCGATGCAGCAAATCACTGAAAAAATATGTATATTAAGTTTTATTCATTCGAGGAATGGCACAGGTATTGTTTTTAACGGCAAGGAGGTATGTTTTGCGTAAGCTGATCGCATTGTTCTTGGCGCTGGCATGGATCCCCGCTCTGGTCTTGGCTGACGAAGGCATGTGGACCTTTGATAATCCCCCTGTCAAACAACTCGCAGAAAAATATAATTTCACACCCACCCAGGAGTGGTTGGACCATGTTCGGCTCAGCTCCGTGCGCTTTAATGACGGCGGCTCGGGTTCTTTCATCAGCCCGCAAGGGCTGACCATGACCAATCATCATGTGGCTCTGGGCCAGCTGCAGAAAATGTCAACGGCGGAAAAAAATTATGTGGCGACGGGCTTTTACGCCGCAACGCTGGATGAGGAGGTCAAGTGCCCGGACCTGGAGCTGTATGTGCTGCAGGAGCTGAAGAATGTCACGGCTCGCGTGCAGGCCGCGGTCTCCGCTGGTCTGAAACCCGAGCAGGCGCTCAAGGCGCGTGAAAAAGAGATCGCGGCCATCGAGCAGGAATACAAGGATCAAACCGGATTGAAATGCGAGGTGGTCAGCCTGTATCATGGCGGTGAATACTGGGCCTACCAGTACCAGCGCTACACCGATGTCCGTCTGGTCATGGCGCCGGAGCAAAAGATCGCTTTCTGGGGCGGCGATGCGGATAATTTCACCTTTCCGCGCTATGATCTCGACATGGCGTTCTTCCGCGTCTACGAAAACGGCCAGCCGCTGCGCACGACGCATTATTTGAAATGGAACGCTAAAGGCGCTGAGGAAGATGAACTGGTGTTTGTCTCCGGCCATCCGGGTTCCACCAACCGTCTCAGCACCTACAGCCAACTGGAGCGACAGCGTGATTTTTTGTATCCGCAACGTCTGGCCATGATCGACAAACAGCTGGAGATTTTACGCGCCTATTCGAGCCGCGGCCCAGAGCAGGCACGCCGCGCCGCCCGCTCCATCTTTGGATTGGAGAACAGCCGTAAAGCGTTGGGCGGCGAGTATGAGGGATTGCTCGATGAAAAGCTGATGGCCAAAGCCAAGGCGCAGGAGGATGCGTTCCGTAAAAAAGTGAACGAAAATCCACAGTGGAAAAAAGAGTACGGCGACGGCTGGGATATCATCGCCAAAGTCATCAAGAAACAAAATAAAAACGCCGAGCAGAACAGCTATCGCAGTATGGCTCAGAGTTCGCGTTTCGCCGGCATCGCCAATCAGATTGTGTTTTACGCCGCTGAGGTGAAAAAACCGGACAGCGAGCGTTTATCCGGTTATCATGATTCGCAGCTGGAGCAGTTGAAGTTCCGTCTGTTCTCTCCGGCGCCGATCTACAAGGATCTGGATGAGGCGACGTTCAGCGGCATGCTGCAGCTGGCGGTGGAGAAATTGGGAGCAGCGGATCCTTATCTGCAAAAAGTTTTACAGGGCCGCACTGCAGCGCAAGCGGCCAAGGAGATGATCGAAGCGACGACGTTGGATCAGGCCGATGTGCGCAAAGCGCTCATCGAAGGCGGCAGCGAGGCGGTCGCCCGATCGACCGATCCGTTCATCGTCCTGGCGCGTCAGTTGGAACCGGAGCAGCGCAAACGGATCGAAGAGGACAAAAAGAACACGCAGAGCCTGCTGGTGCCGGCCACGGAAAAAATCGCGCGGGCACGTTTTGCGGTCTATGGGAAAGAGAGCTATCCGGACGCCACCTTCACCCTGCGGCTTTCCTATGGGACCGCCAAGGGCTATCCGATGAATGGAACCAAAGCACCGTACAAGACCTCGCTCTATGGGTTGTATGACCGGAGTTTGAGCTTTAATCAACAGGGGGATTTCGCTCTGCCGCCGCGTTTCTGGGAGCGCAAGGATCAGTTGGATCTTTCCACGCCGGCCAACTTTGTCAGCAGCAACGACATCATCGGCGGCAATTCCGGATCGCCGGTGATCAACCGGAATGCCGAGCTGGTGGGATTGATCTTCGACGGCAACATCGAAAGCCTGGTCGGCCGTTTTGTTTACGATGAAACCGCCAACCGGGCCGTGGCGGTGCACAGCGCCTTTATGATCGAAGCGCTGCGCAAGCTCTATGACGCCGGCAAGCTTGCGGCCGAGATTCTCGGCGAATAAGCGCCCAGCGCTTTTCCCTTGTACGCCGGGCAGTGAATGCCCGGCGTTTTTTATGGTGCAGCAACTTGAACACGATCAGGATGTTGAACAAGCGTTAGTAGCTGGAAGGATATTGAACGCCCATGTCGGAAAAGCATTTTCATGAGCAGGTCCGCTTCTCCCAGTCATACCTGGCGCCGTTTCTGCAGAAGCAGATCCCGGATTTCGAACGGCAAAGGGTGCTGGAGGTCGGCTGTGCCGAGGCCGGCTTTCTCCATGTGCTGGCCGGAATGGGCATGGAGGCGGTCGGCGTGGAGCTTTCGCCGGATCGGGTGCGGCTGGCCAAGACCCTGAATCCGCGGCTGGATGTGCGTGTGGGCGATGTGACCGATCGGCATTTGGCGGAAAAAATGCAGCAGACCTTTGATCTCATCGTCATCCGGGAGGTGATCGAGCATGTGGCGGACCGGGATGCGCTGTTCGCGAATCTGCGCGCTCTGTTGGCCGACCAGGGACGCGTCTACATCACCTTTCCGCCGCGGTTTTCCGCTTTTGCCGGTCATCAGCAGATGGGGCGTTCGCCGCTGCGGCGGCTGCCCTATCTGCATCTGTGGCCGGAGCGGCTGCTGCGGCCGGTCGGCCGCCTCCTTCACGAGCACGACTATCTGATCGAAGAGGTGTTGCACAACTATCGCATCGGATTGAGCGTGCATGGATTTGAAAAGCTCTGCCGCCGCTACGGTTTTGTCTTTCTGCGCCAGGATCTGTTTCTCATCCGCCCGATCTACCGGCAACGGTTCGGCTGGTCGCCGAAAAAAATTCCATCGCTGCCGGTCCTGCGTGAGTTCCTGGCCACCGGTTGTGAGTGTCTGCTGCAAAAGACCGCTTGGTGATGAAAAAGAAAAACCCCGCCCGGACGAATCCAGACGGGGTTTAACAGCGAGCGGTGCGCCGTTTAATAGGTGATCATGGGCGGCATTTTCTGCGCCTGACGGACCCACGATTTGACGCGTTTCAGTCCGGGCAGCGCCTGCCCCATGCGTTTCTTTCCCGCGTTGTTGATTTTTTCCATCTGCGCCAACAGCGCAGCGGGCTGACGCATTTTAAGTTCCTTGACCGTGTCCACACCCGCTTTTTCCAACAGCTCAGCGTACTGCTTGCCGATGCCTTTGATGCGAAACAGATCGGACATGTTGACCCATTTTAAAATCACCGAGCTTTTGATCCCGGTGGTTTCGGCCAGCTCTTTGCGGCCTTTGCGGGTGGCGCCTTTCTTCAATAATCCGCGTACGGTTTTGATTCTCGCTTTTTCCATTTTTTTCGACATGGCGGAGCCAATACCTTCGATCTCAATCAGTTTGTAATTCGGCATAATACTTCCCTCCTGTTGTGAATACTTGATCAAGATAAAGATCAAAACATTTAAATGCAAGCATTAAGTGATCAACTGTTGCGCGAGATCAATAAATGCGCATTTCATCTTTGCCCGCGCCGCGGGAAGCGAGTGAGAAAATGTTCTTTCGAAACTCATTCAAGATCACTATATTTTTCAGTACATCATCAACGAGGATGAAATAAAACATGATTGTGGTGAATGAAGAGATCCTTATTCCCGACGAGGAGATTCGTTTTACCATGTCCCGCAGCGGCGGCCCCGGCGGGCAGAATGTGAATAAAGTGGAGACGCGCGTCACTCTGTGGTTTGATGTCGTGCGCTCGCAGGCGCTGTCGGATGAACAGAAACAGTTGATCCTTCAACGGCTCACCACGCGCATCAATCGCGACGGAGTGCTTCGCGTCGTCGCTAAAGAACAGCGCAGTCAACTGGCCAACCGCGAGACCGCGGTGTCGCGATTCATCGCTCTGCTGCGGGAGGCGGTCAAGCCAGAACCGAAACGTCCTAAGCGTCGCATTCCGGCCGCTGCCAAGGAAGCCAGACGTCAGGCCAAGCGTCAGCGCAGCCAAATCAAAGAACAACGTAAAAACCCAAAAGAGTGGGAATAGAACACATGACCGGTTATAGAATCCTGATCATAGGCTGGCTGGCGGCCACCGCGCTGTTGGCCGAGACGGCGATCAAAGAGACCTATCAAATTCCCATGCGGGACGGAACGCTGCTGGCCACGGATGTCTACCGGCCTGCGGGCAGCAGAGCATACCCGGTCCTGTTGCATCGCACGCCCTACGGCAAAGGAGATCAGCTCATCCCGGAAACGTACGTCAACCTGCTGGTGATGGTCAAGGGGTATGCCCTGGTGTTTCAGGACACCCGCGGCCGCTATGGCTCGCAGGGCGTCGATTCGGTTTTTTTCACCGATGGCTGGGGCGCGCTGCAGGACGGCTATGATACGGTGGACTGGCTGGCCAAACAACCGTGGTGCAACGGCCGGGTGGGCGTCTACGGCGCCTCTGCCAGCGGCATCACCACCTACCGGGCTGTGGGCAGCCTGCACCCGGCGATCAAATGCGCGGTGGCCATCGTGGCGCCCACGGACCTCTATCGCCAGGTGATCTATCCAGGTGGAGAATTCGGCAAAGCGCTGGTGGAGGGCTGGGTTAGCGGCCAAGGCAGCCTGTATATGATTGATTATATGCTGCAATTTCCTTACTATGCCCCTTTGTGGGATGAGATGAATCTGCACACGCGCACGGACTCTATTCATATTCCCATTCTGCACATCGGCGGCTGGTATGACTGTTTTTCAGCCGGGCCTGTGGCTGCTTTCAATGATCTGCTTTCCCATGCGCCGCAGAAGTTGATCATGGGTCCGTGGATCCATCACAGCGTGGGGTCCAACACCCAGGTGGGCCAGATTACCTATCCGAGTGCTGATTTTAACCTTATCGGAGAAGCGCTCTCCTGGTTCGATACTTGGATGGTCAGCGGGTCAGCGCCTGCGGCCAAGCCGGAGGTGCGCTATTATCTCATGGGCGACCCGGCCAGACCGCGAGACGGCGGTTGCCGCTGGCTGGAAGCGAATACCTGGCCTCCGGCAAACGCCCAACGCATGGCCTGGTATTTGAATAAATCCGGCGGCCTGACGACGCAGCCGGAGCCAGAGACGTACCAGCTTAGCTATACCTATGATCCCGCTCATCCGGTCCCGACTCTGGGCGGCAATAATCTCAATCTGCAGGCCGGCCCCATGGATCAGCGGCCGGTGGACGCGCGGCCGGATGTGCTCGGTTTTGTTTCTGAACCATTGAGCGAACCGCTGCGCATGGAGGGCTATGGCCGCGGTCTGTTCTTCGTGTCCAGCGATCAGCCGGACACGGATTTCACGCTCAAACTGATCGATGTGTATCCCGACGGCCGCGAGATGCTGGTGGTGGATGGCGTTCAGCGCGCGCGGTTTCGTTACGGCTATCTGCCCAGTCAGGTGTGCTGGCTGCAGCCCGGCGTGATCGATACGCTCTCGATCGCGCTGCCGCCGACCGCGCTGGTTTTCAGCACCGGTCATCGCATCAAGATCGCTCTGTCCTCCAGCAATTATCCGCGCTTTGAGCTGAATCCGAATAACGACCTGGATCCCAATGATCGCAGCCAATTACAGATCGCGGTCAATACCATCCATTTCGGCGGAACCTGGAGTTCGCGCATCGAACTGCCGGTGATGCGATCGGCCAGTGCAGTAGCGCAGCCCACGGAGCGGCCGCAATCTTTTTCTCTGTCGCCCGCTTTTCCCAATCCTTTCAACAGCTCGGTGCGGTTGGATTATCAATTAGCTCATTCGGCCCGCGTGCATGCGGCGGTATATGCAATGACCGGGGAAAAGGTGTGCACGCTTTTGCAGGCCCGGCAAACCGGCGGAGCGCATTGGCTCGGCTGGAGCGGCGACAATGAACGGGGTGTGTCCATGCCCAGCGGCGTCTATATGATCCGGCTGCAGGTGGACGATCGAGTGCGAACACAAAAAGTAACGCTGGTGCGCTAATCGGGAATTCCAGAATCTCATGCTGCAAATCAACGATCTCTCTTACAGTATCGGCGAGCGCGAGCTGCTAAAAGCGGTGAACTGGGTGATCAATCCCGGACGCCGGGTTGCACTGATCGGTCCCAACGGCGCGGGCAAGACCACTTTGCTGCGCATTCTCAATGAAGAGCTGCCACCGGCTTCTGGCATGCTGATTAAGCCCAAGGGCTATCGCATCGGCTATCTTCCGCAGGAGGAGCTTCCGGACGCACAGGAGCCCATTCTGGATATGGTGCTGCAGGGTTTTCCGGAAGTGATGAGTCTGGAAGAGCAGATCTATGATCTGCATCAAAAGCTGGAACTGGGGGGCGATCGTCACGTTGAATGGTTAGAGCGGCTCGGCGTTTTGGAATTTCGCTATGATGCGCTCGGCGGCTATGCCCTGGAGAACCAGGCCAAGGCGATACTTTCGGGTCTGGGCTTCTCCCTCTCTGATCTGCGCCGTCCGTTGTCCGAGTTCAGCGGCGGTTGGCGCATGCGGGTGTATTTGGCGCGTCTGTTGCTGATCGCACCGGACCTGCTGCTGTTGGACGAGCCCACCAATCATCTCGACCTGCCGGCGCTGGAATGGCTGGAGGGGTATCTGCTTTCCTTTGCCGGCAGCATGGTGCTGGTCTCGCACGATCGATTCTTCATCGATCGTCTGGCGGAGGAGATCTGTGAACTGGAGAACGGGCACCTGGTCCATTATGCCGGCAATTATCATTTCTATGAAAAACAAAAAGCGTTGATCCGCGAGCAGGCGCTCAAAAAGCAGCAGGCGCTGGCCGAGGAAGGGCTGCTCGATCGCGGACTGAAGGTCCGCGCGATGCTGCTGCCAGATAC
>DAIQOA010000184.1:0-8686 GCA_036788095.1 bacterium | reverse complement strand
CTGGCGCTGTTGTTCGGTCTCGGAAGCTTGACGCCTCTGATCGGTCTGCCATGGGCAGCCGGGCTCACGTCGATCTTTTTGCCCTGGAAACAGAGCGGGCTGCTGGCGCTCATCGGTTTGATCATCAGTTTCGCCGTTCTCTGGCTGATGAAATACCTGTTCCTCAACCCCCTATTGCGCAGCGTCCGTCCGGATGTGCGCAAGCCGGTGTTGTTCGCCTGCTTTTTTACCGGCCTGGCGTTTGCGGGCTACACCGGCGCTTTTTTCTCTCTGCCGCTGTTCTTCCTCTGCCGCCGCATATCGGACATCAGCCGGCAAGCCTGGCGCATGCTTCACCCCGATTCCGCCTCTGGTCCGCCGGCAGCGTTCTGACCAACGCCGCTCCGTTCACACAGCGCTGGCGCACCAACGAACAAAAAGCGGCGAGTTGGGCCGGTTCACAGGTAAATCTTGCTTTTTTCACTCAAGATGCCTATTTTTCAGTTCATTTTTTTTACGGATGATATGAAAGAGACTGCCACCCCTGTCGTCACGGTTGCCTTCCAGGGCGATCACTATGCTTTCAGCGAGATGGCTGCGCAAAAAGTGTTCCACGATCGCTGCCACTGCCTGCCGAACCGCACCTTTGAGCAGGTGTTCGAAAGCGTGGAAAAAGGGCTTGCCCAATACGGCCTTATCCCGGTGGAGAACTCGCTGACCGGCAGCATCCACCGCAATTTTGATCTGCTGCTGGAAAAAAACCTGCACATCGTCGGCGAGGTGTTCCTAAAGATCGACCAAACCCTGATCGCCAACCTCGGCGTGACATTGGCGGAGGTGAAAAAGATCTATTCCCACCCCCAGGCGTTGGAACAATGCCGGCAGTTTCTCACCAGCCTGGAGGGGGTGGAGGCGATCCCGAGCTTTGACACCGCCGGCAGCGTCAGAATGATCAAGGAGCGACAGCTGCCGAACGCGGCCGCCATCGCCAGCCGCCGGGCTGCGCAGGATCTGCGCATGCAGATCCTGGCGGAACAAATTCAGGATGTGGCGGAGAACTATACCCGGTTTTTAGTGATGGCGCCACAGCCGGAACCGCTGGCTGCGCCGAACAAGACCTCGGTGGTCTTTGCCATGAAAAACATCGCCGGCGCTCTGTTCAAAAGCCTGAGCGTCTTTGCGCTGCGCGACATCGATCTGTGTAAAATTGAATCACGCCCCATGCGCAACAAACCGTGGGAATACATTTTTTATCTGGATTTTTCCGGTCATCCGGGTATGGCGGAATGCCGCAACGCCATTCGTCATCTGGAAGAGATCACTACCTTCATCAAAGTACTGGGTTCATATCCATCGGGCAATGGAGAACAAGCTTGACGACCAGGCTTGGACCTGCGTCGTCCCGCACACAAAACAGGAGAAAAAAAATATGAAGAATAATTCCTTCACCGGCAACCTGGGGATTCTGGTGGGTGGTGGGCCGGCGCCGGGCATCAACGGCGTGATCGCAGCCGCCACCATTGAAGCGCGCCGCAACAAGCTCGCAGTCTATGGCCTGCAACACGGCTATAAATGGCTGGTGCGCGAAAGCGAAAAAGATTTTAACGATCATGTCCGAGAACTGCGCATCAGCGACGTCTCCCGCATTCATTTTGACGGCGGCAGCATTCTGTTCACCTCGCGCACCAATCCGACGAAAATTCCCGGCGGCGTCGACAACGCGGTCAAACATCTCAAATCGCTCGGTATCCGCTACATGATCACCATCGGCGGCGACGACACCGCCTACGGCGCCGTAGAGATCTCGCGCGCGGCCAAGGGCGAGATTAAATTCGCCCACGTGCCCAAGACCATCGACAACGATCTGCCTCTGCCCAACAATCTGCCGACCTTTGGCTATCAGACGGCGCGCAATCTGGGCGCCACGCTGGTTAAAAACCTGATGGAAGACGCCCGCACGACGGACCGCTGGTACATCGTCGTCGCCATGGGGCGCAGTGCCGGTCATCTGGGCCTCGGCATCGCCAAATCCGCCGGCGCCACGCTGGCCATCATCTCTGAAGAGTTCCCACAAAAGAAAAAGATATCGCTCGAATCGGTGTGCGACGTGATCGAGGGCGCCATCCTCAAACGCCGCGCCATGGGCCACAACCACGGCGTGGTGGTCATCGCCGAAGGCGTAGCCTTGCGCCTGGACGAGAAAGAGCTGAAAAAAAGCCGCCGCGGCGAATTCAAATACGATCACTTTGGCAATCCCCTGCTGTCGGAGATCGATCTGGGCAAAATCATCAAATCCAACATCGAACGGCGTTTTGAAAAACGGGGCGACAACCGTCAGCTGGTGGACATCAACATCGGCTACGTGCTGCGCTGCGCCGATCCCATCCCCTTTGATCAGGAGTACACGCGCGATCTGGGCTACAACGCCGTGCGCTACCTGCTCAGTTCGAATCCGCGCCACAAACAGAACGCGATGATCTGCGTGGACAACGGCAGATTGATCCCCCTCTACTTTAAAGACATCATCGATCCTGACACCAAAAAGACCGCTGTACGTCTGGTCGACACCACCAGCGAATCCTATCAAGTCGCCCGCAGCTATATGGTTCGTTTGGAAAAACGGGATTTCGAAGACGAGGCCTTTATTCAGTCGCTGGCCAAAGGCAGCAACATGTCGGTCTCGACCTTTATCAAACGATTCGGTCATTTGGGCAAATAACCGCACGGCCGCGCTTCGCTCATCCTTTGTGGAGGATTCCGGACATGAACCGACGGACTTTTTTCAGCACAGCGGCCGCCACTGCGGTGGCGGGCGCTGCGGCGCCCTTGGCAGCCAGACCAGCGGAAAAGAGAACCGAGTCGAAAACAACGGTCTCGCTTCTGCAGTCGGCCTCAGCCGCCGGCCCGGCCACGGCCAATCCGTTTCATCCCGGCTTTCGAGCGGCGGACCTCCGCGGGCAGGTCGATAAAAACAAAGAGAACATTCTGCGTCTGCTGCAACTGGCCGGCGAACGTAAATCCGACATTGCCTGCACCACGGAGGATATCCTCGGCATCTATTCCTGCATGATGGACCTGGATCATCCACAACGATTCGTCGACCACTGCGAGACCATCCCTGGCCCGTTCACCGACGCCCTCGGCCGTATGGCGAAGAAATACAACATGTACGTCATCGCCTGCTTTTTCGAAAAAGAGGGCGACCGCTGTTACAACACCGCGGTGCTGATCGACCGTTCGGGCCGTGTGCAGGGACGATACCGGAAGGTGCAATTGCCGGCGCCGGAAACCTGGGTGTGCACGCCGGGCGATTCGTACCCGGTCTTTAGCACGGATTTCGGCAAAATCGGCATCGCCGTCTGCTACGACATGATCTTCCCCGAGATCACCGCCTGCTATGCGCTACAGGGCGTGGACCTGCTCTTTCATCCCACCGGTGGTTTTGGCTGGACCGAGGACCTGGGTCTTAGCACTCTCAAGGTGCGCGCAGCGGATCATATGATGTGGATCGCCGCGGCGAAAAACGCCGGCGTCCATGCGCCGGGCCACAGCTGCATCGTCAATCCGTTGGGCCAGGTGGTCGCGGACGCGGGCTATGAGCTCGACACCGTGCTGACCGCCTATATTTCACCGCAGCAGGGCTGGCTGCAGCCGCAAAATGGCTTTGGCACCGCCATCACCGGCGTGGCGGATATGCGCGCCCGACTGTGTTTGGAGCGACGGCCTGACCTGTACCGCCTGATCACCGAGCCGCAGCCGCCCCTGGCCCTGCAATACAAGGATAAAAAACTGATCTCCAGCCAGGACTATGCCGCCCAGCGCGCGGTCTATGAAAAGCTGAAAAAACAGTGGCAGAAAGAGGCGTTGGACACGGACGAAAAGATCGGACTCACCAGGACCATTTTGTAAATCCATCCCAACACCTGCGGCCACATTAAAATTGCAGGGTCATGCCCGTGGCCAGCCCCACGCCCTTGAGCCGGCTAGGAACAAGCCCGGCAAAAGGCATCACAGCAACATCCCAACGCATCGGACCCAGCACAAGGCCCAACCCCGCGGTTAAGGCCGGCGACAGATGGTCCCCCAGCCGTGCGCCGGCGCGCAGACGCACCACCCTGGCGGCACGATACTCTACCCCAGCGGCCAGAGCTGTCTGATCACCGGCCCATGCGCTTTTTCTGCTGCTGCGGAACAGTTCAACGGCCACTCGCCAGTTGTTAAATTCACGTCCAAGACCCAGACGCACCAGCATCGGCAGCCGCTCTGCGAACGCGGCGATCGCCCTCGTTGTATCCTGTGTGAGCACCACCTCATCGAAATCCAAATCATCCGACACGATTCTTTCCACTGTGCTGGAGCCGACCCTAAACTCCGCATGGCCGGCTTCAGGGGTTCGGTTCCAGGTAATCTGGCCGAACGCATTTTCCACCACCAGGCTGGCGCGCCAGTGCTGTAAAATGGTCGCAGTGAGTCCGGCATCGACGCCCAAGCCATCGCCGCCCTGAGCCCTGCGCCAGTGCGCGGTTCCCTTGGCGGCCAGGGAGGTGTAGCGGGTGACGGTCTCGGCGTCGATGTCTTTGATCTGTTCGAGAACATGACCGCGCAGATATTTGACGCTGACTCCTGCTCCGAGATGCCGCACAACGCTTCTGGGGCAAGGAAGAGAGCGGCCAAAGGAAAGTGCGTAGGAGGAGACCACCAGGCCGTCCCCGGCCAACGGTTTAAAGTGAAAGACGCGATCCAGTTCATTGCCGTGAAGCAAAAGTTCGCAAGTCTCCTTAGCCAGTCGGCCATTGACAGCGGCGGTCAGCTGCATGGAAAAAGCAAAGGATCCGTATTGCAGGGCCAGGGGCTGCGCTTCCACACAACCGTAGAAATCCAAACCAGTGGCAGGAATGGCATTGAGCAGATCCTTTTTCGCCGCTTCGTCCAGAAAGGCGCCGTTATAGCGGTCATAATGGTCTTTGCGCAAAGCGTCGTTGGCAGCCAGTCCGCCGATCTGCATGAGCGAAAGCTTCCAACGTTGTTCGCCGTGCAATGCAAGCTGGGCGGGATTGGCTGGAACCGTCTGATCATCCAGGCTGAGGCCGGCGCCTGCCATAGCCAGAACGCGGGCGTTGTACCACCCGGTCCCGGAAAAAGAGGAGGTTACTGTTCCGGACAACAGAAAAAATAAAAGAAAGATTCTGCGGGACATGAAGCAACTCGTTATTCAACAGGTTGAACGTGTTGTTTTCGCCTGCCGGCCGCGGATGCAGGGATGACGGATGCAAAGGCCGGCGATAGGAACCTATGGGATGGGAAGTGCAGCAGCAGTGCGAAGATGCTTGAAATAGCGACCGCAAGGGGCAGAGGTTTCGTCACACGGTCAGCGCCCTGGGCATAGAGTCCGGGGAAAAACGGTTTGATGAAGGGGCAGCCCTACGGGTTTGCTTCGACCAGAACGATGGTCTGGTCCAGGGCCACGATTTTATAGATCACCTGAGCGGCCGGGGCCTGGCCCACAAGGCTCCCGAACCGTGGACGCCGGTGGTCCTTGCGCCAGGCTTGCAGATAGGTCAACCAGCGGCAGGCATCGAGAAAAGCGGCGCGCTCAGCAGCTTGCTGCGCCGCCAACGGACTTTTAAATGACGACGATGGTTTGCCGACGCCCACTGCATACAACTTTTGCCCGCTGGAATCCACCGCCGCCGCCACCCACTGTTGCCGCGGCAGCGGCTGATCAGGCCGGTTGATGATCTCCTGCTGCAGCCATTGCAGCTGCTGCAGCAGGGCCATCTGCTTCAGAGTATCGCGTACGGTGGTCTGACCGGCTGTGCCGGGACTGTGGGCTTGCGCAGTTTGAGCCAGGCCACAGCCGATGATCAAACCGGCACACGAAGCACAGAGAATGACTTTAGTATGGCGCAGAATACCGAGATTCGTCATGTCCCCATTTCCCACGAGGCCAGATAAGCTTTCTGTTCCTCGGTGAGTTCGTCGATTTGGATGTTCATGGATGCAAGTTTCAGCCGCGCCACCCAGTCCTCGATTTGCGCCGGCACATCGAGCACCTGCACCTTTAGCTGGCTGGCGTTTTTGATCGCCCATTCAGTGGCCAAAGCCTGAGTGGCGAAGCTCATATCCATCACCGAGGCCGGGTGTCCCTCGGCCGCCGCCAGGTTGATCAGGCGTCCATCGGCCAATAGACGGATCCGGTTTCCGGACGGCAGTGTGTATTCGTCGACGAAATTACGCACGCCGGCGCGGGAGGCCTTGGCCAGCTTTTTCAAGCCGGGGATGTCGATCTCGACGTTGAAATGCCCGGAATTGGCCACGATAGCGCCGTCCTTCATGACCTCCATGTGTTCCGGCCGAATGACATGAATGTCACCGGTGAGGGTGCAGAACATATCGCCGATTTTGGCCGCTTCCATCATGGTCATGACCCGGTAGCCCTCCATGGCCGCTTCCAGCGCACGGATGGGGTCCACTTCGCAGACGATTACGTTGGCGCCCATGCCCTTGCAGCGCATGGCGAATCCTTTGCCGCACCAACCGAATCCGACGACCACCACATTTTTGCCGGCGAGCAGAATATCCGTAGCGCGGATAATGCCGTCCACCGTGGATTGGCCGGTGCCGTAGCGATTGTCAAAGAGGTTTTTAGTCATCGCGTCGTTCACCGCAATGACCGGGAATTTAAGCGCTCCGTCTTTGGCCATGGCGCGCAGGCGAATGACGCCGGTGGTGGTCTCTTCCATGCTCGCCACCACACCCTTGGCCAGATCGGGGTAGTCGTTGTGAATATTGGAGACCAGATCAGCACCGTCGTCCATGGTCACTTCGGGCTTGTGCTCGATGGCGGCGCGGATGTGATCATAATAGGTTTTTTCATCTTCGCCTTTAATGGCATAGACCGGGATGCCGTATTCCTGCACCAGCGCTGCGGAAACGTCGTCCTGCGTGGACAGCGGGTTGGAAGCGCACAGAACCAGATCCGCACCGCCGGCCTTGAGCGTACGCGCCAGATTGGCGGTCTCCGCGGTGACGTGCAGACAGGCCGACATTCTGCGTCCCTGCAGCGGTTTTTCTTTCTCAAATCGTTCTTTGACCAGCCCGAGCACCGGCATATCGCGTTCCGCCCACTCGATGCGTTTTTTGCCGATCTCTGCCAGATGGATATCTTTGATATCGTATTTCACACAACCTCCCTGATTACATGTTCACGCCGCCGCCGTGCGCAGATGGCCGGCCGGGCTGATTGTTCGGATAAAGGCTCCTATTCACCGACTCAACCGCGCTGCAGATCTTTAACTTTGTCCGTGCGCTCCCAGGAAAAGTCCTTGTCCAGACGGCCAAAGTGACCATAGGAGGCGGTGTCTCTATAGATCGGCCGGCGCAGATCCAGCATTTCAATGATACCGTGCGGAGTCAGATTGAAATTCTTGCGCACCAGTTTAACGATCTCCTCATCGGGCATCCGGCCGGTGCCGAACGAATCGACGTACACGGAAACCGGTTCCGCCACGCCGATGGCATACGCCAGCTGAATTTCACACCGTTTGGCCAGACCGGCGGCCACAATATTTTTGGCGATATAGCGCGCGGCATAGCAGGCGGAACGGTCGACTTTGCTCGGGTCTTTGCCGGAAAAAGCGCCGCCACCGTGACGGGCAAAACCGCCATAGGTGTCCACGATGATCTTGCGGCCGGTCAGACCGGTGTCGCCCTGCGGGCCGCCGATGACAAAACGGCCGGTGGGATTGACATGAAAGGTGATGCCCGAGGCAGGGACCATGGCGCTCGGCATCTCCGGCATGATCACTTTACTGATGACATCCTCGCGAATCTGGGCATTGCTGATGTCCGGATCATGCTGGGTGGAAATGACCACCGTATCGACAAACGCCGGTTTGTCGTCGATATATTTAATCGTCACCTGCGACTTGCCGTCCGGACGCAGATAGGGGATTCCCCCTTCTTTGCGCACCTGGGCCAGGCGTCGGGTCAGCTTGTGGGCAAGGACGATGGGCATCGGCATAAGTTCCGGCGTTTCATCGATGGCAAAGCCGAACATCATTCCCTGATCCCCGGCGCCTTCCCGATCCACGCCCATGGCGATATCCGGCGACTGCTGATCGATGGTGGTAATGACGGAGCAAGTTTTATAATCATATCCGAATTCCGCGTTCGTATAGCCGATCTCCTTGATCGTCTGCCGGGCGATGCCCGAGATATCCGCATAGGTCTCGGTGGTGATTTCGCCGCCCACCAGGCACAATCCGGTGGTCACATACGTTTCACAGGCTACGCGGCCCTTGGGGTCGTCCTTGTACACCGCATCTAAAACAGCATCAGATATCTGGTCGGCAACCTTGTCCGGATGGCCTTCGGTCACTGATTCTGAAGTAAACAGTCTTTCCGACATTCCATTCTCTCCTTGTCCTTGTATTTGATCACACTAGCTTGCATTTCCATAGCATATACCGGCAATCTGAGGTCCTTGGCGAATTTAAGCGGGCCCTCAGACAATCCCGGTGTCACACACCAGTAAATCCTTGAATTTGCGGTTCATTACATCGAGCAGATAGTTTTCCACCCCTGCCGCGGCGTACAAGTTCAGCGCCGCGTCGGCCAGATTTTCGCATTCGGGAAACTCCACCCGCCGGATGATATCCTTGATCATCAGCAACGATACCGGACTGACGCTGAATTCATCCAGACC
>DAIQOA010000183.1:0-8753 GCA_036788095.1 bacterium | reverse complement strand
TATCTAGTGCGACAAGCCCTCCCCACATAGATAAGGCCACCAATCGATACAACATGATTCACCTGTCGTCGAGTTACAATTTAAAAATATAAATTACCTGTTTTTTCATTAAGAATCAATAGAAAACAGGAGATAAACGCTCAGAACGAGGTCATTTAATCGCCGGCGTGTTCATCCCCGGACAGCGACAACGCCGGCGCGGCTTTTTCATAGGCGGCGCGAAAGACATAACGGCCGCCGACCACCGTAAAACGCTCTCGGCCTTCCCCGCGGCCGACATAGCGCACGCCCTCGGCCCGCCACGCCGGCACACCGCCCTCCAGAATCCTCTCAGCGGAAGAACCGGGCACCGCCACCTCCGCTACTGCCCCCGGCGGAACCGTGACCTCGAGGATCAATGCTTCATCCGTTTTTTTCCAGCCGCAGGCCGCGCGGCCGAGCACCGTTTCCACATGGACCTTGACCCAGACGAGAGAATCGCTGATCGATGGGTTGACCGCGAACCGGCGAAAGCCGGGCGCCAGCGCCTGAATGCCGCCGAACCGCGAGAACAGGGTGGCCAACGGACCGCTGAACATGGCATGATTGTGCGAGTTCATACCCCCTTTCGCGTACCATTGCTCCCACGTGGTCGTCGCGCCGAGGCTGATCTGATGGCCAAAGCCGGGATACGACCGTTGCGTCAGCACGGCAAAGGCGAGATCCGCATGGCCATAATCGCACAGCACATCGCCGATATGACGCGTGCCGGTGATGCCGGTATCGAGATGACCGCCGTTTTTTTCGCGGATGGTCGTGACCAGATGATCCACCACCTCGCGCTCACGCTGCCCTGGAACCAGGCCAAAGGTGAGCGGCAGAATGTCCTCGGTCTGCGTGCCGTTGCCGTAATAGTTTTTATCAGGGTGGAAAAAAGCGGCGTTATAGGCGTTGCGGATGGAATCGGCCAGCGCCCCATAGCGCTGCGCGGCAGCGGCTTCGCCCAAAATCCCGGCCGCATCGGCCACCACGCGGCTGCATTGCTGGAACAGCGCGGTGTTCACCGCAACGACGTTGCTGAAATACGATTCCCAGGCGCCGGCGTTGGGAGCGCACCAGTCGCCAAAGCCCTTGCGACAGATCAGATCCGGGGTTCGGGCTCTGACGCCGTCAACGTATCGACGCATGTTCGGCCACTGTTCTTCCAGAATATCTTTATCGCCGTACCAGTGATACAACCGCCAGGCCAGCAGCACTTGATCGCCGTCCCAATCCGGCTGGCCGCTGCCGCCGGCGATATCCCGAAGCCACTTGAGATAATAGCGGTTCAGGGAGAACAGATAGAGCGCGCCCTCTTCCACAACCCGGGAATCCATGGCGCACGGTGTACGTTCGTCCCGCGCCGGACAGTCCGTAGGAATGCTCATGAAATTGCTGCGCAGACTCCAACGGAAATTCTCATACACTCGATTGAGCAGCTTATCGGAGCTGCTAAAGCCGCCCAACTCGCCGAGATCAGCGTGCACCACGCGGCCTTGAATGGTCTTCGCGGTCAATGGCGTGCGCACCCCGGTCACCTGGACGTAGCGAAATCCGTGGTAGGTGAAGCGCGGTTCATAGACCTCCTGACCGTCGCCCTTGAGAACATAGATATCGGTTGCGGCCGCCAGCCGGTTGGTCCACGGATCGATCAAACCGGTCGAGTCCACCAGCTCGCTGTAGCGCAGCGTCACGCTGTCGCCCCGGTTTCCCCGCAGAACCATCCGGGCCCAGCCGGCAAAATTCTGTCCCATGTCAACGACCTGAACGCCTGCGGCGGGTTCTTTGATGGCGGCCGGTTTGAGCGTCTCCATCACGCGAATGGGCGGCATGGTGTTCGCACGCAAACGTCCGGCAGGACCTGTGGTCACCATCACCGGCAGCCAATCAGTGTCCGTGTACTCGGCGGTGCACCAACCGGGTTTTTCCTGCCGGGCGTCATAGGTTTCGCCGGCATAGATGCCGCAGGAACGGATCGGTCCGTCCGTGGTCTTCCATGCGTCATCGGAACACACCAGCTGCGAGGAACCATCGCTGAATTCAATCTGCATCTGCAGCAGGAAGCGTTTGGATTTTTCCCATTTCCAGCCCCATTTTGAATAGGTGGAATCATAGCCGCCGCCGAGCATAACGCCCACCGCATTCTCACCGCGCTGCAGCCGGCCGGTCACATCGAACGTATCATACAACAGAACGCGATCATAGTGGCTGTTCGGCGGCGCCAGTACGTGGTCCCCCACTCTGGCGCCATTGAGATAGAGCTCATACCACCCCAGCCCGTATACGCGCAGTCTGGCGCGTGCGACCGGCTTGGCGATCGTAAACATACGGCGAAAGAGCGGCGCTGCCGATTCCTCACCCGGCCTCTGGGCGATCCAGCGTGCCTGCCAGTCGCTGGAATCCAGCAGACCCACCTCCCAGGTGGCGGGTTGGCTCCAGCCGGCGGTTTTGTCCTGTTCATCCCAAACCCGCACTTTCCACCAGCAGACCTCTCCTGACCTCAGCGGCAGCCCCTGGTAGCGAATGCCGGTCAGCGAGTCGGACGGCACTATGCCGCTGTCCCAAAGATCGCCGATGTTCTTTTTCAGCATAGCCGGAGTTTTGCTGACCAGAATGTGATAAGCGCTCTGCCGCGCACCGCGCTGGTCACAGGCTATCTTCCAGCGCAGACTGGGCGTGCGATGATCGATTGCAATGGGATCGATCATGTGATCGCAGAACAGCTCAGTCACTTTGATTGATGCGGCCCTTTGCCCGCAGGAAGAGAGGGCGAACCACACAACGATGATCCCCCACAACGCCAAGGCGTGCCGTTTTTTTATCATCCTCTCACAGTCCGTTTCTCAATGAACCCACATTATCCTTTATGATCACCTCCGGCCCATGGCCGCCCTGATCCAAAACCAGCTGCTTCAGAGCGCCGTTAAACATCACGTTGTCCTTGATGACCGAGTGCTCTAATTGTTTAACGATAATGCAGTACTCGGGGGAATACTCGCCCTTGCCGCCATCATCTCTGCCTGAATTCATAGCGTTGCCGGTAAAGGCCAGGCCTTTCACTGACTCGAAGCGGACATGAGCGCTGTCGAATGCATCGCCCCGTCCCCAGTCCGGTTTGCCGCTGCGATAGATCACATTGCCAGTGACAGCCAGGGTGTGGCTGCCTTTGTCGCCGTCGCGCGGCAGCACGGCAATGCCAATCCGTCCCGACCGATCGATGTAATTGCCCGTGATATTGTAGTGGTTTCCACCGTGAATGACGATTCCGCCTTCGCGGTTCCATTCGATGCGGTTGCCGGTAAGGGTGTTGGAAGCGTTTTCGTCATAGGCGACAAAGCCCGCCTTGCCGTTTCCTGAAAACCAGTTGTCGAGAATAAAGCCATCCCAACCGCGGATGCGCAATCCGCAGCCTTTATTGAGAAACGCATGGCTGTGCCGGACGCAAAAACACCAGATACGTTCCAGGCGGATGCCATCGCCGGTGAAATGCTCCACCCGGCACATGTCGATTCTTGGCGTGTCCTCCTGGGTGCCGTAATCCGGTTTGTCCACAAGAATACCATGCGCCCCGCCCTGCAGATCGCCGCCGTGCAGACAGAGACCAAAAAGATAAGCGCCGTACGCGCCGGTCAGATTGATCAGGCAGCGAGCGTCCCCGTTTGCCAGTTTGAGAATCGTGCCCATACCCCGGCTGTAACTGGATGTGGGCAACCCGTGCATGCCGACGCCCGCCGGAACCTGCAGCTCCGAGCAACGGTAGACGCCTTCAGGCAGAAACACCGAGCCGTTGTACTTGCCTGCCTCATCCAATGCCTTTTGAATCGCAGCGGTGTCGTCGCTGACGCCGTCTCGCCTGGCGCCGAACGCCAACACGTTGAGCATGCCTTGATCCGTCACCTGGCCGCGGCTTGAGTCTGCGGCGGCAGCGCTCGTTGCCATGGAAGTGACTGCAGCCGCTGCGCCCAGTGAAACGAAACGACGCCGGGTAAATTCCTGTTGATCGAACATAACTTGCTCTCTTTTCATTTAATCCAAAAGTTAGACTCGAAAACAGCCGGTCAGGGGCGCACGCTGAAAACGCGGCGTCCTGTCCAGAGCTGACCGAACATATCCTTGGTGCGAACCGTAACCGTATGAACTCCGGGCGTTAACCCACAGGGCAGCGGGCCTGACCACATATGCCGCGACAGGCTCGGGGCATCCATTTTCCAACCAAGCAACTCTTCCAACGCCTGGCCGTTGAACGGTTGCTCCAATATCGTGTTGAGCCGGTGCATGCGCAGACACTCCGGATCCCTCGCCGTCACCGGCGTCAGTGGCTGCCAATCCATCCGATGATCCAACTGCATCTCCACCATTGACCGGCTGGAGCCGGCAAAGACATTGACCAGCACCTGAGTCGAATCGGCCTGGCTGCATAGCATCTCATCAGGAAGATAAATGTTCATCTGATACTCGGCCGGCTGCCTCGCCGCCTTGTAGCGAATGGCGTAACGGCTGCCCTCAATGGCTAAAAAAGCATAGCCATTGGGCGCCCCGTCGTTCATCACCGCATGGGGAATGCCCTGTTCATCCAGCAGGCCGCACCACCAACTGCCGCATACAGTCCCATTGATAAAATGGTGATGAGGCTCTGCGCCATGCCACCCCCATTTTTCATCGACGAACAGATTGGCCAGCTCATGAGTATGGGCGGATACGGACAGCGTATGAGGACGATCCTGCAACAGCTGGTACAGGTTTTGGGCATTATCCATGGCGATGATGGGAATGTGCATAAACAGCACCACCAGTTTGTCCCGCGGCACATTGGAAAGAACATTGGCGGCAAAGGTGAGTTGATCATCCAGGAGATGCGCCCGATAGCCGCCCTCAGGTTTGTAGCATACATTTTTTAAGACGATAAAAACCGCCCGGCCGTATTCGAAAGCGAAGGTGCTCGGTCCAAAGAAACGTCGAAAGGTTCGATCGCTCTGCCGGTTGTTCGGGGCATTGCGGTCATGATCGTGATTGCCAAAAGTATAATACATCGGAACGCCGATTTGGCCAAAGCGCCGGCTCAGTTCGCCGAACAGCTGCGGATCATCGGCCACCAAATCACCGAGACAAACGCCAAAGGCCGCGTCCGTGCCCATGCACTCTTGCACCACATCCCGGGTGACAAAGTGCACCTCGCGCATGCCTCTGGCCTGCGGATCGCCGAAGAGCAGGGCGGTGAAAGCCGAATCCTCCCTCGCCGGCCGAAGCGGAAAATTGATCCGGCGGCCGCTCTCCCGGGATGAGCTGGCAGCCAGCCAGGCATAGTGCTGCGGCAGCATGGCCTCGTTCACCGGAACGCTGAATCCTGATGGTTTGATCACAAAGATCAGGCTATCGTTCAGCAGCTTCAATTGCCAGCGGCCATTCGCATCCGTACGCACCACCTCCCGGCCGTTGGAAACGCAGACGCCGGGAATTCCGGCTTCATCCTGATCATGGATCCCGTTGCCGTTAGCGTCCAAATAGACAGCGCCAGTTGCCCCGTTTTGTGAAAATACACTGCTGCTGACCAGGAGACTAATGAGAATGCACCACCTGTTCATGGACATGCAGGACCTCTCTTTCATCTGCTTCCGGCCGGGTCTTGGGGTGCATACAATTCCTTGTACAGAGCAGGCCGGCGATACTCGAATCTTTTTTGATAGCGTTCTATTGCGGTCGTCAATTCCGCATAGACAATCTGTCCGGCGCCGCCCACCGCCCGCAGATCGCCGCGTTCAGAGATGATCAAACTCTGATAAGGGTTGCAGTACACCAATGGCAGACTGTTCTCATAAGCGCGGGTACGCATCAAAGCGGTATTCCAACCGTTCACATCCGTATAACTGCCGTACGAGGGCACGAGCAGCACTTGAGCCCCTTTGAGCGCCAGAATGCGCGCCGGTTCCGGCAGTTGCCGGTCATAACAGATAAGGATGCCGACCAGCCCAAAGGGCGTAGCAAAGACGGGAAATTCGTCTCCCGGCCGATAAGATTTTGGATTGATCGCATAGCCCTGGGCAAAATGGCTTTTCCGATAGCGTCCGATCAGATCGCCGTCCGCATCGATGAGAACCGCCGTGTTATACAGCAGCGAACCCTCTTTTTCCAGAAACCCCAGCAGCAAAAAAATGTCCAGAGTGTCCGCCAGCGAGCGCGCACGGCGAATGTAAGGCCCATCGATGTCTTCGGACAGATCCTGAAAACGTTGCAGCAAAACCTTTTTCTCCTGCTCTTTTTTTTCAGCGTTGACGTCGTTGATGACATAGCCATCGAGCGCTCCCTCAGGAGTCACCACCAACTGCGCGCCGCCCTGTACCGCGGCTTGACGCACCAGAGCCTCTATGCGTTGCCAGTTGATCTCTTTTTGCCAGCGGTCCGGCAGCACGGCGACACTGGCAACCCGGATGCGGTCCAGTTTTTGCGGTCCATCGGCATATTTACCGGTGTTGATCAGAGGTTGGTCCACAGCCCCGGCGGCCTGGCTGAAAAACAGATAGGCGATGCAATATAAACATGCTTTCATCTCTTTCCCTTTTTAATCATATAAGACAGCTAGGTCAGTGCCGCGCCTCGTCGTTCAACGATCGATCGTATTTCCACAGGGTCCAGATCTCGCGGGTCGCATCGCTTTTCAACCGCCAAACCGGCGGCAATGCCGGCGGCTTGTCCCATCATGGCGCAGGTGGTGGAGACGCGGCTGGAGGACAGTGCCAGTTGCGTCGCGGAGAAACAGCGTCCGGCTGTCAGGAGATTTTTTGCCCGCTGCACCAGCAGACAGCGAAACGGTATTTGATACGGCGGCACGGCGAGCTGATCGGGAGGCAGAATATAGGTCCGTTTGTCGTCGTCCGGTTTATGGCCATCCAGATAAAACACGCCGACTGCGATCGCGTCGCTGAATTTTCTTCCCGCCCGCAGATCGTCGACAGTGAGCACATAGTCGCCAACGGTTCTACGTCCTTCGCGGATACCGATGCGCGGCGAGCAGTACTCCAGCCGCCAGGGTTTTTTCTCGATCCGTTGGTAGTAATCCAGCACCTGCATCATGCGCCGCCGGCCCTGTATCTCCGCCAGCGTCATGCTCTCGGTGTCGGAAGCATCGAATCCGGGGATTTTTATCTTGAGCGCGTTGCTGCCCGGCCCATTGGGCCACAGGCTGGTCATGGGCAGCTCGTCCTTTTGGCGAATGGCATCAAACCAGCCCTCCGGCGCCTGCGGGGCGGCGAGCTCCGGCGCCACATGGCGGACAAAAAACATCATCGACATGGGCAGCTGCAGACCGTCCTCAGGCCGGCCTTTCACGGTTTCAAAGCCAGCACTGTGCACCAGTGCGGCTTCGCCGCTGCAGTCGATGTACTGCTCGGCGTGCAGTCCTTCCGGGCCTGAGGGCCCGCACACCATACAGTCGGTGATCCGGCCCTCGCGATGGATGGCATCGACGAACTGGGTGTGCAGAAGCAGCTTTACGCCGTACCGCAGCAGCATCTCTTGCAGCACAATCGCCAGAATCGAATGATCGAAAACGCGCGCTTCAAGGTCCGGATAGGATTGATAGGGCGCGATGGCGGAAAATTTTTCCAGATCCGCGATCATCTCGTCAAAGACCATGCCCTGTCCAGCGGTTTCGCCGCAAAACGACGCCACGCCGCCGCTGGTCAAATTACCGCCGGTCACGGCAAACCGCTCCAGCAAAATCACCGACGCGCCGGATCGCGCGGCGCTGCAGGCAGCGGCCACCCCGGCGATTCCGCCGCCAATCACCGCCACATCCGCCTGATAGCGCATCGGAATGCGTCTCGACCAGGTGGTGGAACGGCCGGTCTGCGGCCGCACCGCGGCAGCAAGCCAGGGCGCGAATGCGAACGACGAGGCGAGCGCTGATTGCAGAAAACGACGTCTTTTCATGCAAGACCTCCAAAACGAAACGAATGCATTCTCAGGGCATACGCCGAAACAAAGGATTCACTTATTGCCGGCCCCGCGGATTGCGCAGGCAATAGAACCGGCCGTCCTCCGCGCCGATGAGCAAATCCTGGATGCCGTCTTTATTCCAGTCCACGACAGCCGGGCTGGTGCTGTGTCCGGCCAGTTTCGTTTCAGCCAGCGGCCCGGCGTCATGAAACAGCGTAAGCCCGTCCCACTGGCCGCGGTTTTCCAACAGCGTCATGTTGATGCTGTTCACCAGCAGGTCCATGCGACCGTCGCCGTTCCAGTCCACCAGGCCTATTTTTCGGCGGCCGCTCTTGCCGTTCTTCAGGCCATTGAGTCGCAGATGGCTATCGTTCTGTGGCAGCGGTTTGTGCGAAGAATCGAAAACCATCGGACCATCGGTGGTAAAAAGGCGTTTTCCCGGCAAAAGGTGCAGCAGCCCGTCAGCGCCTTTGGTTCGCTCATAAAAAGCCAGATAGCCCTCGTAATCCAACATCAGCAGATCCTGGAGACCGTCGCGATTATAATCAACGGCCAGCGGCGTGGTTCGCCATTGGCTGACCAACTCACGGTCTTTGGGCTTCCACCACACCCATTCCGGTTTTGGCGTTGCGCCCTCCCAGTCGACCAGAACCGGCTGAGCGCCTGCCAGCCGCGGCTGTGAACGGCTGCCGATGTTGCGATACCAAATAACTTGGCCCCAGATGGAATTAACCAGGACGTCCGGCAGTCCATCACCGTCCCAATCAGCCACGCTCAGGGTGATGTATCCCCATTTCGCTTCA
>DAIQOA010000182.1:0-8786 GCA_036788095.1 bacterium | reverse complement strand
GCCTGCTCGCTATGCTGCATGCCCGTAATCGTACTATCGCCTTGAGCGGATTGTTCGTCGCTCTGGGCTTGATGCTGCCGACGCTGTTTCACGCCGTGGGATTGGGGAGCGTGTTTCTGCCCATGTTCTGGCCTGTGGCCATGGCCGGTTTTTTTCTGCCCTGGCCGTTAGCCGCCGCGGTCGCCCTGCTCACGCCGATCCTCTCTTCGCTGTTGACCGGCATGCCGCCGGTGTCGCCGCCCATTCTTCATCTCATGGTGGCCGAGCTGATCAGTCTGGCGCTGGTGGTGGCGCTGCTCCATCGGTTCGTGCGCTGGGGTTTGTTCTGGATTCTTTTAGCCGGGCTGGCTGTATCACGGCTGGTCTGTTTTTTCGCCGCCAGGGTTCTGGCCGAATGGCTGGGTTTGCCGGCGTCCTGGTCTGCGCTGGCCATGGTGGTCAAGGGCGTGCCCGGGATCATCGGCATGTTGCTTTTGCTGCCGCTGCTGACGCATCGACTGAAACAGGAAAATTTATTCTCGGATCGGCAAAGCCATGTCTAGAGCGCATCGGGACTATTTCAATCAGCTGGCGGCTGGATGGCCGGACGCGGCGGAGGATGAATCCCAGTTCATCTGCTGGCTGCGCCATTTCGGCATTCAGCCGGGCGACCGCATTCTCGACGTCGGCGCCGGCAAGGGCATCCTGGCACAGCGGCTGCGGTCCATGGATTCCTTATCGGTTGAGACGATTCCCGTGGACCTCTCCGAGCGCATGCTGATCCTGGGCAAGCGCTCGCAGCCGCAGGCTCTGCACTCCGCGGTCTGTGCGGACATCGAGCACGCGGCGTTTCATGACAATCTTTTCGACAAGGCCATCTGTTATTCCGTGTTTCCCCATATCGCCCGCCCGGCTCAAGCGGGACGCGAATTGTACCGTTTGCTCAAACCAGGCGGACGGCTTCTGGTGCTCCATGCGCAGTGCAGCCGCAAGCTCAACCAGTTCCATGCGCAGTTGGCGGACCCGGTGATGTACGACACTCTGATGCCGGCCGCGGATTTGCACGCCCTGTTCCTGCGTCTGGGCTTTACCACGGTGCGGGTTGAAGAAAATCCACAGCTCTATTGGGTAGAGGTCGCCAAACCCCGGCATTCGATCTAACAGTGCATTCTTGTCGTTCTCTCGTCAACTCTTCCTATCCTCTCAAACCGGCCGCCTGGCTGCAAATCAAGCTGCCGGCTTTTAGCTCTGTCCTGCGGTTCCTATGCGTGCATGCGGGACCGCTGACAAAGCCCATCGATGGCGAGGATCAATCCAATTCATGCTTACAACGCCGGCCTGATTTTTCCTCCCGGCTTGAAGCCAGGCACCCGCTTACTGGTTCCGCCTCTCTTTGAGAACAGGCTTGCTCAACAACGAAAAAGTTTGTAAGTTTCCTGAAATGTGTGAGCGCCGGTATGCCGGCCGCGTGAATCCCATGGTTAACATCGAGGTTCCTTTGTTGACTAGCAAACGATCTAGGCTGCTGTTGCCGTTCTGGTGCGTGGTTTTGTGCATGGCCGCCTGCCGCCGCGATGTGCGGGAGACTGTTCCCATCGTCTGGGCTGCCAAGCCGGTAGAGATAACCAGCCGGGAATTGCAGGAGAGTTTTTTGCTGCGGCCGAAATTTCCCGCCTCGCTCAAAGGCAAAGCTGCGCTGGAGGCTCACCTCAATGGGATGGTGCGCTACAAATATCTGGCCTGGGCCGGGGAGGAGCAGGGCTTGGGACAGTCGGATCAGGTGCGTGATCGTTTGCGCTGGGTCCGTGAGCAGGCCATGCGCGAACAGCTGTTCAAGCGCGAGGTCCGCGATGCGATCCAGGTGAGCGAAGAGGAGTTGCGGCGAGCTTTTCTCAAGCGGCGCCGTTTTATTCACGGCCGCCATCTCTACGTGCAAAGCCTCGAGGAGGCGCAGCTCTGGCAAGCTCGTTTGCAGCAGGGGTTGTCCTTTGAAGACGCGGCGCAGGCGGTGTACGCCGGCCTGGACGAGGACATGGCCCGGACAGGCGGACGTCTCGCGCCCTTTACCTGGGGCGACATGGATGCGCATTTCGAGGCCGCGGCCTGGGCGCTCGAACCCGGCGAGCTGTCGCAGCCGGTGGCCAGCCGTTGGGGATATCATATCATCCGGCTCGATTCCATTCATCTGGATCCCATGATCACGGAAGTCGATTTTAATCAGGATCGGCAAAAGGTCGAAGCCCTTTTACGGCAACGCAAGGAGGATTCGCTGTCCACGGCTTTTGTGGCCAAGGTCATGAAGGGGCTGGAGGTTCGCGTCAAGGCCGAATCGTTCAACCTGATCGTGCAGCAGGCCCGGCAGGCGAGTCGGCGGCGCAGCGGATCGCTGCCGCCGCACAATCCTCTCAGTGAGGGCGAGTGGGCGGCTGTGGCCCAGTCGCTGCAGCAGCGCGCTGAGCAGCCGTTCGTTCTTTATCGCGGCGGTCGGTGGACCATCGCTGATTTCATCAACCGCTTTCAAGCCATTCCGCCGTTATACCGGCCGCATCCGCAAAATCCTCAGCTGTTTGAACAAGAGCTGCGCAACATGATTCGGGATGATTTTCTCACTCGGCGCGCGGAAAAGCTCGGGCTGCGGGATGATCCCTATGTGATCGACCGGGTTGCGCAAGCCCGGCAGGATCTGATGGCAGCGGCCATGGCGCAGCGATTAGCCGGAGCGGTCACGGTGAGCGATGATCAGGTTCAACGTTTTATGCAACATCAGTCTGTGACGGAGAGTGCACACACCGAGGAGGCGGTGCGGCAAGCCGCTCGCGCCCGTCTGGTCAAAGTCAAACAGGACTCGGTGATCTCCGCCTATGTCGACGCCTGGCTGCAGGGCCGGACGGTGCACAGGGATAAAAGCGAGCTGCAAAAGGTGTTGGATGCTCTGGGCGGTGAAAAAGCCGCGTATATAGCGGTGTGGCAACCGCCGGCCCGATGAGCGCTGTTTCATCGCGCGTCTCCGGCGTCTGGCTGGCCGCGGCGGCCTACACTCAGTGGGGCCTGTTGCCGGTGTACTGGAAGTGGTTGCATCCCACGCCGGCATCGCAAATCCTCTGCCACCGCATCGTATGGTCCTTTCTGTTGTTGTGGCTGGTGCTCACGCTCAGAGGTACGGGGCGGCAATGGTTGCGCAGGCTGCGAGATGCCCGTACGCTGCGGATCTATACGCTGTCCGGCCTGCTGCTGACCGCCAACTGGTTCATCTACATCTGGGCGGTGAACGCAGGTCTGATCGTCGAGGCCAGTCTCGGCTATTTTATGAATCCGCTGGTCAATGTCTGTCTCGGCATTTTTTTCTTCCATGAACGGTTGCGGCCGCTGCAATGGATTGCGTTCCTGCTCGCCGCCGCCGGAGTCGTCTATCTGACGGTCATCTACGGCCGCCTGCCGTGGATCGGACTGGCGCTGGCATTGACTTTTGGCGCGTATGGGCTGCTGCGCAAATGGGGACCTTTGAGCTCTGTGGAAGGGTTGTCGTTTGAGACCATGGTGGTGGCGCCCATGGCGCTGGCTTTTCTGCTGTGGAGCGAGTATCAGGGCGCCGGCGCTTTCGGCCATTCGGTCTGGTGGAAAAACCTGTTGCTGATCAGCGCCGGCATCGTCACCACGCTGCCGCTGCTCTGCTTTGCCGCTGCCGCGCGGGTAACGGATCTTTCACTGATGGGCATTTTGCAGTACATCGCCCCGACCCTGCAGTTTCTGGTCGGCGTGATCATCTACCACGAACCGTTTTCAGGCGCAAGAGTGAACGGTTTTCTGTTTATCTGGTCCGCACTGTTGGTGTTCAGCCTCGAAAGCCTGTGGAATCATTGGCAATGCAGCAAACGGTGATGACGCCCCAAGTGTCGACGGGAAATCCATAGCTTTGATTTCAAGAATTATTTAATTTTTAACAAGCAAATCTAAACGGCTTCCGCAATCGAGTTGAATGTTTTTAGTAAATCTGCTTGTTTTTCAGGTCTTGATGGATTAATTTTCCAGCAAGTCAAATTCCTTATCAGCCCAACACTCGTGATGATCGCAAAACAGTCCTCACCATTTTGTTCCCCCTTTCTCGAGGTCATCGCCTGTTCGTTGCAGGATGCGGTGGCCGCGGAACAGGGCGGCGCCGACCGTTTAGAGTTGATTAGCCGCTACGATTTGGGCGGGTTGACGCCGGATTTTCCCCTCATCGATTCTGTTCTGCAGACCGTAGCCATACCGGTGCGAGTGATGCTGCGCGATGAGCCGTCCTTTCATGTCCGCAAGGCGGCCGGCCGCCGCGAGCTCGTCCGTAAAGCGGAGCAGCTGGCCCAACGTCCGCTGCAGGGGGTGGTGTTGGGATTTCTCCAGCAGGATGGTGTGGATGAGGCGTTGCTGATTGAGGTGCTGGCCGCTGCGGCTGGACGACCGGTCACGTTTCATCGCGCCTTTGAGCAGCTCGCTGATCCGATGCACGCCCTCTCTCGCTTGAAAGCGTTTCCACAAATCGATTGTGTTTTAACCTCCGGCGGTGATGGGGATTGGCCGGAGCGTCTGCATCGTCTGCAAAAATGGCAGGCCCGCGGCTCGCCGGAGATCGGCATACTGGTGGGCGGAGGCGTGACCATGGCATGGATGGAAAAACTGGCGCCGATGGGTTTTTTTGAGTATCATGTCGGCCGGATGGCGCGGCAGGATGAATCGCTGCAGGGGCCTGTGCAGGCTGAGCGGGTGGCGGAGCTAAAAACGGCGCTGCACGCTCTGTGGCGGCAGCAGGGCGTTCCCCTCAGGGCTTGAATTTTCCGGTCTCGATCCACTCCTGTTTGAGGATGGACCACCAATCCACAGCCAGTCCGTTGAGCACATAGGCATAAGGCAGCCAGCCATATCCTTCCTCTCCCCAGGTTTTTCCCCAGGAATTGCGGATCAGCAATGCGCCTGTACTTTTTTCGCTCCGGCGGTTGGGGTGAACGATTTTCCGCTTGTCGTCATAGCCCACGGCGACCACGGCGTGGCCGCCGACAATTTTCTCATCGGTGGCTGGGAACGGGATGTCTCCGCTTTTCTCCGCCTGCGAGATGGAATTGAACACCGTGAATCCGAACATGGCCGGCAGGCCGGAGACCAGGCCGGCCTTGATGTTCTGCAGCAGAGTTTTTTTCGCCAGGTTGGGAGGATCGAAGCGGTAATAGCTGATGGTCTGATAATTCTGCGCGAACGCGTAGCAGAACGCCGGCGGTTCTTTATCGAATTCGTCGATCTGATACGGCCAGTACTCTTCCGGCGGAACGCCGAACAGCACCAGCGCGCCCATGGTCGTGCGGATAAAGGCGCCGGTATCCCCGCTCTGATGCATCAGGTTGCGCGTCACTTTATAGAGGAAGAGGCGTGACGCCTCCTCCTCTTTGTCAAAAGCCCGTTTGATAAAATATTCCACCAGGCCGACGCCGGCCTGGGCGGTGCAGGAGCCCAGAGATCCCTGATCTTCCACCGCTGAACACCATTGGCGCAAGTCCACTTTGTCCGGCAAAGATTTTTTGCCCGGCAGCGGCAGCTGTATCTTTTTCAGCAACGGCTTGACCGCGGCGTGATCCGGCGAATAGTCGCGAAAATCCGGATAATCCGGCAGCCATCCCATTCCCGGGTGACGGGTTTCATTCGCCATTCGGATACTCCTTGCTTTAACGAGGGCTACGGCCCGACGCTCAGCAGTGGAAAACTATTCGTCACGCGCCGGCGCAGGTTGCCGCACCGGCATTACAGAAAGGCCACAAACAGATAGATCGCCAGACCGATGAGGATGAACGCGGTGGCGTACAGCAGCCTTCTGACGATTATAACGTTGAACTGGTAGTGCCGTTTCCATACATAGCGCACCAGGATCGCATACCAGAGCAAAGTGCCGAGAAAGACGGCGCCGGAGAACAGCAAAGGATTAAAACCACTTTGGGAAATGATCGAGTGGGCGGAGATCGTTCCACCAATGGTGATCCAGAACGCATACAGGCTGGGATTGGTCAGATACATGAGCATTGTGGCGATCACCGGTTTATGGTGCGTCAGAGACTCATTGGGGGAGTCCTCTTTTTTGAATCCGTCCTTGCGCGCCTGGAGGATCAGCCGCAGGGCGAAAAAAAGCAGGATGAGGCTGCCGAGGCCTTTGACATGCAACGCAGCAGCCTGCAGCTGCGTAATCAGATGGCGCATGCCGGTCAGGACCGCGAAGCAAAAAATAAAATCCAGCAGCGCAGAGGTGATGCCCACCAGCAGGCCATGGATATAGTCGCGCTTCAGAGTCTGGGAAACCGCATAGACGTTGATGGGTCCTATCGGGATGGCGGCGAAAAAGCCAATCACGATGCCGGCGATCAGATACATATTCGGATTCTCATAGAGTGAACAGGGCTTTGGTCATTTCGTCAGCGTGGGCGCCGGTGCTTTGGGGATTTTTGGATTTTCTTTCGCCTCGGTGACCGGCGTGGTCACCGGGGAGCCGTGCTGCTCCTTGCAGCCGCTCAGCTTGCGTTTGAATAGGTCCTGTTTGAGCAGCTGAATGGCGAACGCCGGGTCCACGCCTTTGGGGCACACCTCGGAACAGGCGCCGGCAAAGTGGCAGCGAAACACGCCATGGTTGGAGTAGACCTCCTGTTCGCGATCCTTTCCGCCTTCGTCCCGTGGGTCCGCGGTATAGCGCCAGGCTTGCGCCAGGGCCTGGGGACCCAGGTAGTGGTCGTCGGTGGCGACGGTCGGGCAGGCCGACAGACACAATCCGCATTTTATGCAATAGGCGAATTGGATGTACTGAACCAACTCCTGAGTAGATTGAAAATACTCGCTGGTGGGCTGGTTCTGTTCCTCCACGGCATGACGGATTAAGTAGGGTTTGACATTCCGGTGCCGGTTGAAAAAGGCCTCCAGGTCCGGAACCAGGTCTTTGATGATGTCAAAGTTGGGCAACGGTTTGATCACCAACCGGTCGCTGTGCAGATGCGCCACCTGGTTGGAGCAGGCCAGGCGGGGCAGCCCGTTGATGAACATGCCGCAGGAGCCGCAGACGCCCATGCGGCATGACGAGCGCCATGACAGGGTGGGATCGAGGTTTTCTTTGATCCACACCAGTCCGTCCAGTACGGTCATGCCCTTGGTCACCGTTACGGTGAACTCTTGCCGGTACGGTTTGGCATCCTTTTCCGGATTGTAGCGCAGTACATCGAAAACCACCTTGCTGGGGCCGCTGGTCTTGCTCATGGCTGTGCCTCCTTCATCAAATAGATCACCACTGCGGCGTAGGCGCCATAGGCAAAGAGCGCCAGGCCGGATACGGTCAGGATGAGGCTGACGGCTCTTTCAAGCGCACGGCTGAGCGTCAACTCAAAAAGGATGGTGCGTAGGCCGTACAGACCGTGATAGAGCGCTGCACCCAGCAGCAGGATGTAGGTGATCATGAAAAAAATCTGCTGACTGCGTGCGAACACAATCTCTTGGTCAATGGGATCGCCATGACTAAGGCCGAGCAGGACCATGAGGTCATCCAGATGCATGATGGTCATATGCAGCGCCAGCAAAATCAGGATGACCGCGCCGGCCAAAAGATGCCAGAACCAGAGAGTAGATTCACGCATAGGCTTTTTCCTCGTTTTAGGTTGAGACCGCCGGCGTGCCGGCAGCCGGCGCTATTACCGGTTGAGAAGATAGAAATCCGTTCCACCCAGAAGAATCATCGCTGCCACCAGAATCATGACGGCGATAAAAAACGGCCGTTGCCGCAGCACCGAGGATCGATAGGGGTAGATCGGCCGGGCGGGTTTGCCCAGCATCAGGCCGAGCTCGGTGATTCCCAGCCGCAGGCCGTTGAGGCCGTGATAGGCGAAACAGACAAAGATCAGAAACTCGCCGAACTTGAACCAGGGTGTCGTAAAGCTCTGCATGGTCTGCTGCCAGGCCTGCGGGCCGGCGATGCGGGTTCCGGTGACAAAGATATGCAGGATGAAATAGGTGAGCAGACCCAACCCAGTCAGGCGGTGCAGCGCATAGGCGTACCGTTCCATGCCGTAGCGGCCGCCGCCCAGCCAGCCGAGCAATCCCAGTTTGTTCTTTAAATGCTGTTTGTTTTTTTCCATAACGCTCTCCCGTCGAATGTCGTCTTGGATCAACGCAATGGAGCCTTTCCGGCCGGCATCAGTATTTGCGTTCTTCCGGCTTCCAGGTGGTCAGTGTCACTGGTTTGTAATCCAGGCGAGGTCCCTGATCGGTGTGCCAGGCCAGGGTGTGTTTGTGCCAATTTTCATCATCCCGTTGGGCATAATCCCGGCGGGCGTGGCCGCCTCTGGATTCGCAGCGCGCCAGGGCGCCGCTGACCATGACTTCCGCCAGGTCGAGCAGGTTGGCCACCTCCAGCGCGTGGATCAGGTTGGTGTTGTAGGCATGGCTCTTGTCCGCAATGGTGATATGCGCATACCGCTGCATCAGGCCATGGATGGCGGCCAGGGCTTTTTCCAGATCCGCACCGGTACGGAACACGCCCACATACTGATCCATGGTGGCGCGCAGGTCTCTGCGTATATCGTAGAGATTTTCACTGCCTTTTCTTTCCAGCAACTCGCCGAACACCTTGTTGTATTCCTTTTCCACCAGCCGCTCGGGAACCGCAGGCAGGGTGTTGATGCTTCGGCAGTAACTGGCGGCTTCCGCGCCGGCGATTTTTCCCCATACCAGGCATTCACCGGTCGAGTTGGAGCCGAGTCGATTGGCGCCGTGCAGGCTGACGCAGGCGGCTTCGCCGGCCGCCGGGGAGGAGT
>DAIQOA010000181.1:0-8808 GCA_036788095.1 bacterium | reverse complement strand
TTGATTGAGCCCCGAAGGGGCGTGTTGTCCCAGCCCAGGGCGATAGCCCTGGGTCCCCAGATGTTTTTGGATGAGCCCTGAAGGGGCGACCGATTTTTATGTTGTGAAGCGTAATCGTGATAATAGATTGACGCAAAGACGATTTAAAAAAGGGCCGCTTCGCGGCTATTCTCGGCGATCGCTTGGTGATCGCTCATTGCCATAAAAAAATGACATTTTTCGCAATCTGTTTGCTATCAGCACCTCGTTAAAAAAACAACGCCATGTCCAGATCCATCATCCATATCGACGTCACCGATTTTCACATCGCGGTGGAACGCGTGCTGGAATCGCGATTGCGGCAACGCCCTGTGGTCATCGCGGTTGAAGCAGCCGGCCGCTCCCTGATTTACGCGGCTTCCCGCGAGGCCGGCCAGAACGGCGTATATCGCGGCATGCCCCTGAACCAGGCGGTAAAACAGTGCCCGGAGGTGACCGTTCTGCCGCCGAACGAGGATCTTTATCAACGCGCCACCCGAGCGTTGCTGTCCATCCTGCAGCAATTCACCCCCATCTTGGAACCTTTTCGCTTCGGCCACGCGTATCTGGATATGACCGGATCGGCTAAACTGTTCGGCTCGGTGACAGATGCCGCCAGCCGGGCGCGACGGGAGATCCATGACCGTCTGCGGCTCGATGCCATCGCCGGCGTGGCGGGCAACAAACTGGTCAGCAAGGTCGCTTCCGATGTCACCATCCTGCACGACCCGTCGGCCGGCCTGTGCGATGTCCGTCCCGGCGAGGAACAACGGTTTTTATCGCCTCTGCAGGTGGGATTTCTTCCCGGCGTGCAACGCCCGGTGGCGACCAAACTCTATGAGTTGAACATTCGGCTGATCAGGGAACTGGCGGTCGTTCGCTCCGAACATCTGCAAATGGTGTTTGGACGCCTGGGTCTGTTGCTCTACGAACGCAGCCGCGGCATCGACAACCGTCCGGTTCAGCCGGTCAAACGCGCGCCCGAGGTCGTTGAAAGCGAGACCCTGGCCGAGGACAGTAACGATCGTGATCAACTGCGCGCACTCCTGTTTCGTCTACTGGCCGCCGCTACCCGCACCCTGCGGCAAAAAAAATTCTTCACCCGGCGCCTCATTCTCGAAATCCGTTATTCAGATGCTAAAGGAGAGTCTGGTCAGCTGAAATGCGATCCGCTGCAAAACGATTGGCAGCTGCTGCAAACCGCGGAGACGCTGCTCGCGCGCACGCTAACCCGCCGGGTTCGCGTGCGCAAACTGACCCTGCACCTGGCAGACCTGTGCCGCTCCTACCAGCAGATGTCGCTGTTCGAGGAATCGCCGAATGCGAAATGGGCGGCAGCGGGTAAAGCGATGGACAAGATCCGCGACCGTTTCGGTGAGTCCGCCGTCGCCTTGGGCCGCGCGATGGCCTGACCAGAAAAAACACGACGCTTAAAATGGCTTGTAAAACGGATTTCATTCATGATCATCTCCGCCAGTCGTAGAACCGACCTTCCCCGCTTCTATTCCCGTTGGCTGCTGCAGCGGTTGACCTCCGGATTTTGTCTTGTGCCCAATCCCTGCTATCCCGCCCAAGTCCATCGCGTGGATCTGCGCCCTGAGGCGGTCACCGCCATCGTCTTCTGGACCCGCTATCCGCAACCGTTGCTGCGTCATCTGGATGAACTGCAAAACCGTGGTTATCGATTTATCTTTCAGATCACATTTAACCAGTACCCGCAGCGCTATGAAAAAAACGCGGAATCCGCAGCGAAAGTCCTTAAAGCGTTCGAACAGCTGGCGGCCAAGATCGGCCGGCAGCGCATCATCTGGCGATATGATCCTATTTTTTTCGCCGACGGCCTGGAGCCTTCCTTTCATTTAAAAAATCTTGACTGGATCGGCCGTCAATTGGAGGGCTGCGTAGAACGTATGGTGATCAGCCTGCTGGATGAATACCGAGCAGTACGCGCACGGTTGCAAAAGGCGGAATGCCACTATCCGGGCGATCCGGCGCACCAGCCTGGCTTGCGTTCCTTCCTGACCGACCTGGCATCTATTGCCCGTGATCATCGCCTCGTCGTCTCCTCCTGCGCCGAGCCGGAAGATTATACCGATCTGGGAATTCCACCAGGCGCCTGCATCGACCACGAACTGCTCAACGGACTGTTCGGCCTGAACCTGAGGTACAAGAAAGATCCCTCACAACGCACGCGGTGTCTTTGCACACAGAGCCGGGATATCGGCCTTTATCAGACCTGCCCGGCCGGCTGTGTTTATTGTTATGCCTCCAGCCGTACGGAGGCCGCCCTGCGTTATTTTAAAAATCACCATGCGGAAAGTGAATCCCTTCTCTAAACAGGAGACCGCGAATGCGAACGATCACAGCGTTTTTGCTCGTGTGCATTTCTTATCTTCCTGCTGAGGAAAAATTTCTGCCGGCGTTTCCTTTGGAAACCAGTGAATGGGCTCTGCACCGCGTAGCTCAGCCCCATACGCCGTTTCACAAGGCAGGACGGCGTTTTGTCATTCTGGGAAGCGAAAGCGGCTCGTTCGAGGCCTGGGCTTATCCGCTCAAGCTGTTGCGCCATTTTGAGTTTTCCTTTTTACTCGGCCGTTCGGCACGGCCCATTCCGGCCGCGGACCTGGTCCAATACATCGACGTCACTCCGTCCACCACCACGCTGACCTATTCATGGCAATCGTTCACCGTCAAAGCCACCTACATCACTGCCATCGATGATCCCTTTGCCATGATCCTGCTGCAGGTGGACAGTGCTGAGCCGCTGACCATTCTGTGCAGCTTTCTGCCGGTTTTACAGCCCATGTGGCCCGCCGGATTCGGCGGGCAATCCGCCTATTGGAATGAAGAACTCAACGCCTATCAGATTTCCGAATCGACCCGCAGCCACACCGCCTATATCGGTTCGCCGGCGGCAAAGGGTTTGTCCTACACACCCGCTCACATGCTGTCCGATACACCGAGTGAGTTCAGAATTGACATTGACGATCCGGCGCAGGTAAAAAACAGCTATATACCGATCTACCTGTATGGCGGTAAAGGAAAGCGTGATTCGCTCAAGGCGGAATACAAGAGATTGTGCAGTCAGCCTCAGAACATCTTTCAGCAGACAGCAGCCCATTACCAGAGGCTTTTAACAAACACCCTGCAAGTGATCACGCCGGATCGAGAGCTGAATCTGGCGTTTGCCTGGTCGAAACTCTCCCTGGACAACCTGCTGGTGAGCAATCCTGATTTAGGCGAAGGGCTTGTCGCCGGTTTGGGCGCTTCAGGCACCAGCGGACGGCCGGGTTTCGCTTGGTTCTTCGGCACGGATGCTTTTCTCAACAGCCTGGCGCTCAACAGCAGCAGCGCGCTGAGAACCTCGCGCAGCGCCCTGGCCTTTGCGCAAAAATGGCAGCGCACGGACGGAAAAATGGCCCACGAACTCTCCCAGTCCGCTGCTTACATCGACTGGTTCGGCCGTTATCCCTATGGTTATATTCACGGCGATACCACACCGTTTTTTATCATCGCCCTGCACGACTATTTTATCTCTTCCGCGGACACGGCGTTTATCCGGCAGAGTTGGCCGGCGCTGAAGAAGGCCTTTCAGTGGTGTCTGTCCACGGATGTCAATCAAGATGGGCTGATCGACAACAGCCGGGCAGGCCTGGGTTCAGTGGAATATGGTGCGTTGACTGAATTAGCCACGGATATCTACACCGGCGCCCTCACCGTGGCAGCCTATCATAAAACGAACGCGCTGTCGCGAATGATGGCGGATCGATCCTTGCAGCGCAAAAGTGAAACCGCCTGGCTGCGATCGCAAAAAATCTTTGATGAAAAATTCTGGAACGCCACCGCCCAAACCTATGCCAACGCCTTTAGTGAACAGGGTGAGCAAATTCAAGAGCTCTCTCCTTGGATCGCTTTGCCTGCTATATTTCAGCTGGGCGACTCGACGCATCGCTATGCTTCCCTGCAGCGGTTGTGCAGGTCTGATATCAGCACCGATTGGGGCGTCCGCAGCCTCTCTGAACAGAGCCGCTATTTCGACGGACTCAATTATAACTATGGGGCGGTCTGGCCTTTTCTCACCGGTTATGTGTCGCTCGGACAATTTAACATGGGGTTGAACCGACAGGCTTTCAGCAATCTCAAAAGCCTGGCCGCACAGACGTTCGATAACAATCTCGGCTGCGTCCCCGAGTTGTATTCAGGTCGCTTGCACACCTGGCCGGCAGAAGCGGTGGCCCAGCAGGGATTTTCTTCTTCGGCCGTAGCGCTCGCTATGGTACGTGGTTGGCTCGGATTCTGCCTGGATCTGCCGCACCGCAAGCTCTGTTTCGAACCACGCGTTCTGCCGGGCTACGAGTCGCTCAGCCTGAAACATCCAGCTTTAAAACTGGAGCAAGATTTTCGTCGGCAGGACGGCCGCTGCACTGTTAGTTATATCATCACATCACGAAAAAAAGATCCCTTGCATCTGCGGCTCGCACCACATCTCTGGTCCGGAACAGATGGGGTGGAGGCGAAGATCAACGGTCTACCTACTGTCTGCACGATGACCACGCATCCCCAGTCGGTGCAGCCGGTTATAGAGGTCGACCTCGTGGATTCTCTACACGTCGCGTTCAACTATCAAGAGGCGGCCAAGCTGCCGCTGTGTTTACCGCCCAACCGATTGGCGGAACCTAATCAGGGATTAAAGATAATTGATGTGCGTTTGCTTGACAAAGCCGTTCTTTTAATCGCAGAAGGTCTCTCTGGTCAAAGCTATGAATGGCTGCCATCCGAGATGGGCACCATCGTGCAAGTTAAAGGGGCAAACGTGGCGCAAAAGGACGGCAAGGTTTGCTTGCGGGTGGACGATACGGCCCCGGGCCGGTTTGTGGAATTCAGCCTGACGGTTCAATAATAAATCCACTGCTGCGCTGGTTATGCTTTTGTTATGACCCATCGTTTTTATACAAATGCAAAACCTGAAGACACTGTGAACTTACGCAACGTGAGTGTCACCTGGCCGGCCGCTCGCCGAAGAAGCGGCCGGTATTCATCCGATCTACGAAAGAGTGACGGTGTGTTCAACCGCGGCTATTGGCCGCAATAATAATCGATCATCCGTTCGATCGCTTTTTGACAAACCAGGCAGAACTGATTCTGCGGGTGGTGGATCATCAGACAATGGATCATCGGGCGATAGAGTCCCTTGGTGGAATAGCCGGCGCCTTCGAAAACTCCAACCTTATCCTCCAGGTGTTGATAGCGCCGCTGCACAGCTTCCAGTTCTTTGCGGATTTGCTGCTCTTTCCGGTCATACTGCTCCTTCACCTTTTTGTTCTCCGGCTTGGCTTTCAGTTCTTCACGGCGTTGCGCGTTGTTCTTTTGCAGCGCAATGGTCAAACTGTCCCGCTCTTCCTTGCCGTACTCTGTGGGTATTGCGAGGCCGGGGGAGAGCAGGCCTTGCCACTTGACTTTGGCGGGATCCAGCAAAGCGGTGATGTTGGGCTCCGGAGGTTCCACGCCTTGGGGATAAAAATCATTATAAGCGACTTCAGAGGAATAGTACTCATCCGCCAATCCGCCGAACGAATGGCCGAATTCATGGACAAACACCATTTTGCTGCGTTCATTGTCCACGGTGCTGATGCAGTAATCGTTGAAAATCCCGCCGCCGCCGTAGCGGCTATGGTTCACTAAAATGGCAAGAGCGTCGCAGGGCGTCTGGCCGGCAGCCTGCTGAATGCGAAATCCCTCCTCGGTCAACAGATACCGGTCCACGTCAAAGGCATTGAAGGAGGCGTTGAAAGCGGTCTTGCGCCACTCCTGTTCGCGCGGCTGATCCACGCCGGATTCCGGCGATGGCCGCAGTACGGCATGAATATTAAAAGAGGAGCGATGTTTCTTAAAGGGCTCGATGGCGAACATGGACTCGATGACGTTGTTCACATCTTTAATAAATTTATCCTGGTCCGCCAGGCGGTAGCCCTCTGCGAGAAACACCAAATCCACCTTACTGTGGCAGTCGCCATTGGACACGATTGTAAAAACCTGGTCCCCTGCGGATGCGGTTTCTCGCAGGATATGATAATCATTCGGATCGATTCTCTGTTTGAAAATAGGTCTGGGGATGTTATCCTTATCTCGCAGTTCGATCACCAGCAGGATGGGCTGCAACGGCATAGGGATGCGCAACGAGCGTTGAAACGTCCGCTTGACCCCGTCGAGCGCCGGCGTGGTGGTTTTATACTCGCCGAACATGCAATCGAATCCCTTGGAGTAGATCAGCTGATTGCCGGATATGCTGTACACCTTGACGCCATAGCGGCCATAATCGAACGGATAGACCAGATGAACGGTGCTGCCGGGCCATTTCGGCTCAACGCATATCTGGTCGATGGTGATGGTTTCCTCACGGGCATCTCCGATATGAAAATAATCGATGCGCAGGGATTGATCTTTAAAATAATCCTCAAAGACGATGTTCGGTCCTGCCGCGATAGCAGCGGACCAGGCGAGGATAAGGTAAAACAGGGAACGGATCAACATAGCACCCTCCGTGAAATTGGTAGAAACAGAGCCCAGTCCAACAGTCGGATAAACTAAAATTTCCTTGACTAAAGATCAAGACAATTCTCATAGGACTGAAGATTGGTCCGCAAGCTGAGCCTGGAAAAATTTCCTTGAATTACACTCGCCAAATGATTAAACTATCCAAATGAATTCATCGGAGTAGGCATGCATACCCCATCTGGTTTTGAGCGCGATTGGAGCAGCCTGGGACTGTATTTCACCAGTGCAGAGGCGGATGAACTTCGCCGAATCTATGAGCGTTTTCGCGCCCGCCATTATTGCTTCTGTTCCTTTGAAAACCGTTTCGCCAAAAGTGGCGGCCTGGCCGCGGTCACAGTTAACATCCTTCCGGATACTCGGGCGCTTGGCCTGTATCAGTCGGTGCAGCTGTTCACGCCTTATTATCCCCATCTCATAGACAACGAACGTTTGCAAAAGACCGGCCACGAATGGTTAGTGCCTTTTGCCGACAGCCAAATCAAAACCGAACTGTATCGAACCATTCCAGAGAAACAAGCTCCGGCGCAGGACGGCCTCAATGAGTACTATATCAAAGCGGATGGCTTTTTCAACGCCCAGAATGCCATTGCTGATCCTTACCTCTATTTCCCCGATTCACCAGTAGAAAACCAGAAGGCTTTGGTGGACAATTCGCTTTTTTTCTGCCAGGCGATCCCCTACGCGCTGCGGGCGCTCGGCTTGGATGAGGGAAGTGTCCTGCACCTGCAAGAGTGGCAAACTGCTTTGCTGGCGCTTACCGGCAAGCAGGCGATGCTGTCCGGAATCGTTAAATCCTGTCTGTCCATGATCACCATGCACAATCCCTATGACGCGTTTCTGAGCTGTGCCGCCATCCAAAAGGTAATGCCGCGGGAAAAAGTGGATCATGTCAGCCGGTTTCTCTATTCCGGCGCCACCGCCTACCAGATCGGCCTCTCCCTGATCGATGCGCCCATCACTACGGTGAGCGACACCTTTGCCAAAGAGTTCACTCAAGATGTTCTACAGACCCTTCATTTCACTCCGCATTTGCAGTCCTACTTTAACAAAAACGGAGTGCGGGGCGTCAACAACGGACCGTTCATTCCATTTTCCAGCCAATTCCCTAAGCGGGAAAATCACACCCTGCATGAGCTCAAGGAGATCAAGTTAAAAAACCGTCGTCAGCTGCTGCAGATTCTGGAGACCTATCAGCCGGCTGAACGTTTCGGTGAACTCAGCTGGCAAAGAGGACCGTTGTCGGATCTGCCCGAGGATGTGCCGATTCTGGTGATGAGCGGGCGGCTCGACCTGATGCAAAAAGGATTTGATGTGTTGTTGGCTGCGCTGGAGAAATTCAGTCGTGACGAGATCAAAGTGATCTTGACGCCCATGCCGGTGCGTGCAGCGGATCTGGATTATTTTTATGAGGTCGCTTGCAAATGCCGGGGCAACATCACTGTATTCCCCATACGCATGAAACAGGGCTTTGCGGAACTGCAGGCCGGAAGCACTTTTGGAGTGATGCCGTCCATCTATGAGCCGTTCGGCGCCGCCATCGAGTACATGGCCAACGGCACGGTCACCATCGCCCGCGCCACCGGAGGGCTGATCGATCAGATCGAACCAAATGTCAGCGGACTGCTATACCGCGAGCCAGCCGGCGCAGCCGGCTCCGAAGGGATCAAGACTTTTATGTCTACGCCTATCGCAGCGTTGCGCAAACAGAATGTCTGGTTCAACGCCATGGCCGATTCCTTAGCTGACTGTCTAACCCAGGCGAGTGCGCTTTACCGGAATCAACCGGATCGCTACTATGCCATGGTGCAAAAGGGTTTTCTTCAGGCCGGCCGGTTCAGCTGGAGCAAAACCGCTGAATCGTACGCCTCTCTGGTCCGGCAGGTTGCTGATTTTTCATCTACTCTCCTTTCCGAGAAAGGCGTCGACTGATGGTGGCGGACACAAACGGCATTGCTCTTATAGGAAGTTGTCTGGTGGATGAATTGACGCCGGCGATCGTACCTGGCCAGCTTTCTTATGTCGATGCCGGCCGATTCGTCGATGCGCAAGAATTGGCTGGTGAAGAAATTTGCTACAGCACCGGGGGCATGGCGTTGAACGTCGGTTTGGATCTGGCCAAAATCAACGGCGGTTATCCGATCACGGTCATCGGCAAAGTCGGCGCGGATCATCGGTCGGAACTCATCCGCCGGCAGTTGCGGGAGGACGGCATTCCGGATTCCCACCTCGTGGTGG
>DAIQOA010000180.1:0-8952 GCA_036788095.1 bacterium | reverse complement strand
CTTTAATACCGGACTGCATCCGGATTATCATCAGGTCAGCGATCAAGCTGAAAAGATCAATTATGGCAAGCTGACGCTGGCCGCTAAACTGGCTTATCGCACCGTTCACCGGCTGGCCAACTCGGATATCCGGCCGGTGTTGCACACTACGCACATACCCTAACAACGCGGTTCGCAGAGACCGCACTTTTACGAGGGAGAACCTACGATGAAAAAAGTGATGATTTGGCTGACGTTGACCTGGATGGTCTCCGCCGGTTGGGCACAGCCCAAAACCTCTTTCACCTATCGCTATGAACCGGGACAAACCTATCGGTACCTGATGGTGGCGGATATCAGAATGGTGATGGATATGAGCGGGCGAAACTTTGAAACCACTTCGACCGGACGGATGCTCATCTCCCTCAAAGCGGTCGAACGAAACAGCGACGGCGACCTCTCTTTCGAAGCCTGGTACGATTCTCTGACGATCTCGATCAAGAGCATGCAGATGGATACCACCATGCTCTTAAACGACCTGCTGGGCAAGCGCGCCAAATTGGTCGTCAATCAATACGGCCGCACCAAATCCTTGACCGTCATCGATTCTCTGAATAACAATCCGATGGTTCAGAGAATCATGAACAGCGATCCGCATATCTATCTGCGCCGGCTTTTGTCCGACCTGCCGGACCAGCCCATGGCTCCGGGCGATAAATGGACCAACACGCAGAAGGATACCACCAAACAAGCCAATATGCAGATCGTTGTCGAACCCGCCATTGAATACACCCTGGCCGGCACCGAGACTGTCAACGGCGATCCCTGTTCGCGCTTTATTCTCGCCGGACCATTGAGCCTCACCGGCAAGGGCAATCAAATGGGCGCTGATTTCTTTATCGAGGGAGACGGAACCACCAACGGATTTTTGCTCTATAACGAAAAAAAGGGCATCCTCGCCGCCGTGGAGGGCTCTACGGAGCAGGTCACCAGCATTGCCATCAGCGGCGGAGCGAACATGACCATGACTCAGACTCAAACCATGCATCACAAACTGAACCTTTTACCCTAGCGGTGCAGCGCACTAGAACTCCAGGAACGTTCCATGATTAAGCACTTGCTGGTTTTTCTCTTATTAGCTGCGTCCCTTTTTGCCGCTGAATCCGACGCTGTGCAGCCGCCGGACACGCTTTACGCCTGGCGCTGCCGTCAGGTTCTGCAGCAGATGGACAGCACCGACCTCATGCTGGTCGCTTCGGCCGGCGTCAAAAATCGCTGCGGCGATGTCGACTATCCCTTTCGCCAGGACAGCAACATGCTGTATCTGTGCGGATGGCGGCATCCATCCGCCCTGCTGATGCTCAGCCCCCGTGGAGTGAACGTTGGCGGCAAAGCCATGCACACGATTTGCTTTTACAGCAGCAAGGCGTTCCCCTCCGCCGCCTACCAAAGGCCGCCGCAACTTGACGCGGGGTGCGACACCATGCTGGCCATGGACCGGTTTGATGCGTTCCTCACCCAGGCTCTGTCCGGCATCCGCACTTTGTATTATTCGCTCCCCAAGCCGGTATTCATTCAAGAACCGGTCACGGGTAAGCACCTATTTCTCGATCGGGAGATGCGAAAAACTTTGCGCAGCCAACACCCCGGCCTGACCATCAAGCCGGTGGCTGAACCGCTCAACCGGCTGCGGCAGATCAAGAGCGATGCGGAGATTCGCCTGCTGCGAAAAGCCGCGGACATCACCGCCGCTGGTCTGCGCGAGGCGATCAAGAGCGCTGAGCCGGGCATGTACGAGTATGAGCTGCAGGCGGTCATCGAATATGCGTACCAACGATTCGGCGCCGCGAGCCCTGGCTTTCCCAGCATCGTCGGCTCAGGGCCCAATTCGCTGATTCTGCATTACGACGACAATGACCGCCGCATGCAGGCGGGCGATATGGTGGTGATGGACGTGGGCGCTGAATACAACGGTTATTCAGCGGATATCACCCGCACTATTCCAGTGAGCGGCGTGTTCACCGAGGGTCAGCGCGAGCTCTATGAAGCGGTGCTGACCATACAGAAAGAGACGCTGGCGGTGATGAAGCCCGGCGTCAGCCGCCGCCAGGTTGAAGAAAAAGCGCAGGAGGTGTGCAGCCGGGAGTTGATGCGCCTGGGGTTGATTAAAAAGGCGGAGGAGGCCAAACGCTTTTTACCGCACGGGGTGAGTCATGACATCGGTCTCGAGGTGCACGATGTCAGCAGCCGTGAGGTGCTCGAGGCCGGCATGGTGGTGACTCTGGAGCCGGGCCTGTACATTCCGGCTGATGATCCTGCCATTCCCGCGAAATACCGCTCTGTCGGCATTCGCATCGAGGATGATGTGTGGATTGTGGAAGGCGGAAACCGGGTGATCACCTCCGGATTGATCAAAGAGGTCAAGGATATTGAAAAGCTGATGAAGCAAAAGGGTTTGGGAAACCAGCCCCTGTCTTTATGATTCGTTCGCAGTACCTGCGTAAACCTGGCCCTGCACTTGCCATTACTCTTTGCCACGATGGAGCGGAGGCAACCATGGCCTGGTCCGAAGTTTCGCGCAGCAGTGCGAGTCAGCAGCACCTGTTCAAGAGGTTGATGATGGAATGGAGAACTTGCTGAAAACCGGGAAAATCAATTTCTGCCCGACACCCAAGCAACGTGGCCTATGTGCGTGAAACGTTCGGCCTAATGTGAAAGGAACGTTGATGCCGCTGCAAAGCCTGCTCATTCTGCTGCTGGTCGCCTGTTCCAGTCTGGCGTGCCGGAGCGGCCGGCTGACCGTTTATTTCCTCGATATGGTCGGCGGCGGTTCGACGCTGATCGTCACGCCTTCCGGCGAATCCCTGCTGATCGACACCGGCTCGCTGGAGCCACAAGGCCGCGACGACGGCCGCATTCTGCAGGCTTGTCGCGATGCCGGACTGGAGCGCATCGATCATCTGATCACCACCCATTTTCATTCCGATCATTTCGGTGCGCTGTTGCCGGTGGTGCAAAAGATTCCGGTGAAAAATTTTTACGACAAGGGCAGTCCAGGCCCGGAGCAGGAGCAACGCAGCGAGTGGTTTCGCACTCTTTATCCGCTATATCAGCAGGCCACCGGAGGCCGGGCCCGCACGTTGCGGCCCGGCGATGTGATCCCATTGCAGGATCAGCGGATCGAATTGCGGGTGGTGGCAGTGGAAAAGCAAGTGCTGGGTTTTTCCGGCGATATCGATGCGGCAGCGCCGGGATTTGAACCCGCACCGCCGGATCATTCGGACAACGGCCGCAGCATCGCCCTGCTGCTCACCTGGGGTGATTTTGGCTGTTTTCTCGGCGGGGACATCACTGAGAACGTAGAGCATCATTTGGTGTCGCCGGTCAACCGGCTGGGCCAGGTGGACTTGTACCAGGTCACACATCACGGCCTGGATATGAGCAATCATCCCGAACTGATTCGCGCCATCCAGCCGGTGGTGGCGGTGGTCATGAACGGTCCGCAGAAAGGCCCGGGACCGCGGACCTTGGCCGCCCTGCGGTCGCAGCCATCGTTGCAGGGCCTGTATCAGCTTCACTTCAACACCCGGTACGGTGAACAGGGCAATGCGCCGATGGCGGCCATCGCCAATCCCACGGCGGATGGGCCGGGCAACTATGTTCGGATTACGGTGGATGAAAAAGCCAAAGAAATGGCGGTGCACATCGGCGCCCGCGGGACGGCCGTGCGTTATCCGTTTAACTAAAGCCTAAAGTTTGTAAAACAGCCGAAAAATTAGTAGAGTCCTATGAATGTTTTTTTCATCATTATCCTTGCCGCCCTGTTGGCCGAGTTCCTGCTGAACTGGACCGCCGACCGGCTGAACCTTAGAACGCTCGGCGCCCCTTTGCCCGAAGAGTTTGCCGGCGTCTTTGATGATGCAGCCTATGCAAAGATGCAGTCCTACCTGCGAGTGAATTCGCTGTTCGGCCGGGTCAAGTCTTCCTTCGATCTGGTGGTGCTTTTGACCTTCTGGGTTCTGGGCGGATTCAATGCGCTCGATCAGTGGATTCGCGGCTGGGGATGGTCGCCGGTGGCGAACGGCCTGGCGTTCATCGGTCTTCTCTCACTGGCCGCCGGCCTGCTCTCCCTGCCGTTTTCCGTGGTCGATACGTTTGTGATCGAAGCGCGGTTCGGTTTTAACCGCACCACGGTCAGGACGTTCATCCTGGATTTGTTAAAAAACGCGTTGCTTGGTGTGGGATTGGGCGCCCCGCTGCTGGCCGGATTGCTGGCTTTTTTTCAGTATGCCGGCAGCTACGCCTGGCTGTACGCCTGGCTGGTCAGCGCGGCCTATCTTTTGCTGATGCATTTTGTCGCTCCCATCTGGATCATGCCGCTTTTCAACAAGTTCACCCCGCTGCCCGAAGGGGATTTGAAGGATTCTATTTTCCGCTATGCTTCCAAGGTGGGATTCGGGTTGCAGAATTTTCTGGTCATGGACGGATCCAAACGGTCGAGCAAGTCCAACGCGTTTTTCACCGGCTTTGGCAGGAACAAACGAATCGCGCTGTATGACACCCTTATTGAAAAACACACGGTCCCCGAGTTGACCGCGGTGCTGGCGCATGAGATCGGTCATTACCAGAAAAAGCACATCCTCATCGGCACGGCGATGAGCATCGCGCATTTGGGGGTGATGTTTTTTCTGCTGTCGCTTTTCATCAGAGAGCCCGCCCTGCACCAGGCCTTTTACATGCAGGCCGTCTCTGTGTATGCGGGCATGTTTTTTTTCACCCTGTTGTATTCGCCCGTCGAAATGATCCTGTCGCCGCTGCTGAACCTGCTCTCGCGCCGGCACGAGGTTCAGGCTGATGATTTTGCCGTCGCCACCTCCGGCCTGGGCCAAGATCTGATCGCGGCGTTGAAAAAATTATCGCGGGATGACCTGAGCCATCTCACCCCGCACCCCTTTTACGTCTTTCTTCACTATTCTCATCCGCCGGTTTTGGCCAGGATCAGGAGAATCAACGCCAACACGTCATCGTAGCGCAACGTGATCGTTGCAAGGAATCAGACATGTCTTATCCCATGCCGGAAGGGGAAGAGGTTCGCCGGGCGATCAAATGGATCTCGGAGCAGCTGCAGGCGGATCCCCAACAGAAGCTGTGGCCGTTGATCAACGAGGCCACCACCCGTTTTGATCTCAATCCGCGCGATGCCGAGTTTCTCATCCATTTTTATCAAAAGGCGCCCGCACAATAAAAAACGGGCCTTTCGGCCCGTTTCGATCAACGGTTCTTTTGAAATTCTTTCATAAAGTCGGTCAGAACCTTGATCGCCTCCAGCGAGACCGCGTTGTACATCGACACCCGGATGCCTCCCACCGAACGATGGCCTTTCAAACCGACCAGACCCTCTTTTTTCGCTGCGCTGAGAAATTCCGCTTCCAGCTCTTCGGACGACAGGCGCAGGGGCACGTTCATCCATGAGCGGCAATCGGAACGAACCGTGCCGCGATAAAAACCGCCGCTCTCGTCCATGGTCTTGTACAGCAGCTCCGCTTTCTGCCGGTTGGTGTTTTCGACCGCGGCCAGACCGCCCACGCTCTCCATCCATTCCAGCATGAGTTTGATCATATAGATGGCAAAGACCGGCGGCGTGTTGTACAGTGAGTTGTTTTTGCGGTGGGTTTCATACGCCAGCAGGGTCGGCAGGTTCTTGTTCGCCGTGTCGGCAAAATCGTCACGGAGAAAGATGACGGTTACGCCGGCGGGGCCTAGATTTTTCTGCGCCCCGGCATAGATCATGGAGAAGCGGTTGAAATCGGTCCGTCGGCAGAGGATGTCCGAGGACATGTCCGCCAGCAGCGGTTTGCCGTGTACGTCCGGGTACGCCGACCATTGGGTGCCGAAGATGGTGTTGTTGGAGGTCAGGTGTACATAGGCGGCGGCAGGGTCCAAATCCAGCGCATCCGGCAGATAGGAGAATTGTTTGTCCTCCGAGCTGGCGGCCACGCGGCCTTTGGCGACCAGATTGGCCTCTTTGCATGCCCGTTTGGCCCATTCGCCGGTGACTATGTAATCCGCGGATCCGCCGGCCGGTATAAAGTTCATTGGAATCATGGTGAATTGCAGACTGGCGCCGCCGCCGAGGAAGAGAATCTTGTACGCATCCGACAGGCCCATCAATTTTCTGAACAGGGCTTGGGTGTCGGCCAGCACTTGCTCGAACTCTTTGGACCGGTGGCTCATCTCCATGATCGACAGGCCGGCGCCCGGGTATTCCAGCAGCTCGGCCTGGCATTTCTGCAGCGCCGGCAGCGGCAGAGCAGCAGGGCCGGGATTGAAATTATAGACTCTTGCCATAATACGCTCCTTTTTCTATAGTCGACCTGATTTATAATTATCGAGCAGCTCCAGGATGTCGTAGCCGATGCGCTGCATGTTCTCTTTGCTGGCGGCGCCCAGGTGCGGCGTCAGCAGTACGTTGGGGGCGCTGAGCAGAGGCGAGCCGGTGGGCGGATCGCTGTAATACACGTCCGTGGCATAGCCGGCCACTTGGCCGCTCTGCAACGCCTGCACCATATCCTCTTCCACAATGGTCTTGCCGCGGCCGGTGTTGATGATATAAACGCCGGTTTTCAATTTGGCGATCAGCGCAGCGTTGAATATTCCCCGGGTGCCGTCGTTCAGCGGCAGATGCAGGGAGAGATAATCGCACTTGCCCAGCATGGTCTGCAGATCTTTTTCCATCTGCATGTAGGGGGATTCAGTCACGCCGGGATCAAAGCCGTGCACCAGCATGCCGAAGGCCTGCGCCCGCTTCGCCAGTTGCTGACCGATGCGGCCGCAGCCGACCACGCCCAGCGTCTTGCCGTACAGTTCGGTGCGCTCCAGTTCTTTTTTCAGCCACTTGCCCTCTACCATGGAGTGATGCGCCGCCGCCAGGTGGTTGGGCAGAGCGATCATCAGGGCAAAGGCCAACTCGGCCACCGCAATGCTGGAGGCCTTGGGGGTATTGCGCACCAGAATGTTCTTCGATTCCGCATAGGCCTTGTCAATATTGTCCATGCCCACGCCGCCGCGGATCGCCAGCTTGAGGTTAGGCGCCGCATCGATGAACGCTTTATCCACTTTGACTTTGCTGCGCACGATCACCACCTCGGCCGTCGCCGCATCGGCGAGGTTCTGAGTCACTTCGCCGTAGGCGCGCAGTTTTTCCGCCATCGAGGCGTCAAAGCTTTCAGCCAAAAGAATTTTCATTTTTCCTCCTCCTGCGACACGCCGGCGAGAGAGCTTCTTGTCGTGAAAAAAGCCGGTCCCGCAAGCGCCGTCGAATTGTTATCAGTCCAGGGTATGCACAACCAGGCCGCTTTTTAATTTGGGTTCGAACCAGGTGGACTTGGGCGGCATGATGAGCCCGGCATCCGCCACCTGCATCAGCTGTTCCATGGTGGTGGGGGGAAGCGAAAACGCCACCGCATAGCGGCCCGAATCCACCAGTCGCACCAGCTCTTCATCTCCACGAATGCCGCCGATAAAATTGATCCGTTTGTCCGTGCGCGGATCGCCGATAGCCAGAACCGGCGCCAGCAGCTGCTTCATCAGGATGTTCACATCCAGGCTGTCCAGCGGGTCCTGCTCCTGGAACGAGCCCGGCTGAGCGGTGAGCGCATACCAGCGTCCGGCCGAATACATGCCGAACCGATGCGGATGACCGGCGCTAAAACCGCCGCTCAACGGTGAAAGGGAAAAAATCCTGCCCACCGCCTCGAGGAACTCTTTTTCGCTTAATCCGTTCAAATCCCTGACCACCCGGTTGTAGGGCAGTATGCGCAACTGGTGATGGGGAAAGATTACGGATAAAAAGAAATTGAACGGCTCCTGACCGGTATAGGTGGGATGCAATTTGCGCCGCAGCAGGCAGACGTTGCAAGCGGACGCCGAGCGATGATGGCCGTCCGCCACATAGGTGGCCGGCAGCTCGCCAAAGTTGGACTGAATGTGACGGATGCGCTCAGGATCGGCGATCACCCACAGCTGGTTGCGAACGCCATCGGCAGAGGTAAAGTCGACCTCCGCGGTGGTCTCTGCGGTCTGCTGGAGAACCTCATCCAGCGTCGGGGTGGAGGGATAGAACAGAAACACCGGACCGACCTGGGCGTTCTGAACGTCGGTGAGCTTGGTGCGGTCCGCCTCCTTGTCCGCCCTGGTCAACTCGTGCTTTTTAATCCGCCCCTGCAGATAATCATCCACCGACGACAGACACAGGTAGCCGGTCTGCGCGTGGCCTCTCCAGGTCAGCCGGTAAATATAGATGGCCTCCTCGGCGTCGTGCTTTAACACGCCCTGCGCGATAAAGCGCTGGAGATTTTCCCGGCCTTTTTCGTACACCTGGTCTGAGTACAACGGGGTGTTCTCTGGCAGATCGATTTCCGGTTTGTTGACATGGAGAAAAGAAAGCGGGTTTCCCTGAGCCATGATTCTAGCTTCATCGGAGGAGATCACATCATAGGGGGGGGCTGCCACCTGGGCAACCAGATCTTTGGGCGGCCGTAATCCCCGCAGCGGCCTGATCGAGATCATAGGCAGAGTCCTTCCTCTGGTTAGATGATTTATTTAGCCGAAGAAATTACTATTTCTTGATTTGAATAGCAAGAGTAAAAATAGTCTAAAACAGTTGTTTTTTTGCCCAAATTTATCGAAATTACTTGATTCACCCGGCGGCCTCAGAATACAAGACCCGGCGCCGGCGAATGAGCGGATTTTACGGGTCAACGATCTGAACGCACAGGATACCCTCTTATGAAACAGTCAGCTTTTTTGCTGTTTTTCAGTGTTGTTTTAATCATCTACAGTCTGATTAATTTTTATATCTTACGGCGCGGATGGCTGGTTTTCAGCGGCCTGGGCAGGCTGCGGGCGGTTTTCCTGGTCGTGACGCTGGTGCTGGCCATCGCCTATCCTCTGAGCCGGTTCCTCGAGCACTCG
>DAIQOA010000179.1:0-8984 GCA_036788095.1 bacterium | reverse complement strand
GGAGCCGAGGAACTTGAAAATGTCTACACTCAGGATAAAACCGCCAGCGTTCGGCACATTCTTCTGACCACCCGCGGCTTGAGCGATTCCGCCAAGGCGGTCAAGCACACCATGATGCAGGGACTTTTGGATCGCGCCAAAGCGGGCGAAGATTTCGCCGCCCTGGCCAAAGAGTACACCGAGGATCCGGGTTCCAAGAACAACGGCGGTCTGTATGAAAACTTTCCGCGCGGTCAGATGGTCAAACCCTTTGAAGACGCCGCGTTCACCGTACCGGTGGGACAGCTGTCCGATATCGTTGAGACCGATTACGGCTACCATATTCTCCAGATCGTTGACCGCAAAAAAGAAAACCGCCCGCTGGCGGATGTCAAAGCCGAACTGGAGCAGCAGCTGTTACGCGAAAAACGCCGCAACATGACCGAGACGCTGCTGGAAACCCTGAAAAAAGAAGCTGATTATAAAATTTCCATCTAATCGGATTCTGATGATTCTGTCTGTATCAACAGCCTCTGCCCGTCGTGGATCAGAGGCTGTGTTATTTTCACCCTTTGGATTTAAACGTCTGCCGCACTGCAGCAGAGACCGCGTAACAGGAGGAGCGCCATGAACAGAATTTCATTATTCCGGGGAACACGGCCGCTTTGCTTCACCGCTCTGGCTCTTGGATTAGCCTGGGCGCTGCGCGGTCATTTCGGCCATGAACAGGGCGCCGCCTGGGCCGGCGCTGTGGGATCTCTGGCCCTCATCCTGATCAGCGGGCGGCCGGATTGGCAGCGCAAAGCTTTGCCGGCGTCTCTGCTGGGCGGCATCGGCTGGGGCGTGGGCGGCATGATGAGTTACGGTCTGGTGGTGGGATACGGACGATCCGGTGATTTTGCCAACGTGCTCTATGGGCTGTCCATGCTGGCGGTGATCGGTGGACTGTACGGTTTTATCGGCGGCGGTTTTTTAGGTCTGAGTTTAGAGTCCGAAAGGGATAAAAAGCCGGACTGGCCGGCGCTGCTCACGCAGATGGTGGCAGCCGGACTGCTGTTCTGGGGCGTGCTGATCTATCAGTGGGAGTTGTGGATGACGCCGCCGCGTTCCGAGCTTTGGGCCGCCTGCCTGGGCGCGGCCGCCGGCCTGGCCTGGTATCTGCAAAGAAACCGATTTCATCGCGCGCTGCGAACGGCACTGTGGTCCGCCTTTGGCGCCGGCTTGGGTTTCGCCCTGGGAAATTTTTTTCAGACTCTGGGAGCGGTCAGTGGATGGCCTTTCAACTGGTGGAACGTCATGGAGTTTACTCTGGGGGCGTGCGGTGGATTGGGGTTGGCCTACGGAGTTTACACTCAGGAATGGCCCGAGAGCGCCGAGGTCTCTAGCCGTTCCAGTACCCTCGCGCTGCTGGGATTGTTCATCGTCCTGCCGCTGGTAAATGTTTGGCAGGCTTTCAGCCTGGAGGAATTCTGTCGAATGGCCGCCGGCCTGAATGCCATGAATCCCGTTCAATTTGCCCATGCCCAGTACTATCTGGCCGTAAGCGCGGTGATTCTGTTCGCGTTAGCGGCCTGGTATGCCTGGAGAAAGCGCAGCACCACCACGCTGTTCTTCCTGTTGACCGCCCTCTATATTCTGTTGAGCCATTTGAAAAAAGGATTCTTTTTTCTCAACGAGCTTTTGCAACTGGAACAATATGTCTACTGGCTGCTGTTCTTCAGCCTGGTGCTGCTCTATTCCTCCTCACGGTCCAAGCCGTCGCCGTTGTTTGCTGAGCGTGCGCGGGCAGGGGGCCTGGTTGTGACGGCGATCCTGGCCGCTGCCCTTGTGCTGATGGCCCTCATCTCCGTCGTCGTTTCAGACGGGATCGGCGGCGGACAGCGGCGCTTTTAGCGATAGCCCGGCCGTCCGGGATAAAGCGCTGATGAGAGGGCGATTCGTCGCCACCTTGCTGACAAAGTGATTTTTTGTGCTAGGTCATGATTTTTTCCCTTGACAGTTAAACTAAATTGGATTAATTTCTTTATCGATTTTTACGGTCGCTGGACGTGCGTGGTCCGTTGCCACTATTTGATTCTGCGTACCGCGTTTCCCTCCTCAAATGTCTTGTCCAAATCTTGCTGAATTCATCTGACCTGCAACCTGCTGGAGATGAAGGATGGGGTGCAGCTGATTTCGAGGCGAATGATTGAGCCCGGGTGGAGGGTGGTCAAATGCTCCTAAAGAGAATCAAAGGCGGTCCTAAATTTTCAGTTATTTACAATCTATGGTTTAGAAAGAGTCAAAATGAAAAGAGGTAGAATGAAGCTGCAAGCAAAAGTATTGAGCCTGTTCGTCGTTGTCGGGCTTTTGCTGACCGGCAGTGCGCTGCTGGCCGGCACCTCCGGAAAAATTGCCGGCCGCATCATCGACCGGGACAACAAAGAAGGTCTGCCAGGCGTGAATGTGCTGCTGGTCGGCACCACCTGGGGCGCGGTGTCGGATCCGGACGGATATTTTCAGATCATCAATGTCCCCCCGGGAACCTACAAGATCGCGGTCTCGATGATCGGTTACACGGCGTTGACCATCGAAGAGGTCAAGGTCAACGTGGATCGAACCACCACACAGAACATTTCGCTCAGCTCCAAGACGCTGGAAGGCCAGGAGGTCGTAATCAAGGCGGAGCGTCCGGTCATTGAAAAGGACCGTACCAGCACAGCGTCCTACGTCGATGCGGAGACCATTCGGGATCTGCCGGTTCAGGAAGTCTCCGAGATCATCCAGCTGCAGGCCGGCGTGGTGACCGGCGCCGGCGGTGACTTGCATTTCCGCGGCGGGCGTTCCCGCGAGGTCGCTTATCTGATCGACGGGATCTCGGTTTCCAACGCTTTTTCTCAGGGCGGCGGCAGCAACGTGGCCATTGAAAATTCCATCATCAAGGAGCTGCAGGTCATCAGCGGCACCTTTAACGCGGAATACGGTTCGGCCCAGTCGGCCATCGTCAATGTGGTGACTAAAAACGCCGAGACCGATTATCACGGCGAGATCCAGATGTTCAGCGGCGACAATCTCAGCAGCCACTCCGATCGTTTTGTCGGCGTCGAAAAGTTGGATCCACTCAACGAGAAGGATGTGCAGGCCACCTTTTCCGGACCGGTGCCCAAATTGAAAAATCTCGGCTTTTTTGCCACTGCCCGCTACAACAACAGCGACGGCCATCTTTTCGGCGAGCGCCGCTATGCCGCCATCGATGGGTGGAAGATCGACGCTTTCCGCCATTGGTTCACCCAGCGCTATGCCGATCAGCTCTCCTCCTACGGCCGCATTCCGGTCCCTGATTCGCTCAAGACAGGCGACCGGGCGTTGATCCCCATGTCCGAGAGCGAGCAGCTCACTTTTACCGGCAAGCTGAATTATATCCCCAAGCCGGCTATCGGCATTACCTATTCCTTGTTCGGCTCCAGTGGCGACAGCCGGGGATATGACAACAGCTGGCGCTACGCACCTGACGGCCGCACGCAGTATCGCGGTTACAGCCACCACCACTTTCTCGCTTTCCGGCACAGCCCCTCTGCCACTCTTTTCTACAACATCCGCGGTTCTTATCAGTACAATTACGGCCGATCCTGGTTATACGAAAGCACCAAAGTGGCCGAATTTCCCGGCGACGACGGCTATCTGCCCCTGGGCGCTTCAGACGATCAGACCGGTTTTGTTCAGGGGGATAACCAGTACGGACGCAATAAAAACATCCGTAAAGTCTATATGATGAACGGCGATTTGAATTGGCAGATCGATCGTATCAATTTTATAAAGTTGGGATTCGAAGCACGGCAGCACAACATCCGTTACATGAACCAACCCATGCTCGAAACCGATCTTTGGAAAAGCTACAAGTACAGCAACGACATCAACGGCAAGGGGCTCGAGTTTACCGATTATTGGGCGGCGATGCGCGACTATTGGATGAATTGGAACAATGCCTATGAATCGGGCAAGCTCCGTCTGGCCAATGCTACCGACGGCGATTATACCGATTATGTGCGCCGTCCGCTAGAGTTCGCCGCTTATATTCAGGACAAGATCGAGCTGGGCGAGATCGTGCTCAATGCCGGCGTTCGTCTTGATTATTTTCAGCCCAACGCCAAAACCCTGGTCGACAAACGCACTCTCTCTGAGCAGATCGGCGATACGGCCAACCTCGATAAGTCTGCCGCTAAGAAACAGCTCTCCCCGCGTCTGGGTTTTTCGTTTCCTGTCTCTGACCGGGGTGCGTTCCATGTCTCCTATGGCCATTTTTTCCAGATGCCGAGCTTTCAGTATCTGTTCGAACGTCCGGTGGACGTCAATATGACGCCCCTGCTGCTGGCCGGCGCCAGCGTGGGGGATCCTAATTTAAAGCCCGAGCGCACCATCGCCTATGAAGTGGGACTGCAGCAGGAGTTGAACGGGCAGTTCGGCGTGGATGTGACTCTTTTCTACAAGGACATCCGCAACCAGCTGGGTCTCGAGTCGGTTAAAACCGTGGATGCGGTGGGCTATTACCGCTACATCAACCGCGATTATGGCAATGTGAAGGGATTCACTCTTTCGCTGGAAAAAATGCGCACCGGCTTGTTCTCCGGATCTCTGGACTATACCTTTCAGTATTCGCGCGGCAGCGCTTCGGACCCCAACTTTCTCCAGGTCATCGAGGTGGCCACACGCATGAGCGGCGAGTCCATCGTGTTCCCAGAGCGTCAGATCCTGCCCCTGGATTGGGATCAACGCCACACCGTGAACCTGGTGGTGGGTCTTAACAAACCCGGCGATTGGGGAATGACCTGCATCGCCACCGCGGGCAGCGGCATGCCCTATTCGCCCTCCAGCGTCGAGCAGCTGGCGCTCCCGGATCGCGAATTTAAAAACAGCGCCCGCAAACCGATGCAGCTGAACGTTGATCTCAAAGCCAACAAGCAGTTCACCTTCGGCAAGATGACCTATTCCCTGTTTCTAAGGGTCTACAACCTGCTGGACCGTATGAACGAAAATGCAGTTTACTCGGTGACCGGCCGGGCCACGGAAAACGCCCGTCTGCCCTATGATCAGCTGGTGCAATTGCAGATGCTGCAACAAGGGGGACAGTTCACCATGAGTGAGTGGGATAATCAACCGTCCTGGTTTTCAGAGCCGCGCCGGGTGCAAATGGGATTAGCGGTTCGATTCTAACCTTTGACCAAACGGATTCAGTCAGGAAATGCAATTAAAGAGACAGGATGCAAACGTGATGACAAGTAAAAAAATGAGCGCCATGGCCGGTTTCGGGATCGGTTTGGCCATGGTGTTGTCCCTATGCCTGCCGGCCCGGATCTCGGCAGAAGAAGAAGCCATCAAAGCGCTCTACCGCGCTCCAGCCGGCAGCGAACTCACGAGCTATCTGAGCTCCCGCACCATGACGCCGGCGCTGTTGAAAAGCCAAGCCACGCCGACCGGTTTACAGCGGTACGTCCGCCTTTCCAAGCACGACGGCAACCTCATTGAAACCGGTTGGGTCAACCAGGGCCAGTTGGCCGATGGGTATGTGGACAATTCGCCGGGCTGGTCCATGATCTGGCCCAAAGGCTCGGGAATCTCCTATGGATTTCTCTTTGGTTTTTTTGTCGGTGCGGAAGTGAAGGATGCCAAGGGCAACATCATCCACATTCTCTCCTCGCGATTCCATCGCAGCGGCATCAAGCAGTCGGCCGATAAGAGCCACTGGTATGACTGGAAGCCATTGCCCCGCTATTTCAACAATCATCATCTCAATTCTACGACCTATGACATCGGCGGCGTCAATGAAGATGTCGGCATCGATGGATTTCCCGACACTCAGGATTTCGGTGAAGGGGACGGCGTGCTGCAGCAGGCAGAAGACTTTAACCGCAATGGCCTGCTTGATCCCAGCATGATCAACGTATCCGAATGGGGGGCCATGACCAACCTGCGTGAAACCTGGCCCACCGATTGGCCGCCGCAGAGTTATGAAGGCGACTCGCGCGCCATCACCGATACGCTCGGCATCGGCCCGTGCAGCGGCCGCTGGAACGGTGAATTTGGCTATTATGCCCGCGCGGACCAGGAATCTTACTATGTGATGGACGACCGCGAAATCGACCAGTTTTCCTATTATCCCTTCAATCTCCCCGGCACCGATACGCCGGACACCCGGCCATGGCCCAATGGCCGTCGCGGTCTGGGATTGACGGTGCAGGTGCGAAATTATCAATGGGTGGCCCGGCAGGCGGAAGATATCATGATCTCCCGCTATGATATCATCAACTATGGCAAGGCCATCGCCAAATCCGTCATCGGTATGTACAGCGACGTCGATGTCGGCGGCACCCTGCCGATGGATGATTCTGACTTTGACACGGTGGACGACATCACCTATGTCTGGGACAAGAGCGGCAAGTCCAGTCAGGGTCTGCCGACCGGTTATTTCGGTTTTGCCTTTTTGGAAAGCCCGGGCATCAGCGACAACCGCAAGGATGATGATGAGGATGGATTCATCGACGAGAGTCAATGGGACTTGATCGACGATGATGGGGATTGGCGACAGTGGGAAGACGCCAACGGTAACGGCCAATGGGACACGGAGGACCGGAACTATAACGGCGTATTGGATGAAGGCGAAGACGACAATCAGAACGGCAAACTCGATCTGGAGACGATCTGGGATGATGTGGGCTCCGACGGCATCGGTCCGGAGGATGAGGGCTATGCCGGTCCGGATCCCAACGGCTCCGAGGCCAACGGCAAACCGGATCAGGGTGAACCCAATTTCGGCAAAACAGACAACGATGAGGCGGATCAAATCGGTTTGACCTCCTGGTATCTCAAGGATGTGGACAACCGTTTGGCCTATGACGAAGAATTCTGGACCGTGGAAATTCAACCCGGCACTTTTGCCATCGATGAAGAGTACACCCGCGACGTGGCCTTTAGCTACGGCAGCGGTTTCATCCGTCTGGAACCGGGCAAAGAGGGACGGCAAAAGTACGCCATCGCCTGCTTGTGCGGCAACGATCTATCCGACATCCTGCGCAACAAACGCACCATGCAGCGCATCTATGATTCCGACTATAATTTTTCCAAACCACCGCGCCTGCCCGTGCTGTCCACCATCGTCGGCGATCGCAAGGTGGTGTTGATGTGGGATAACAACTCGGAGAAATCTAAAGACCCCATCTACGGGCCTGATTTTGAGATGTATAAAATATACCGCAGCACGGATCCGCAGTTCAGCGACATCAAGTCCGTCTCCGACGCATTTGGCAATCCGCTTTTGTACAAGCCCCTGGCTCAATTCGATCTCAAAGACGGCCTGACCGGTCCGCACCCGATTCCCATCGGCGGCAACGGTTCGGGCGCTGGGTTGGACCTGGGCGTGGCCTATGATATGGGCGAGGACACCGGGCTGCGCCACTCGTTTGTGGACACCAATCTCACCAACGGCCGGACCTATTATTATGCCGTGGTGGCCGTGGATAAAGGCTATGCGGCTGATTTCTTCGATCGCGGTCTGTCCGACCGGCAAAATCTCACCCCCAACAGTCCGACGGAATGCACGGCGGTGATTCAGACCAATGTGCTGGGCCAGACCGTTTTTGTCGACCGCAACTGCGCGGTGGTGGTGCCCATGGAAGCAGCCGCCGGCTATCTGCCGCCGCAACTGGAATCCGGCGTGGAGCATACCGCCGGCCTCGGCACAGGTACAATTCACATCGAGGTGTTGATTCCGGACAGCATCAAACGGAATCACGAGTATCAGCTGTCTTTCCGGGACGATGCTTCCATCGAGAAATTCGACAAGACGTTCAAGACCGGCTTGACCAGCGGCGCCATCCTGGTGGATGTGACCAGCGGCGATACGCTGTTGCGCGCCAAAGACAAATATAAAAGCGAGGAATACGCCGAAAAGCTGTTCCACGGCTTCAAGATGGACATTATGAACGAAGATTCCATCAAGACCGAATGGTCGGGATGGATCAAAGGCGCAAGCAACCTGATCGGCGATCCGCGCGGCTATGATCCGCAATGCCGGGCCGTGCCGCGCGATTATGAGGTGCGCGTTTTGTCCATGGGCGCCGATACCTCTTATTCCGCGGTGCCCGGCCGTGAGATCCGCACCAACTATAAAGTGTACGACATAACCGATCCGGATCAGCCCTTTGAAGTGATTTTCGGCTTGTCGGAAAACGGCGATTCCCTGAAAGGGGTGCTAAGCGCCGGCGATCAGATCGCCATCAAGGCCTCACCGCTGGTGGTCACCGTGGGCGGTGTGACCAAGTACATCTACACCGAGACCTCCTGGCGCATCAACTTTGAACTGCCGCGCGGCGTGGACAACATCTATCAGGTGCTCCCGAAACAAGGCGATGTGTACCAGTTCCTGACCCGGAAGCCATTTGACCGCCACGATGTTTTCACCTTCAAAGTCATCGGCGCCGAAGTACGCCAGGAACTGATCAAGAACGCCATGGAAAACATCTACACCGTCCCGGATCCCTATATTGCCGCCAGCACGCTGGAAAAGCGTCTGGTCAGCCAGGACGTGGGGCGAGGGGACCGGCGCATCGATTTTGTCAATCTGCCGGCTGAGTGCAAAATTTCCATCTTTACCAGCGCCGGACGATTGGTTCGGGAAATCGAACATCATGGATTGGCCGAACAGGGCCGCGAGAGCTGGGACCTGCGTACCAAAGACGGGCTGGAGGTGTCCCACGGCGTTTATTTTTACCATGTGGATGCTGCCAATGTGGGCACTAAAATCGGCAAGTTGGCCATTATCAAATAACGGTTCGAATCCGCGGAGCTTATCCTAGAATAGTGTGGAGTTGATCATGTATAGAAAAGCAATCAATCTGGTCTGGGCTGCGATGTTCGCCGTTACTCTGGCGACGGCGCAGGAGAAGAATCAGACCTCTTCCCAGTTTGTCACCGATGTCGCCGGCGTCGGCACTCATGCCGTAGCCGCACAGTTCGGCGTAGCTCTTGGCACC
>DAIQOA010000178.1:5964-8991 GCA_036788095.1 bacterium | reverse complement strand
GGGTTCTTTACAGTGGCGCCTCGCAGAATCGAACTGCGGACACACGGATTTTCAGTCCGTTGCTCTACCGTCTGAGCTAAAGCGCCGACCTTGAAAACATAATTTACAATTTTTTGCCTAAAAGTCAAGGGAAAATAAAGCAACTGCCACACGAAATCCCCCGGCATTCAGCCCTCAATCAAGCGGAACCGATTTGTTTATCAATAGCTTACCTTCCAAATTATAAGTATCTGATCCGACGAGCCTGTACGCTATGCCTCCTCCCGCTTGCGCAGGGGCTGCCAGTCGATGAATCGCGAAAAGACATGGGGCAGCAGCACGCGATCAGTCAGCAGATAGGCGATCATCAAATAAAAAGCGCCGATGATCAGATCGATGATGTAGTGCTGATTCAGGTACACGGCGGAGAACCACACGCCGAGCGGATAGATGGCCAGCAGCCCGGGATACCTGCGGAACTTTTTGTAAGTGAAAAAAGCCACGGCAATGGGATAGGCGCCGTGCAGCGACGGAATGGCGGCAAAATGGTTAGGATTGAATCCGCCCCACAGGGTCTGAAAAAAATTCAGGCCGATCATGCGGTCCACATCCACCAGTGTGCCAGCGCCCAAGCCCCAATGGGCGATCAGCGGCGGCTGCTGAAAACCGTAGCTGTACACATACCATGGCGGCGCCGCGGGATAAAGTATAAAAGTCGCCAGAGCGGAGAAATTGAGCAGCGTGATGGTCCAGACAAAACGGTAGAACATTTTGCGGTCATCCATGGTATGCCAGAAAACCCAGCCCAGCAGCAGGGGCAGGCCGAAATGCATGGTGTAGAACAAACCGCCGGAGGCGTCGAGCAGACCTTTGACCCAGCTGCCGCGCAACAGGATCTGCCAGTTCTGCGCGAAAAAATTGGGCAGCTGGCCGCCGAAGAAACGGCCGAAAAGGGCCATCTCGGTCTCATAGGGCCAGAGGATGTTGATGGCGCCGCGCAGGTTGTCGGCCACGCCGCGCATCATGTCATAACAGATCCAGAACAGAATCCACGGCGTCCAGTCGACGACAAAATATTTCACCCGGCCGCGGCCCAGAGACAGCGCCAGCAACAACAGAGCGATAAACACATGGTCCGGACGCACGCGAATAAACTGGTTGACGAGAACCAAATAGAGAATAACGCCGATCAATACATAGCCGCGCCACTGCTGCGAACGCAGGCGCTGCAAAAACTGCCGCCATCGGGAGGGTTGGTCGGGATTAGTCATAGCGAGGATTCCTGCTTCTCTTGTTCGGTTAAAAAAATGCGACAGGGCGTTTATCTTCTTGGTTCATTGTCCGAGACAAATCGCTTGATGCAAAACTATATAGCCCCGCAACGACCGATCCGCTAGAACCGCCATTCCAGCAGGGCCTGCAGCAGGCGCTTGCGATAATAGAGATCCGCCCACGGCGATTCGTTCTGATACCAGGCGACTCGCCCCACCAGCGCGAGCCGTTTATGCAGATTGCGGGACACGTCCACAGCGATGAGGTTGTTCTCCTCCTGCTCGGTGTCCAACTGCACGGGCAGAAAAGGCCGCAGGGCATTGGGATAGTTTTTCTTCTGCCAGGAAAAATAACCGCGAAAGAACCACTCCCGCCAGGCCTGGACAAACAGTGCGGTCAACACATGGCGCCGGTAGTCGTAACCATAGCTGTTGGAATGGTTGCTCTCAAACTTGTACTGACAGGTCATCAACAAACTGCGCCACATCCATTCGCTGTGCAGGCCCGCGGCCAGCAGTCCGTCCTCCTGCCGGTCAGGCTGGAGGAAAAGATAGGCGCCATTCGGCGCATAGGCATAGGATGCGCGCTGAAAAACGTTCCGCTGCCAGGCGATCAACGGCGACAGCGTCCACCCAGGAGCAATCCGTCGATACAGGTGCAGAGTCAGGCCGGGACCGGCGTAATCAAAGTAATCCGAATTCGCATAATCCAGCGCCTCCTGACGAAACCCCAGCTCGAGCCAGGTGGCGGTATCCATCCGATAGCGCAGAAAGGGCTGCAGAAATCCACAGATCAGATCCTGCTCGGATTCGAAAAAAAACTTGAACCTGCTCCACAGCTGGGCGCCCAGCTCTACCCTGGCGCTCACGGGCCGGGAAAACGCAGCGCTGATCTCATGCGTCAATTTGTTCTCACAGGAAAAATCCGGGTAGACCTGAGCGCCGGCCTGATAGGAAAACGACAAACTGCGCCGTCGCACCTGAAGGTCGTACAACAGCCGCAGGTTCTCCGCCCGGACCGCTTGCTCCACGGCTTCGGCGACGTTGGAATCCTGCTCATAGCCCAGCTGAACACGATGGGCCATGCGCCAAGTTGATTGACCGGAGAGCGGGAAGGAGACCGCGCATATAAGCAGCAACGAAAGGGCGACGGATTTGACCGGACTCATCATTGGGGCTGCTTGATTAGGGTGGAACGCAGCTGCTGCGCCTGCTGGTCGAAATCGTGCGCCAAAACCGCCAGGCTATCGGCCTGACGCTTCAATCTCTGCTCTTCCGCTTCCAGAAGCTCCTGATAGCCGTCCAGACTTTGCGCCGGCAGGTTGCGAAAATCATAATTAAGGAGCAGGTCAGCCGGCGGCTGCAGGCTAAAGGCGGTGGATGGGTAATAGCCCGCTTTGTTGCCCAACACGGTTTCCAGGTCGCGGCCCGGTTCCACGGCATCAACTGTGGAGCCGGCACGCGCGGTCTCGTCCCGGGAGTCGAACACGCGCATATCGCTGACCATATCCGCCATGCGCCGGCGCAGAGCGATCTCCCTCTGCACCTGGTGGACACGTTCGCCGATCCGGCCGGCCTGGCCGCGTAGTTGGTCCGACCGGTCGCGCAGATAATCGGCTTTTCGTTCAATGTCCTCTGGCAGATCGTCGCTCTCCACCAGCAGGGGAGAAGGAACGGCTCGAGTCTCCGGCGCCGCCAGGTTTTTCAAACTGAGACGTCTTGCCTGCCACAGGGCCATTTGCTCCAGAAAATGTTTCTTTTCCCCGGGCGAGAGCGC
>DAIQOA010000178.1:2818-5864 GCA_036788095.1 bacterium | reverse complement strand
AGCGAATCGGATTGCGCTTGCCATCGTTGCCACTCTACCTCGATTTCCCGGCTGCGCTGTTGCTGCCGGACAAGGGCCTGTTCCAGGCGATCGATGGCATTCGATTGCGCCGGCGCCGCGAGCGGACAGCACAGAAGCAGAGAGAGCGCGCTTTTCAGCCAAAAGTTCATTTACAAAAGTCCGTATTTTTCCATCTTGTAATAGAGCGTGCTGGTCTTGATGCCGAGCAGCCGCGCTGCTTCGGTTTTTACGCCGTTGGCCAGGCGCATCGCTTTTTCGATCTCTTGTCTTTCCACCCGGGCGAGGAGATCGTCCAACGGCGCTTTCTCTTCTGTGTGGTCAAAGGTGGCCGGCGCCGGCAGGTCGCCGGAGGTGATGGAATCGGTCTCAGCCATCACCGCAGCGCGTTCGAGCACGTTTTCCAGTTCGCGCACATTGCCCGGCCAGGCATACTCGCACAACGCGGTTAAAGCGCCGGCTTCCAATTTCAAATCCGGCCGGCCCAGCTGACGACCGATGCGCTGAATGAAATGAGCGCTGAGCAACGGAATATCCTCGCGGCGATCACGCAACGGCGGCAGGAAAATGGGTATGATATGCAGACGGTAATAAAGATCTTCGCGAAACCGTCCCTGGTGCACCAGCTTTTCCAGATCACGATGGGTGGCGGCGATGACGCGGACGTTCACGGTCACCGTCTCCTCACCACCCACCCGTTCAAACTCGCGCTCCTGCAGCACGCGCAGCAATTTGATCTGCGTGGAGGCCGAGATGTCGCCGATCTCGTCGAGAAAAATGGAGCCGTTGTGCGCCAGTTCGAACCGGCCGCGCTTGCGCTTCAGTGCGCCGGTGAACGCGCCCTTTTCATGGCCGAACAGCTCGGACTCTAGCACGCCTTCCGCCAGCGCGCCGCAGTGCACGCGGATGAATGCGTGCGCCCTGCGGTCCGATGCCGCGTGAATGGCGCGAGCCACCACCTCCTTGCCGACGCCGCTCTCGCCATAGAGGATGACCGAGGAATCGGTGCGCGCCACCTTGGCGAGGGTGCGATAGAGCTCGCGCATGCATTCGCTTTCGCCGATGATTTCAGCGAACTGATGGTTCGGATCCATCTCCTGCGCCGGACGGCCGGCTACATCCACCGGCTGCTCCATTCGCCGGTCGCCGAGGATCTTTTTAACCATCTTTTGAATGCGCAGGCGAAACTCTTCCTGAGAAAAAGGCTTGGTGATAAAATCCGCAGCGCCGCTATGCATGGCCTGCACCGCCAGATCGATGGTGCCATAGGCGGTGATGACCAGCACTTCGGTGGCCGGGCACCGCGCTTTGATCTCCTGCAGCACCTGCAGGCCGTTCATGCCGGGCAAACGGTAATCGGTCACCACCAGATCGAACGGCTGTTCCGCCAAGGCGGCCAGAGCGGACTCGCCGTCCGCGGCCTGGACCACGCTGATCGGCAATTTGGCGAGGATCTGCGCCATGGCTTCGCGCATGGTCTCGTTATCATCGATGATCAGGGCGCGCATAGGGGTCATGTTCTCATTCCTTTTTGCCGGCTGCCGGCAGCGTCAGCTCAAAACGTGAACCGCCGGCGTTGCTGTCAAGCAGACGGACTGAGCCGTTGTTGGCGCCGGCGAGGCTCTTCACCATCACCAGGCCCAGCCCCAGTCCTTTTTCCCTGTTGCTGAAAAACGGCTGGAAAATTTTCTCCCATTGTTCCGCGGGAATGCCGCGGCCGTTGTCCGACACCTCGAGGGTGCAGACGCCGGTCCCTTGGGCGATGCGCAGTTCGATCCGGCCGTCCTGGCGGTCGATGGACTGCACCGCATTGAGCAGCAGATTGATCAGAATCTGGCGCAGGTGCTGGGGATCCGCCCACACCCGACTGTCGCCGGTGCGAATGACCCGTACCTGTTTGGCGCTGATCTCATTCTGCAGCAGATCAACGGCCTCCTGCCAGCACTCGGATACACGGCAGGATTGCGGCCGGCTGGTGATGGGCCGCGCATAGTCTAAAAAATTTTCCACCAGGGTCTGCAGGTTGCGACTCTCTTTTAAAATACGGCCGGCGCGTTGCCGCGAATCGGAATCCGCCGCCTCATCGCGGATCAGGCCGGCGAACAGCTCGATGCCGCCGATGGGATTGCGCAGCTCGTGAGCCACACCGGCCATCATGGATTTCTGCTGCTCCACCCGCTGCAGATTGTTCTTGCGCATCTCCTCCATGGTGCGGGCCAAAAAGGCGATTTCATCCTCGCCGGAAATCGCAATGGATTCCCGCCACTCGCCGCGGCTCAGTCGCTCAGCCGAATGCCGCAGCTGTTGCAGCGGCTGCGTCAGCCGCTGCGAGGTGAACCACGACAGGCCGAATGCCAGCAGCAGCGACAGGGCGCCGATCTGCAGCAGCGTAGCCTGCATTTCCCGCACCCGGTTCAGCGAAGCGGCGCTGCCCTCCACCGCCACCACGCCGATGACCGCGCCGTCCGCCGACAGCGGCGCATAGGCGGATTTGTACAGAAACCCATCGTGGCCGGTGAACAGCGGCGACTGGCTGTTATGATTTTGCAGCGTGGCCGCAATCTCGGGTCGGTCGAATTCAAAACGGGCATAGAGCTCGGCGATGGCCGCGCGGTTTTGGCTGTCCAGCCAGATGCGGCCGGATGGGTTGAACAGGACGACCCGGCTCAACTGTCCGGCTTGCGCCAGCTCGGCAAGATGGGACTGCAGCCGTTTGTGAACACGGCCGCCCTCGTCGCCCGGACTCAGCAGGCTGATGAGCGCGCCATCGGTCTGGCCGGCGATCACCGCGGCCAGAGACTCGAGCCGGCTGCCCAATTCCTTCTCCAGGGTGGCGCGCAACTTGTACTGCAGATAAAGTCCGGAGACCAGCAACACCAACAGTATCTGCAGGACGAAAAGCCACAGAAGCCGTTTACGGATCATTCACTCGACCGAAAAATTAAGGCGTTTTATTGGGAGCGTGTTTAGTGAAAGAGTGTTTGAACACACCCCCTGTCCCCCTCTCAAGAGGGGGAACTGCACACGC
>DAIQOA010000178.1:0-2718 GCA_036788095.1 bacterium | reverse complement strand
GTCTCATTTTTCTGTTACCCCCTGTCCCCCTCTCAACAGGCGGAACTGCACACGCGAACCATTCCACCATATCTCTATTATCCTATTCGAGAGGACGCCGCCAGCCATTGAACACAACAAATAGCATACCACGGATAAGAACCCTTTTCCGCTTTGAGCCCGATCAATCCGGCGGAAAAAAAAAGCTCGCTTTCAATTTTTCGATATCAGGCCTCAGTTTTTTGACGCAGCGTCTGCTCATACAGCCTCTCGTACTGCGGTACGATCTGATGCATATCGAGTTGGCTCACGGCTTTTTCCCGCGCCCGGTTTCTAAATTCAGCCAAGCGCTGCGGGTCCTGCAGCAACGACACCGCCGCTTGCGCCATGGCCTCCACATCGCCCATAGGCAGAAGGAAACCATCCACGCCGTGGCTGACCACCTCGGGCAGACCGCCGATGTTGGAGGCGATGACCGGTGTTCTGCAGCTCATGGCCTCCAGGGCGGCCAGGCCGAAACTCTCTTCGCTGCTGGGCAGCAAAAACAGATCGACACAGCCGAGAAGATTTTCGATGTAATCCTGCGTGCCCAGGTAGATGACGTGATCGTGCACTCCCAGCTTGACGGCCCATTCGTGTGATTCCTGCCGATCCGGCCCCTCGCCGGCCAGCAGCAGCCGCGCATTCACCTGCTGACGCACGCGGGCGAGAATTTTCACCGTATCGGACAGCCGTTTCACCGGACGAAAGTTGGAGGTGTGCATGAGCAGTTTTTCGCCGTTGGGCGCGAAAAAATCTCGCCGGCAATTCTGCGTGCATCCGGAAAACCGTTCGGTGTCGACAAAATTGTGGATCACCTGAATCTCTTTGCTGATGTGAAACTCATCATGCGTACGCTGCGCCAGGTAATGGGACACCGCGGTGACCGCGTCGGATTGCAGAATGCCAAAGCGCACCGCCTCATAGAAGGAGGCGTCCTTACCCACCAGGGTGATATCCGTTCCATGCAACGTAGTGACAATTTTGGGACTCTGGCCGGCCGTCATCTGCCGCGCCAAATAGGCGCTGATGGCATGGGGAATGGCATAATGGGCGTGGATGATGTCCAGTTGGTACTCTCTCGTCACCTCCATGATCTTGGTGGCCAGAGAAAGGTCATAGGGCGGAAATTTAAACAGCGGATAGGCCGACACATCCACTTCATGATAGAACACATTCTGCTGAAATCCGCGCAGACGAAACGGAGAGCTGTAGCTGATGAAATGCACCTGATGCCCGCGCTGGGCAAGGCATACGCCCAACTCTGTAGCCAGTACACCGCTGCCGCCGTGGGTTGGATAGCAGATGATCGCGATTTTCATGCCTTTTTTCCCGCTTCAGTAGTTCTGGACCGGTCCAGCGCAGCGGAGAGCTAAAAAAATCCGGCCGGGCTGGAGCGAAGACGCACCCATTCAAATGCCAATATATTGATTTTCCGGCGATGAATCAACCAAAACCGCATAGGCCGGCCAGGGCGGCTTGAAAGCCGTGCGCCGCCGCGGGCCGGGCTCGCCCATACCTTTTCTATTGAAAAATTGAAAAATAATCACTAATTTATTGTTTAACTTATTTTTGCTTAAACAGAAAATCCTGAAAAACAGCTCCTCAAGGCGGATAGTCACCACTCACTATGGCCAAAGACACCATAAGAAATTTCTGCATCATCGCCCACATCGATCACGGCAAATCCACGCTGGCCGACCGGCTGTTGGAGGCCACCGGCGCGGTTACGCGCTATGAGATGAAAGACCAGGTGCTGGACAGCATGGATCTGGAGCGTGAGCGGGGCATCACCATCAAGATGCACCCCATCACCATGGAATACAAAGCCCGTGACGGTGTGACCTATCTGCTCAACCTCATTGACACGCCTGGTCACGTGGATTTCACTTATGAGGTATCGCGCAGCCTGGCCGCCTGCGAGGGCGCGCTGCTGATCGTCGATGCCTCGCAGGGCATTGAAGCGCAGACGGTCTCCAACCTGTACCTGGCTATTGACAACAACCTCGAGATCATCCCGATCATCAACAAGATCGATCTGCCCAACATCGATGTGGACGCCATCAAGCATCAGATCATCGATCTGCTGGGCTGCAAAGAGCAGGAGATTCTGCTGGCCAGCGCCAAAGCGGGCACCGGCATCGAGGAGGTGCTCGAGGCCGTGGTGCAGCGCGTCCCGCCGCCGCAGGGCGAGGTGGATGCGCCGACGCGCGCCCTGATCTTTGATTCGGTGTTCAACTCGTACCGCGGCGCCGTGGCCCATGTGCGGGTGATGCAGGGCAAGCTCTATCCCGAGCAGATGATCCAGTTTCACTCCACCGGCCGCACCTTTCAGATCCAGGAGGTGGGCATCCTGCGGCTGAAACAGATCAAAAAGGACTTTCTCGAAGCCGGCGAGACCGGTTATCTCATCTCCGGCGTCAAAGAGGTGCGCGACACCAAGGTGGGCGACACCATCATCGACGCCGCCTTTCCCGACACCGAGCCGCTGCCCGGTTACCGCGACATCAAGCCCATGGTGTTCAGCGGCCTGTTCCCCTCGGCGGCGGAGAACTATGAGGATCTGCGCTCGGCGCTGGAAAAGCTGAAACTGAACGACTCTTCATTATTCTACGAACCCGAGACCTCGCTGGCGCTGGGCTTTGGCTTTCGCTGCGGCTTTCTCGGGCTGCTGCACATGGAGATCGTACAGGAACGGTT
>DAIQOA010000177.1:0-9000 GCA_036788095.1 bacterium | reverse complement strand
GCGGTTCTTTCCCGGCCGGACCGCGGAGGTGATGGGCAAGAAAGTATGGCCCATCCAATGTGCGCCGATCTGCTTGCCGTTTAGCTGCACATGAGCGAGACTGCCGACTTTACCTAAATCCAGCCAGAGCCTGAGATGTGTATGCAGATAGTCGGCGGGGAGCGTGAAATGGATTTCATAATAACCGACGCCGCTGAAATGGCGAGTGGCAGTATGGGCGGTCCAGGACTCGAGGTGCGTCACCACGGTATCGACTCCGGCTTCGGCCAGGATCATTCTCCAGGGGCCTGCCAGGTCAAAAGGCGACGGCACGCCCTCGACGGTGAAAAAGAGAGAGGCGCATCGCCGGCCGTTCTGCACCATCAGCTGATGGCGGCCGTCCATTCGGGCAGCGGCGATAACCGTGTCCTTTTTCATGTCCATAATACGGTGAAAATCGCTGGCTAAAACGCGGCTGCTATCCCCGCTGGATTGAAAAAGCACAAACAGGGACTCAAAAGGGGCCAACTCGATGGGGATTTCAGTGCCCTGAGAATTTTGTTGATAGTGCCATAACCGGGCGATGGATCCATCATAAGGATTCCAATGCCAGGGAATTTTATCTTGAACCCGGAAAGTGAGCGGCAGCCGGAAGGGCCGGTCCTGAATATTGGCGACAAAATAGAGGTCGTCCTCGCCGAGGCGGCGATGGAAAAAACTCAGCCCGTTGTTCTGCCGCAATCCGGCAGCGGCCAGATCGATGGACACATCCGGGGGCAGATGAGCGCGCAGCGTGTTGACGAAAGGATCGAGGGGGCTGCTGCGCCGGTCCAGGACCTCCTGTCGATGGAGAACCCGTTTGATGAAATGCGTACATCCTTTGCCGAATTTTTTTTCTCCTGTTCCATCTCGGCCGACCGGCTCGGTGAACAGCTCACGGATCAGCGACTGCACCCGAAGGTCTTTAGCCTCATGATCAGACAATCCGACCGACCGGTTCGGCAGCTGTTCCAAAGCGATCGCCACACCGCCGTCAGCGACATACCGTCGAATGATTTCCAGCGATTCCACAGGCATGGCGCCGATGTCCGGCAGGAGTAAAATCTTGTACTCCATGGAGCCGACGGTGAGATGGCCGTTGTTCCAGGCCGCGCGGTTTTGTAGAACATCGTCGTTGATCAGATCGAATTGATAGCCATTGGCGAAGATCAGTTCGCCCAGAACGCCCCAGTCGAACTCCCTGGTCCATTTGCGGCTGTTCTTGACCTCAAGGGTCCATTGGTTAGCCAGCGGCGAGTACACTGCCATGTCTTTTTGCGGCCGGCCCTGGCGCAGGAGAAAACAGCATCGTGCGATATAGTCCGCCAGATGATGATAATCCTTCCACCATAGATTGGTGTGATTGATGACCGCCGCCCAGGGCAGAGTTCGAGAAGGGGCGGCTTGCCGCTCGGGGGTATAACCATAGAGATGGTTGAAGAAAAGATTGGCGCCGGCGCAAAGAAAACCGTCACTGGCGATTTTCAGTTCCTCCAGAGTAGCACGATAAATCTCCCAATGTAAGTAGGTGTAGGCTTCCACGCCGATGATATTTCTTCCATACAGATCCGCGCCGGAGGCGACATACCGTTTTGGACCAATGCGGGTGTCGAACCAGGGAACCGCGTCTTTTTCGCCGGGCGTGACCTCCATGAACGGCAGATCGGCCATGCCGGCGCCCTCGAGGATGTCGGTGGTGAATCCATAGGGTTCCATGCTGGCCTGGAGGCCATGACTATGACACCATTCCAGAAAGGTGTGAAAAAAAATCTTTAAACCGGCGTGATGGAGAAAATCATTCACATCATAGCGAATGTTAGCGGAGAGGTCATCGATGGGCCACCATAGCGCCGGCAGATACCGGGTCAGGTTATACCCCTTGTAGGCATGAAATTCGGTTAGCAGGCTGTCGCTCCAGTAAAATCCGTCCGGCAGGTTGGCCATCTCGAAACTATCGCAATGCAGCGCGGTTACGGTTTTACCGAATTCATCGCCCACGGCCTGATCGTACTTGCCGCCGATAAATTCGCAATAATTTTTCATCGCAGATCGACTGAAATGATCGACGCACCAGTGTACCTGGCCATAGTCCGGCGGCACTGTTTTCTGGCCGGTGTGTTTGAGCCAGAAGACGGTAAGCCGCCAAAGGCCTTCCGGTACGGCCCAGCTCAGCGAATCGTTGACCACTTGAGAGGTCAGATCCACAAGAGTGGAGGATATCATTTTTCCGTCCTTACTTTCTCCGGCAACGACGGCAACCAGCTTTTCGCCATCGGGAATATCCGCCACCGAGAGCTCGCCCCGGTGATCAGCCGCTTTGACGAATTTGGGCAATGCGGCGGAAAAATGAGCCGGGCCCTTCACCTCCAGGGATGCCGGCACCAGGCTTTGGCTGCGCTGCGCGGGCGGCAGCCAAAATCCACCGAACACCCAGCCGCCGCTGAAATTGAGAATGACTTTCATCCCCAGCTTTTTCGCCGTCAGCACCGCATAACGGATCATTCTGAGATGATCCTCGGATAAAAACGGAAGCGAGCCTTTTTCATAGATCGGACCAAACGCGCTGTTGATCAGCACTCCACCCATGCCCTGATCGTGCATCTGCTGCAGCTCCCAGGCAATCTCCTCCTCAGTGACAGCGCTGGCAGGCCAGAACCAATAAGTGTACGGGCGACAATCACGGGGCGGATGCAAAAAGCCCTGTAAGAGTCCTTCATCAAACGGCGCAGCGAACAGGGCTTTTATGGACAGGAGTATGCCCCAGCAAACGAACAATAATCCCGGGCGTTTTGCAGATATTAACATCATTGGGCCGTCCGTCACTTTTTTCCCATGATCCAAGCCTCAGAAAAGGAGACATGCTTGATGGTTTGCACATTATAGCTGTAGACGGCGTGCAACCGGCCATCCCGAGTCTGCAGCAGAGAGGGATAATCAAATCTGCCCTTAGGGCTGTCTTCGATGTGACGGGTGTAGGACCAGGTCTTCCCTTCGTCCAAAGAGAGCGAAACCGCCAGCCGGCGGCGCGGATCGTTTTCCACATCATTATAGATCAAAACGATATGGCCGTTCCTTAGCCGCAGCACCTCCAAACCGGAGCCGGGATTAAGTAATTCGCCGCTTGTAATCGCGGACCAGGTCCTGCCGCGATCTTGAGAGATGCTTGAACGGATGCGATGCAGCGGAGTGGCATCGCGAAAATAGGCCACCAGCGCGCCGTCCGATTTTTCAAAGACACTCGGTTGTTCCACGCCATAGCCCAAAGGCGGCCGGGAAAAAAACCAGGATCGTCCATCATCGATGGTGATGGCCATGGCCGCGACGCCAAAGATCTCCGATGCCATGGGCAACAGCAGTTCGCCGGAACGCAGAATAAGCGGCCGCGCCCGAGTGGTCCATCCCAATCGCCGGGACAACTGGTTGCGCAGATGCTGATGTGCTTTTAGGCAGAGGTCGTCAGCGTCTGCCGTGATCCAGCCCGGCTCCGAGCAGAGTCTGCCGACAACCGAGTCCAAGTCATGGACTTGTACCGGCAGATCGGCCTCATAATTCCAGACAATGGGTTGGTCAGGTCTTTCATAATCGCAAGACTGTTTAAACCGCAAAAAAGCGGTTTCCCAGGGCTGCTCGGAACCGCCCAGCAGGGTGTAATAAAACAACCAGAGACGATTTTGCCGGTCGATGATCATGCACGGATTGTTATCTGATAACGTTGGCGTGTCGGCCAGCATAAAGGGATCACCCCATTTCCCTCCTTTTTTCAGCCTGGCCGCCTGAATATGCACATCCGCACTTTTATCCGTTGCGCCTTCGTACCAGCAGGCCAGCAGGTCGCCGTTCGGGCATTCGACCAGAGAGGAAGCATGCGTGTGACCGTGCAACAGGCTGTCCGGTGCAAAGATAAATTGACCGGTGACGCCGGTCTGATTCCAGGCGATGCCTGGTAAAAGGAACATAGCGACTATCAAAGCGCCAAACAGCCGACACCCGGCCGAAGAAGGGGGGAACGGTGTTTGCATCATCGATTGACCCATGGCGGCAGCATCTCCAATTCGTGTGGATTTTTATCGATATAATAAAGATCGAATTTACACCAGCCGGCGCCACCGGGTAGATCGTTAAGGAGAATCTTGGCTGTGTACCCGTTTTCCTCACACGGCTGTTCAAGAACAAACGGATGCATGGGCCGCGAGTCTAGGTTTTTAGGAACCACGGTCACCGGCCTCTGTGGAAGCGCGGCAAAGAATTTCTGATCTTTAAAATAGATGGCATCCCATTTGACGTGTTCCACCTCCAGGCTGCTGTCTTTAATCTTGAGCACATCCATGCCATCCACCCGTCCTTCCCAATGCAACACGCGAACCGCTTGTTCCGCATGATCCTGCAAAATACGGACGTATTTCTCCTGCTCCCGGGCTACGGAGATTTCAATCTCAGCCATGGTAGGCGCTTCTAAAAGATCACGCTCAGCCGTAACCCTATCCTGCAGCAGCGATTGCGCGTTAACAACCAACTGACGGACTCCGGCCAGGTCATAGCCGAATCCCGGAACGCGCTGAAATTGCCCACAGGTCTTCTGCAGGGTTTGAATCTGTTCAGCCAACTGCTGCCGGCTGGACTCGTTCGGATTTTCCAGATAATGAAAATAAGAAAAGAAACTCTTGACGTAGCGATTATTGGTTTCGATCAACAGGCGCGTCATGTCCAGCGCTTGCGCGACTTGAGTCGCTTGCGTTTCAGTCAGAGTTGGAGCAACCAGATCGAATTTGCGGCGCATGGTTTCGGCGGTTTCCAAACCATGGTCCAGATAGCACAGGGTCTCGGGGATCCAGGGCTTGCAGCGCACGTAGAGCTTGCGCAAAAATTCAATGTGCTCCTTGCCCCGATCGATGGCAGGAAATTCCTGAACAACAAACGAGCCGACCCGAATGTGAGGCAAAGAGGTAAACTGGCCATAGGTGACCGGTTCGATATAAAGACCGTATTTGTAGGCGATGGGCGATAGCATGAAAAGGTCGGCCATACCGGCAGCGGCGGCCGGGCCGAAATGAATGGCGGCGAAATCCTGAGCGATCATTTGCACATCGTCGTGGGGATTCCACATCAGACGGTAGAGCGTGTAGGCGGTCAGATTGCGGGTTTCGTTCCAAACATCCTGGGCCGGCATATCGGCGTTGGCGCCCTGTAAATTGCATGGTTCAGAACCCCGCACCAACTGCAACCAGGCCTGATAGTACGGTCCGGGATAGGTCGGAAACATGTTTTCGCCATGATGATAATCCATGGTCTCAAAAATCACCAGCATGTGATGAGGCGTCAGGTTAAAGGTTGGATTAAAGGCCTGAAACCACCACCGGTCATTCTGCGTCGAGCTGGGGATGAGGTATAAATTTTCAGCCGGCACGCTTTCATCGAAAATCCTTTGATACACCTGCGGCTGGGCATGCACTTCGCCAGGCGAATTATCCCAGGTAATGTGAAAATAGAGTTTGCCGAACTCGCCGGCCACGACATCCCGCACTTGGCTGACAAACGTTCGATATCGTTTTTCCAGACTCCAGTCGCAGTCGATACCGTGATGGATGGGATCAAAGGTTTGGTAGTCGCCCCAGTACATCTGTTCTTCGCCGAGAAAATTTGCCAGGCCGTCCAGTTCCGGCACAGCCTGAAAAAGCCGGCGGTATTTCGCCCGCACCGCTTCCCAGAACGCCGGATCGTCGGGGGAACAGGATGCCTTGAACTCTTGAAGTAGAGAGGGATGATAGGTGAAATCAGTGCCAAAGGCCAGATATTTCATGTGCAAGGCGTGTGTGTATTCGATCAATGCTTTTGCGGTTTCACGTTTTGCAGCGTTTTCGCTGAATTCCGGTTCCGAATCCCAGGGGATCAGATTGAGAGGGTTCTCGCCAAATACCGTGTTCAAGCCAAAGCGCAGAGCTCGATGCAAATCCTCTTTGCTGGTGACCATGCTGCGGGTCATGCGAATGGCCAATGAAGGCTCCCTGTCGACCGTTAGATCTGGAAGGGTCTTGCTCACGCGCATCCGGTCGTAGAGCCAATAGAGACCATATGCGACGCCGATCGGCGAACCGCCGGAAATGAGCAGAGCTTTGTTGCGCTCTTGGCCTACGGTCAATATTTTAAAGCCTTCAGGGTGGCGTACAGGCATGCATTTTTTTTTATGCGGCTGAAGCAGCTCAACGGCCTTTTTCCCTCCAGCCCGACTGATGACGATAACCTGTTCGGGCAAATTTTTCTGAATCAGGGAAACAGAAAATTGAACGCCACAGGATTCCGCGATCGTGTTCAGATCAGCCAGCGCTGCCTGCATGGCTTTATCCTGAGCTAAAGAGGGAGGTAACGCGATGGTCCATGGAACCACCTTGGCGCCGACCTGTTGGACGGCGGCGGACAAGAGAACGGCAAGAACCGCAGCTGACAAAAACATGGATACTCGGTTGATCATTATCTCATGCCTCTAGGAAAAATCGCGTTTGGCCAAACTTGCTCTTTCTGCATCGCCGCCTTGAATCGAAGCTCCGTATACCTGGCGGAATCGTCGAGATGCTTTTGTTGCAGCAGCTGATCCAGAAAAAGGGTGATTTCATCGCTCCGTCTTACGATAGCCTGTCGCAAAACCTCGGGCGCCAGGGATGGATTATTGTAATCGATAATGTTCTGATAGTATAGCGCCAGACAAAGGTTGTATACCTGAGAAACCTGGTGAGGGGCAAGCAAATGGGCCTGACGGTAATGGCGTTCAGCGAAGGCTAATTGTGAAGTGACCCGCGCCAGGAGCCTGTGTTTTTCATCATCGGGCGTGGCCTGTGAAACGATCTCTTTGAGCCGCTCCTTGGCGATTTGCACAGAATAAATGCCGATAAAAGTATGCGGATAGGAAAAAGAGGAGTCACAGCGTGCAGAGACTTGCATGGTCCGGATGGCGTTCTCCAATCCGCTCACATGATCCGTAGAGAAGCCTTGCCGGTTTGCGGCATCGCCGATCGATCTTGCCAGATAGTACCAGCTTTCCGCCTGCGAGGCTACCTGCTCCGCCTGACTGGGGCGAACGCCGGCGGGATCCAGATGAATCCACAGTGCTGTTGCAGTCAGGAACGCCATCTGCTTCCATGGCAATCTCTTTGTGCGCAGCCGGCGTAGCAGGTGTACAAAACCGTGCGCGGCAAACAGTAACAGCACCGGCACCAGGGGAAGGCGGTGGCGGGCGGTGACAAAAAAAAGAACAACAGATAATCCATAGATGCAAAGATACCAAGCAAGAAAGGTGCGGCGCGGGTTTGCCGGCCGTGGCCAGACTAGGCCCAGAAGCGAGAAAGGCAGCACGACGCCAAAACCCAACAGCGGCCATTTCATGAGGGTAGAAAATTTCTCTCGAAAAAAATAGATATCCATATTTCGCTTGTTTTCATAGGCGTCTAGAAGACGCAACAGCTTATGCATTAAATTGCAGGTGAATTCGACCGGCTGACGTTTGATAACCTGCCAACTCCTCTGGCGCCAATACCTTGAAAAATCGGCGGTGGAAAAAAAGGTTTGTGGATTTTCTCTCCGCGGAGTTTGAACAAAGTGATCCCATTCCTCACCAGGACGAATGCCCTCCGCATTTTCCGCTCTCGGGCTGTTGCCGATGTAAAAATTGAGGCTGCCGTTGTGCGAGATAGGCACAAAAACTTTTTCAATATGCCAATGATACAAAGCCGCCGGCAGCAAAGGTAGGAGTGAAGCTGCGGCAAAGAGCGACATCCGTTTCAAAGAGCGCACCCAGTGGGTGATTGTCCATCTGTGCACCGTCGAGAAAAGGAGGATGATCGGACACACCGTCCAACCAAACAAAAGTATGTTGGGAATGGTGAGAGCGCCAAATCCCAAACAGGCTCCGGACAGGAAAAGCGCCCATCCTTTGGATGATTCAGCAAATTTGAACCAAAATAGGATAAATAGCAAGATAAAAAAGATAGCCAAGGTGGGCGGCAGCAGCTCGCCATCGAAATAGATCAGCGGCCAGTAGAAGCCGGCTGCCAAGGCGGCAAGCGTAGCAGTGGTAGGCGTAAAACAGCATTTGCCCACCTTGTAGATCAATAAGCAGTTGATGGATCCAAGAATCATTTGAAAAAAATGAATCCAATAGATCGGATAAGTGATCAAGGAAAAGCAGACGGCAAGTAGGACAGGATAAAGCGGCGGCTGATAAAAGCTAGCGCGGTTGGTTTGAAAAAAAGTGCCGTCCGCCATCCGTTTGGCCTGGCTCAAATAGGTCTCTGCATCGACCTGAGGAAAGGTAAACAAGGGATGGCTTTGATACTCTTGCAAATAGATAAAACGGAGGCTGAAAGCAAATAGAAAAATCGCCCCTGCGGGGGCGATCCGCCTGAACAGTGTCTTCAATGTCACGCCCTCGACAGCCATGATGCGCTTTCATCATTATACATCCACGATCCAGCATCTTCTTCGCCGATCATAAGGGGCAGAGCTCCTCTGCCCCCTATGATTTTCCTTATTTCAGCAGCAGCATTTTTTTCACGGAATTGAAATGGCTCGAGGCCATGCGGCAATAGTACACGCCGGATGGAACGGCGTTGCCGGAATCATCGGTGCCATTCCAAATGGCTTGGTACGCTCCCGGCGACATAATCCGGTTCACCAGCGTCTTAACTTTTTGACCTAGGGCATTGTACACTTCGATCGATACTGGGTTGGAGATGGGAATGGAATACTCGATCTGGGTAGTAGGATTGAACGGGTTGGGATAATTGTTGCTCAGGCTGTACTCTAAAGGCATGGTCGAAGCCTTTCCGTCCACATCCGTGATGCCGGTGCCCTGGTTGAGGCAGAAGACGATCTCGTCAATGCTCCATCGTTGATCCGGAACCCCGGGGCTGCCCAGGGGAAGATTCCATTTGCAGTTCGGCGAGGTGGCATAGGCCGCATTCCACACGCCCTTTGGGCCGTCATCCGTTGTGG
>DAIQOA010000176.1:0-9004 GCA_036788095.1 bacterium | reverse complement strand
GACGATCAGGCTTTCAAGGGAGAAGCGGGATTGTATGAATGGGTGGGAAAGAAGACCATCGGCGACACCGTCCGGCTGCTGATCAGCCGCGATGGGGTTCAGTGGCCGCTGACGGTTGTGGTGCACAAGCGGGAGCAAATTTCCTGCAGCCTCTCCCTGTCGCCGAATCCGGATTCAATGACTCTGGCTATCAGAAACAGCTTGTTGAGTGGACCATGAAGCGAACCTTCATTCTGATCATCTTTTTCTCCACCCTGGCTGCAGCCTACGCGACCGTGACTTCGCCGATCGAGTTTCTCGGCTTTACGCCCGGCGATGATTATCAGCTGGCTGATTATGAGACCATTATCTCTTATTTTAAAGAGCTGGAGCAGGAAACCGACCGCCTGCGGCTGCAGGAATTAGGCCGGACCACCCAGGGCCGGCCACTGTACCTGGCAGTGATCTCCAGTTCGCAAAATCTGCAAAGCCGGAAACAGATCATCGCGCGGCAAGCCCGCCTGGCGCGGCCTTTGGGGCTGAGCGCCGGCGAGGCGAAAAAACTCATCGAGCAGGCGCCGGTGATCGTCTCCATCAATTGTTCCATTCATCCGCGCGAGATCGGCGCTTCGCAGATGAGCATGGAACTGGCCTACCGGCTGCTGAACGACCGGTCGCTGGAAATGCAGATGATGCTGAACAGAGTGGTGCTGCTGTTGATGCCGGGACAAAATCCGGACGGCCTTGATGCCATCGTGCGCGGCTATGAGAAAAACCTGCGCGCCGGCAGACCGGACGCCCCCATCTCGCAGCCGGATCACCCCTACGCCGGACATGACCTGAACCGTGACTGGTTCATGCTGTCGCAGAAAGAGACCCGGCTGACCGTTGAAAAAGTGTACAACGTCTGGCGGCCTCATATCGTTTTTGATCTGCATCAGATGGGGTCCACCGGTGGCCGCATGTTTTTGCCGCCCTATGTGGATCCCTACGATCCCTACATCGACCCGCTGTTGCAAGCCGGATTATCGGCGCTGGGCCATTCGATCGCCATGGATATGACCGCCCGAGGGCTGTCGGGGATCGTCCACAACCTCTACTTTGATTCCTTTTCGCCCTCGCGCAGCTACACACCGTATCACGGCGGTGTTCGCGTGCTGGGAGAGATCGCTTCCGCTCGCATCGCCACACCCATTCAGGTGGAGGAGAAGGATCTGCAGGGGGAAGGTGATTTTCATCCCCTCCGGCGTTCCTGGCGCCAGCCGCTGCCATGGACCGGTGGCCGCTGGTCGCTGGCCGATGTCGTGCGCTATGGCCTGGAGGCGAGCCTGGCGCTGCTTCGCCATGCCGCCACGGATCGCAAACAATGGGTTGCCAACAGTTTTCAGGCGCTCAAGCGGCAGGCAACCGGCAGCCCCACGCCGGATTATTATATTTTTCCATCGGACCAGCACGATGTTTACAGTCTCTATGAATTATTGTCACTGCTGCGCACCGGTCTGGTGGAAATCTTTCGCACCACCGCGCCCCTGCAGCTGGCGGAAGGCACTCTGCCGCCGCCGGTGTATGTGATCCCCGGACAACAGCCCTATGCCGCCTATGCCCGCACGCTTTTGCAGCAGTCTCGGTATGAAGAGGCGGCAGCGCCCGGATCAATCCCCTATGATGTGACCACCCATTATCTGCCTGGATTGCTGGGCGTCAGAATGTACCGGTTTGAAGGGCGCTTGCCGGATCTGGAGTATGTGGCCAGACTGCCGCGGCCACGGCTCACCGAATCAGGCCCGCTGAAAGGGGATGGACTGCTCATCGATTACCGCGGCAACCAGGCGGTCAAAGCGGTGACCCGGCTTTTAAAAGCACAAGCGCCGGTCTTCTGGTTGCGCGATTCGGTCAGAACCACCTCCGCGGACGTCCTGCCTGCGGGCACGTTGTATGTGGATCAGACCAGCCGTTATGATCTCAGCGATCTGCCGCTGAACCTGTTTTATCCGGCGCGGGCTTTGTCCACGCCGGCCTGGCGATTGCGGCCGCCTAGCATCGGTCTGTTCGCCGTGCAGGCTGAAGCCGATGAAGGATGGATCCGCTTTGTTCTGGAAGAGTATGGATTTGATTACACCCGCCTTTCCATGGAAATGATTTCCGATCCAGAGCTGGCGGAAAAATATGACGTCATCGTGTTTCCGGATCAATCCCCGGAACGTTTGCGCGAGCTGCTTCTCACCCCCGCTCCGGCCACCGGTGAACGCAGCGCGCTGGACCGGCTGCAGGCGTTCGTCCAGTCGGGCGGCAGTCTGGTGATGATCAACCGCTCCTGCACTCTGCTGGTGGACCGGTGGGCGCTGGCCGTAAAAAATACGGTGCAGGATTCCAAGGCAGATGAATATTTTGTCCCTGGTTCGCTGTTGCGCATGAATGTGGCTGTGGACCATCCAGGGGGATACGGTTTGCCGGCCAGGCTGGCGGGTTTTGTCCACCGCAGTCCTGTCTTTCAACCGCTGGCGCCGTGGGTCGAGACGGTGGCGTCCTATCCGGACAGCCACCTGGTGGTCGGCGGATTTGTGCGTGGCGAGAAGCGTCTGGCCTCGGGGGGCGCGGCCGTCCATGTTGCCCTGGGCCGGGGAAGGGTGTGGCTGTTGGGCCTTTTGCCCCAGTTCCGGGCGCAAAGTCATGCCACTTATAAGTTGTTGTTCAACGCCCTTTTTTTTTCCAACGCGGAAGCTGTCGAAAAACCAGAGTGAGGGAGCGATGGCAAAAAAGAACGCCTATCTTTCCATAAACCGCAAATGGATGATCCGCCATATCATCAGCAACTATATGCGGGCAAAAAACATGTTCAGCAACATGTCGCGGGATTTTCAGGCCGGCCGGCCTATTCTGTTCGAGAATCTCAAAAAGCTGTCCGACCTGCTGTTCGAGATCAAGGGAAACCTGTATCTGATCTTCAAGCGGCCGGTGGATCCCAAGACCATGAAGTTCGATGAGGGCGACAAAATAACGCCCAGCCGCAGGGAGATCGATCTGATGAACAATGTGGGCCTGCTGTTTCACAAGACCCTGGTGGCGCGCGAGCTGAAATACGTCATGGATCATTACACCATCGATTCCACCGATTATATGAACTCGAACATCTCCCTGGGTTCTTATTTTGAAAAAATCCAGGCGTTCTTTGGCGCCGGCGCCGCTCTGATTCGCGAGTTATTTAAGGATTATTCCGACAATGAGGCGTTGTTACACTATGTGTTGGAAAATGAGCGCTATGTACAGGATTTTCTCAATGAGCCGGTGACGGATCTGTTCAAATCGGTGTTCGGCGAAACGTTTATGGCCCAACCCTACCGGCTGGTCGGCCGCTATTGCCTGGAGAGCGGCTGGAACGACCGGGCGAAGCGGTTTCTGACCGAAGCGCTGCGGCTGGACCCCACGGACCGCGATACCCGCAGCCTGCTGACCCGGGTCAAGACCGGGCTGAGCGGCGGCAAGATCGCCTGAATGGAAAATAGTTGCGTCTTTTGACAAAAACACGTATCTTTGTTTAATATCGATCAACCCCTTAATAACCGCTGGAGGCACATATGGCTTTGAAAGAGAACATGACCGGCGACGTGGCCGTCATCGAGTTGAAAGGCAAACTCATGGGCGGAGCAGAGACTCTGGAAATCCACGACAAGATCAAGGAACTGATCGCCAGAGGCAGCAACAAGGTCGTGGCGGACATGGATAAAGTCAGTTGGATGAACAGCACCGGCCTGGGCGCGTTGATGGGCGCCATGACCTCGCTGCGAAATGCCAAGGGCGATCTCAAACTGTCGAAAATTCCCGATAATGTTGAAAACTTGTTCGCGATCACAAAATTAATCACCATTTTTGATACCTTTGAAACCGTCGAAGAAGCGGTGGCAGCGTTCAAATAACCGGCTGACCGGACCTTTTATCGACGCCGGCGCCATATGCATCCCGTGGGGGGATCTGTTTTCAAAGACGCTCGCAGGAGCGCGTGCAATAGTCGATAGAGTTCGGAAAGCGATTTGAATGATTGTTGAAGTATAAATCCTGGTCCGTGATATCTCACCTTCATCCGCTGATGAAATGTGACTGTTGCGGACTTTTTTTTCCCCCATATCAGCTGTACAGGTGAACCATGAAGGCAATCCAAGTGTGCAAAATCGGTCTGGCGGCGCTGTTGTTGTACGCTCTGCCGGGATTGGGCCAGTTTGAGGGACGGTTGGATGCGGTGATCATCAAGGGAGAAAAGCTCTCCGCCTACGGCGGCCAGGAGCTGAAGTTCATCAAGGTTTTCAGGTATGACGCACACCGGCATGCCTGGAGAATCATCCCCTCGCAGATCGACGAATTCGACGAGCGCTATTACTATCCTTCCGTAGAGCAGCCGCCGAAGAACCTCAGCGCACGGGATGAGCTGCTGTTCATGGCCCGCGATGCCGGTGATTTCGCCTCGGTGAATGAGTGGATCCCCTATCCCGGCTCACAGGACATGCCACGCTATCAGATCGAACTCACCGATTCAATCGGCCAGCGGCGCTACCTCTATGCCTATTTCGTGACGGATGACAACGTGGAGGAGGATCCCACCGATTACATGCGCTACCGGCCGGTGGTGGGTTCAGCGCCGGACAGCGTGATATCCAAGTACTATATCCTCAGCTATAATCCAGAGGGGCTGTGGTATTCCATCAGCATTCCGGTGGCAGAAAACGGCAATGACCAGAATTTTTTCGACCGGCTCAAGATTAGAATGCAGGCGGATATCACGGCATATGGAATGATATCACCCAATGATGTCCTGTTAACTGAAGACAACTTTAAAAAGGACGGAGAGTCAAGATATATTGACGGTAAAATACGACTGATTAAAACCTGGGAAGTGAAAATACGCGTTAAAATAAAGGTCGGGGTAAGCTCAGCCACCATTGAACAGCCGATCAGCGCGGTGGTGTTGAAATACTATCCCTATTACAACGAGTTCTCCTTTCCCGTTCCAACCTCCTTTTCCGGAGACGAAATAAAAATCAAACAGGTCGATATGCTGCGTGTGTCCACTGATCTACAGCCCAAGACCGCGGTTCTGCGCATGTACGCCAACAATGATCTCTGGCAACACCCTGACGGCGTGGCGGTAGATCGGGTCAACGATGCGGTCAGCACCAACTTGAACATGGCCGCGTGGAACTGGTGGCTGCAGGCCGGCAACGGCGGCTCGCTGCTGACCGTGAGCTATCTGCAGCCCATCCTCGGCGTGACGCCGAGCCTCTATTACTGGGACAACCTGACTGGCACCAATGACACGGGCGGCGCTAAACTGGACACAGGGGATATGACCTCCTGGGGCGATACCGGCATCAAGTATGGCGCCATGGTGCCGCAAAGCGGCGGCGGGAATATCAACATGGCTTTTCGTTTTTATTTTCTCGGCAGGAACATCTCACCGGACACCGCCTATGCGCTCAAGAGCCAGACCGCGTATCCATTGAACGTGGTGGTTCGGGAGCAGGGCGTCGTGGTGCCGGTGGAGTTGACCGCCCTGAGCGCCACCACGAAACAAAACAGCATACACCTGTCCTGGGCCACCGCTTCAGAGACCAACAACCTTGGCTTTGAGGTCGAGCGCAAAGAAGCGACGGCCGTTGCCTGGCAGACCATTGCCTTTGTCAAGGGCAACGGCACAGTGGTCTCGCGGCGCGATTACGTTTATGAGGACGCTGATCTCTCTCTGGGTTCCTATCACTACCGGCTCAAACAGCTCGACACGGACGGCGCTTTTACCTATTCCACTATTCTGCAGGCTGAGGTGGCAGCGCCAAAGGAGATGTCCCTGGCGCAGAACTATCCTAATCCGTTCAACCCAACCACCACCATAGACTACCGGGTTGCGCAGGACAGCGGTGAAACCATCACCCTGTCGATTTTTGACATGCTTGGGCGAACGGTGCGGACGCTGGTGAACGAGCCGGCGCAGCCGGGCTATTATCGCATCCTTTGGGATGGCCGCGACGACAGCGGCCGCATGACCGGTTCCGGCGTGTACTTTTATCTGCTCAGCGACGGCCACAGCCGCATTTTGCACAAGATGATCAAAGTGCAATAAGCGGTGCGTCTTGAATAGACTGGATTTTTAAGCCCCTCTTAAAAAATAACAAACGTTTATGAGGCGTTATTCACCAACTAATTTAAAAAAACTATCATTGCGAGCGAAGGCCCACACGCGAGAATAAAGCCAATCTACGCTGGAGCGAAGCAAGCCCCTTAGACTGGCAGTTATCCCATCATGTAATCTCTGGATGGAAATATTTCAATTTATCTTTCCGAGCCCGCAACGCGTTAATCCTACACGTGCGTTGTGGTTGCGCAGGGCGAGGAATCTATCAACGCTTAAGTCCATAACCATGCGCATGCTCAATTCGTCGCTGGATTCTTCTTTTTTGTCTTTCCGAGCCAGCAATCCCATATTCCGAAATGCCGAATGCAGTCGCGCAGGGCGAGGAATCTATCGTCGCACAAAGATTCACATTTTCGCTTCTTACACGCATCGATAGATCCTTCGGCATTTCGCTGATTCTGCACGCAGGTTCAACCATTCATAATAGAGGAAGAATCGAATGATAAATGATTGTTTGATGACTCCAACGGTGTATGGCTGTGCCTGCCCACGGGTGTACGAATATCCCCCTTTTCCCCTGCCGGCCGTCACGGAATTGTCCCTTGATTTTTTGCCGCATTTCCCCTATATTGCTTGACAATATGGCGACAGAAGGCCGGAAAATACCCGCCTGGCCTGCGGACCAGCGGCCGCGTGAGCGGCTGTTGCAGCAGGGAGCTGAGGCTCTCTCCGAGGCGGAATTGCTGGCCATCCTGCTGCGTACCGGCAACGTTCAGAACACGGCACTGGATTTAGCGCGCAAGCTCCTCCGCGATTACGGAAGCCTCCGCGGCATCGATCGGCAGACTGCTGATGCTTTGAAAGACATCAAAGGCATCGGCCCGGCCAAGGCTTGCCAGATCAAGGCGGCGCTGGAACTGAGCAAGCGCCTGGTGCAGGAGAAATGGAAAAAGACGGAGCGGATCCAGTGCTCCGACGATGCCTTTCATTACCTGCGACTGCGCATGCGCGATCTGACCCGCGAAGTGTTCCGTGTGCTGTTCCTGACCTCTCGGCACGATATCATCGATGATCAGGAATTGTTCAAAGGCAGTTTGTCTGAGAGCGTGGTCTCCAGCCGCGAGATCATTCTCAATGCCGTACACAACGGCGCAGCGGCTATCATCCTGGTGCACAATCATCCCAGCGGAGAGCCGGCGCCGTCACCCGAGGACAAGCAGATCACTCACAAAATCATCGAGGCCTGCCGTTTCGTGGATATCCAGGTTCTGGATCATCTCATCATCGGTCATGACAGCTACTTCAGCTTTGCGGATGAGGGTATATTGAATTGAACCGGTCCTGCGGGTGATTTTTTTGAAGGGTGCGTCCGTGCATTCCGAATGCGCAGCATTCGCCGGATTCCTGTGCAGCCGGACAAGGAGGTTTTTGTGGAACTAGGCAGAGTGTCGGGCACTGTGGTGGCGACGGTCAAGGAGCCCAAGCTGCTGGGCGCCAAGCTGTTGCTCGTCGAGCTTCTCGACCTTGACGCCCAGCCGACGGCGAACTCGGTGGTGGCCATCGACACCGTCGGCGCAGGTCACGGCGATGTCGTGTTGGTGGTGCGCGGCAGTTCCGCCCGCCAGGCCGGCAAGATGGAATCGGTACCTACCGATGCCTGCTCCATCGCCATCGTGGATGCGCTGGAGGTGTCGGGCAAAATCAGATACAAGAAATAATTTAAGGGGATGTACTTTTTTATTTACAAGATCCATTGATTATAGAAAGGCACTGCATTGGATAATCAGCAGATTGAGAGCATTGTGCAGAAGGTGGTTGCGCAGCTAAAGCAAACCGGTCTGATGGACGGTCATGCGAGCGGTCTGGGCGCCGATGGTCTGTTCGACAACATGGAGGACGCCATCGATGCGGCTGTGGTCGCTCAGAGCAAGCTGACCGAGGGCGGAATGGAGCTGCGCCGGATCGCTGTGGAGAGCTTGCGCAAAATGGGGACCGAACACGCGGTGGACATCGCCCAGCGTGAGATGGCGGAAACCAAGATGGGAAAATATGAGCACAAAATCATGAAGATGCAGGTGGCTTCTCAGCGCACGCCTGGCATCGAGGATCTGCAAAGCTTCGCGGTTTCTGGTGATCATGGCTTGACGGTCAACGAGATGGCGCCTTTTGGCGTCATCGGCGCCATCACGCCGGTGACGCACCCGGTGCCCACTTTGCTCAACAATGCCATCGGCATGATCTCTGCGGGCAATGCGGTGGTGGTCAATCCTCATCCCAATGCGATGAATGTTTCCGGATACGGCGTGCAGCTGATGAACCGCGCCATCGTCGCAGCCGGCGGTCCGTGCAATCTAGTGACCGCGGTGCGTAAACCAACCATGGATACGGGCAAAATTTTATTCAATCATCCCAAGATCGATCTGCTGGCTATCACCGGCGGTCCCGGCGTGGTCCGGGCAGCCATGCAATCCGCCAAACGCGCTATTTGCGCGGGCCCGGGCAATCCCCCGGTGGTGGTGGATGAAACCGCGGATCTGGCTAAAGCCGCCCGTTCCATCGTTGAGGGCGCGGTCTTTGACAACAATCTGCTCTGCATCGCCGAAAAGGAGATCGTGGTGGTCGCCCAGGTGGCGGATCAGCTGATGCGTGAGCTGGAGGCCGTCGGTTGTGTCCGGTTGACGCTGGCGCAGATGGATCAGCTGGCGGAAAAAGCGTTTGAAAACGGCGGCCGCGGCGTCAAGGAACCGGTGGTCAATCGGCAGCTGGTGGGCCGGGATGCGGCGGTGCTGGCCAAGGCCATCGGCCTGGATCTGCCGGCGTCTGTCCCGATGCTGTTCGGCGAGACCCCCTGGGATCACCCCTGGGTGTTGGCGGAGCAGATGATGCCCTGTCTGCCGGTGATTCGGG
>DAIQOA010000175.1:0-9044 GCA_036788095.1 bacterium | reverse complement strand
GGGAATGGCATGAACACGGCTTGGATCGCCATGTCGCCCAGATCGCCGGACAAGAGTCCGGGGGCAAAACGGAGATCGTGCGTTTGGCGATGCAAGGCCGCTATCAGCCGGACCAGGTTCTGATGATTGGGGATGCCCCGTCGGATAAAGCCGCTGCCGATGAAAATGGGGTGGCGTTTTATCCCATTCTGGCCGGCCGCGAAGCGGCCTCGTGGAGCATTTTTTATCAGCAGGCGGCTGAACTCTTCCGTGCCGGCCAATATCGCAGCCTTTATGAGTCGGAATGGATTGCCCATTTTTATCGAAATCTGCCGATGTACCCTGACTGGCGGACGTTGTGACGCCGGTTAACGCCTGTCACAGCATTTTTTTTTATTTTGCCGGGAATAAATCAGCAAGCTGAATCGTTTTCACTCTAAACCTCCGCATTGTTGATTGGAACGAATAGTCCGCCCATCATATCAAGCATCTCGTTTCATTTTGGCAAGGCTGGAAAAAGGAACAAGATCGACGAAAGGAGCCAAAGATGAAAAAAAGTGCATGGATGATACTGTCGCTGGTGCTGATGGCCGTTTCCAGCTATGGCCAGAGCACGACCAGCCTGGCGGTGATGGCCGGCTATAGCATGAGCGCATTTGAGGACCAGGAAGACGCAGCCGGAACCGTTCCACTGGGCATTCAGTTGGGTATGATGGCCTCGCCGAATCTGCAGATCGGCTTGGAGGGCAATTATCTGCTGGGCGGCTTTATCTGGGAGGATAAGGACGAAGATTACACGCTCAAGACCACCTTTGATCAGATGATCGGCTCCGCCTATGCTAAACTATTCCTCGGGCAGGGCTCGAGCAGGCCTTTTGTCAAGGGAGGCGTGGGCTATTTTATGGGCGACGTCAAAGCCTCCTATGAGACCGACGGCGAAGAGGAAGATGAAACCTATAAAATTGATCCAGCCATCGGCTTTATCGTTGGCGGCGGCATCGAGCTTTCGCCCAGTTTGTTCGTCGAGTTCAACTATAATCTGGTGAAGCGTCAGTTTGGCGATTCCGACGATGAGGCACTGGAGGATTCGGACTCTGAAAAATTCGGCATGAACAGCTGGTCGGTCATGCTCGGCTATAAAATCAAACTGTAAGGGACCGCACGGGCAAGGCGGCAGCTCACCTTGCAGCAGCGGCCCGTCCGTTTCAAAACGAATCTATCAGCAGCCCCTGCAAAATACCATTTGCCGGGGCTGTGTCTTTTTAGCGGAGCAGGTGCAGTTTTTTTGTCAATCGGCGATTCTGCGTCTGTAAGCTAAACCAGTAGACGCCGCTGGGAAGCGGCCTGCTTTGATCATCCCTGCCATCCCAGAGCACCTGGTGCAGCCCTTTGTTGATCCGGCCCTGCAGCAGAGTGCGCACCGTTTCGCCGTTCAAGTTTCTGATGGTCAGCTGCATGTCCGCTTCATCCCTCACGGCAAAGGAGATTCGGGTATCGTGGACAAAGGGATTCGGATAATTCTGCTGTAACGAGAAATCATCCGGCAGCGATGTGTTGATCGCCATGGCGCTATGCAGCCGCTCCGTGCCCTGATAGTTCACGTCCGCTATTTTATAATAATAGGTGCGGCCGGCCTGCACCTCTGCGTCCAAATAGGAATAGTTTTTTTGCGACGAGGAATTGCCCGCGCCCGGAAGCAGATGGTCGGAGACCAACTCATAAGTCCCGTTCGCGCTATCACTGCGATAGATGTGGAATCCCAGATTATCGCTCTCACTGGCCGTGGTCCAGCAGAGGGACACCGCGTTGCCGGTCCAGCGGACGCTCATTCCAGTGATTTCCACTGCCACGGCTATGGTGTTGGCTCCAGAGATGATCAATGAATACGGTTGCGCCAGACCGGCCTGCAGCGTTCCTTTATGGCGGATCGTTACGGTGTATGAATATGCGCCCGGGTCTGCAACGACCACCTGTTCGACATTGTCGAGCCGGTTATCTCCGTTCTGCGCGGCCAGCCAGGGTCGCCGCGGATCGAGGATCCAGGGCTTGAACTCTTGGCCGGTGTCAACACGATGGACTCGGACATCCAGGTCGTTGATCAGCATGGGAGCCGTTGGATCCAGAACGGGATCAGGAGGGAACGCCGCCGGATCGGTCCATGCCAGAGTGATTTTGAGCGGGTCACTGCCTTTAGCGCTGATCCAGATTTTGTTTTCACCGCCGTTGTGCAATTCGTTCTCCTGCATGACCATGGGCTGCTCGCCATCCGTAAGAATAATTCGGCTGGCTGCGAGGCCGTTCAACAAGCCCCAGCCGTAGCTATAGTCCGGACCGGGCGCTGGGCCGCATTCGTCGGCCGTGTGAATGGCCAGAGCTTTCAACGTCGCGGAACGCATATAGCCGCTGTGGCTCTTTGCATAAAGCTCCTGCAAAAGGGCCAGCGTGCCGGTCACCGCGGGAGCCGCCATGGAGGTGCCGGAGAGTATGGTGTATTGGGCGACGCCCTGATCGCTGCAGGAGTAGAGCTGGTGGCCGTTGGCGACCAGGTCCGGCTTGATGCGTCCATCGTCGGTGGGGCCCCAGGAGCTGAACGGAGTGATGACCGCTGTGCGATCCTGCGCCGGTTCGTCGGACAGATCGTACACAGCGCCGACGGTCAAACTGTTTTTAGCGACGCTGATGCCCTCCAGCCCGTCATAGGAGAGATCGCCGTTGCAATCCGGCGGCCGTTCTGTTTTTACTTTGATCCGTTGACGAAAGGCCGCGCCCCCCTCTTCGTGATACACATACTGCCAAAAGCTTTCACCGTTTTCCGGGCCCTGGTTGGCCGCTGCGCTCCGTTCGTTGCCCGCACTTTTGACGATGAGATAATAGGGCGCTAACCAGGCGATCTCATCGACCATCATCGCGTCGATGGAATAAAATCCGAACAGATAATCTTCCTGCAGGCTTTTTTCCGGATCTCCGAACCAGCACCATTTGACCTCTTCAGGCTGTGCTTTATCGTCTTTGTTGAGATCGCACCACCAGTCGCTCACCCAGCCGGCGAGAAAGCCATAGGAGTGGTTGGACAGCAGCAAGCCGTCTGCCGCCGCTTGCGCCATTTCTGCGTAATCATCCCACCAATCATAGCAGTGCAACGGTGCGGCCGGGGCCATGCCTTTGGCCTGGCTGTCCTTACCGCGGGCGATGAGCGTTCCCGCAACATGCGTGGAATGGGTTTCTACGATTTCATTTCGGTCCATCACCGAAACGCGGGAGGCGCCGGCGCCGCGAAATTCTTCATGGTCCAGCAGAACCCGGCCGGCATCCCACATGGCCAGACGGCCCCAGGACAATCCGCCGCCATCCAAATTCAGCTCCGAGAATCCACCGGGCCACAGGGAATTTGTTTCACTTGTGATGGCGGCATCCAGGTTATGCGTGGCGATAAAATACAACCGGTCGTTCTGCACGCGCACCAGTTCAACAGCCTGTCCGTTCTCGCGGTTCAGCCGGGGGACGATGCCATGATCCGCCGCCCACTGCAGCGCATGACTTTTTTGCGCCTGTTGGTCCGACTGCAACTGCGACGCCATCAACGTCAGCCTTTGCACCTGTTCTGTGCTTGCCGCCGATAACAGGCCGACGGTAAAGCATAAAAGGGATAACACTATGTTACGGCGTAGGTTCATCACGAGTCCATGGATCGGCGCAGGAGGCCGGGTTCACTCGGCAGCGTGGCGTCAGGGCGGCCGCCGGAAAAACTTGTTCAGAGTCTGATCATATAATAAAGCCATGGAATAATTTACAAAGACCATACCAAAACCGTTCAAGCGGTAACTGGTTGTAACTGTGTGGTCCAGGGGCCTCCATTCAAGGCTGATGGGCCGCGGGGTGCAACGGCGGCGTGACACCGGGTCTGTCGAGTGTCGTGATTTTGTGACGGAATTTCCGCCCCGGGATTTGGCAATTTTCATTGCTTTTTTGACCGTTTTCTGCTAATATTGTTTTGTGAAATGAATTTGAGGATTCGTGATGAAGACAAAACAGGTGTTGGCTGTTTTTGGAGTGTTGGCGCTTGTGCAGTGTGCAAAAATTAAAACCTCCCAAAACATTGCTATCGATTTTGTGAAAATTCCCGGAGGCCGGTTCGAAATGGGCGACAAGTGGGGCGCCGGCGACAGCGACGAACGGCCGGTGCATCCGGTCAAGGTGAAAACGTTCTATCTCAGCCGGACCGAAATCACCGTGGCGCAGTTTCGCCGGTTTATCGAGGCCACCGGCTATCAGACCGATGCGGACACCACCGGCTGGGGCATGGCGTGGACTGGCGATCAGGGCGGCATTGTTCGAGGGGCTAACTGGGCTAGGCCCGGTTTCAGCCAGGACGATGATCATCCAGCCGTCATGGTGAGTTGGAACGACGCCGTCGCCTTCTGCCGCTACACCGCTACCAGACTGCCCACTGAAGCGGAATGGGAGTACGCCGCGCGCAACGGCAAACAGAACACCCTCTATCCCAGTGGAGATTCGTTGACTATCAGAGACGCCAATTTTCACCTAAACTCCGCGGATGATCCGTATCCCTTAACCAGTCCAGTGGGCGCCTTCAAACCCAATGTCTTTGGTCTGGTAGACATGGCCGGAAACGTATCAGAGTGGTGCTCTGACTGGTATGATCCGGTGTATTATGAGGAGAAAGATTCGAGCAATCCCCGGGGACCCTCTCTGGGCCAGTATCGGGTTCTACGAGGTGGTTCTTTTATGGATAATCGGGATTTTTGCCGCAGCGTGGAACGCAATGCCGGCCTTGCCGATGACCGGGTTTTTTCCGTCGGTTTTCGAGTCGCTCTGCCATGAGCGGGCGGCACCGATGCCGCTTATTTAACCGCGGAGATTGAGATCGTTTCATGTGTTCTGCGTCTTTCGTGTCTGCGCGAGAGGTTACTACCGAATATAGTTAGAAAATATGGACAGTACGACTCTTCGGGAGGATCTATGCAAGTTCGGGAGCATCAGCGGGAACCGTTGCGGCGCGATCTCTTGCTCGGCTTTATTTTGTTGTCGTTATTGATGGCTGTGATCAGCTTTAAGCTCATCAAGTTGCCGCTTTCCGTGCCCATGGCGGCTCTCGGTTTTCTGGGAGTGCTGATTTTTATTATCCCCTACATTCTTTCGATCAATCCCACCCTGCTCAAAGTGGTGCGCGGCTATATGGAGAAAAAGCCGCGTCCTCTCTGGCCGTTGCCGGCCGTGCTGTTGCTGCTTTCTCAGCTGTATCTGGTGGCCGCAGGGCTTTTCACCCTCAAGCTTTTTTTTGCCGCCGCCGTTTATTGTCTTCTGCCGGTGCTGCTGATCGCTGCGGCAAAAAGAAAAGGGCCTTCCTTTAATCTCTATGACGCGTTGACGGTTCTCTGTCTGTGGTTGCCTATTGAATTCGGCTGCTTGTCCGCCGCCTCGTTGCCGCCGCAGTACGGTCTGATCGGAGTGTACCAGCTGGCAGGGTTGGTGCTGTTGATCTATTTTTTCTTCATCCTACGCGAGCTTCCTCCGGCCGGCCTTACCTATCGCCTGAAATCCAAAGAGATTCAACTCTCCATTCAAAGCTGCCTGGTGTTCTTTATCGCAGCGCTGATTCTCGGCCTGCCCACCGGTTTTATCAAGCTGTCCCATTCGCTCCCCGGCCTGGGCGCCATGGCCGGTACGCTGCTGACCATCGCCTTTTTCATCGCCCTGCCCGAGGAGATTCTTTTCCGCGGCGTGATTCAAAATGCGTTGGAACAGAGATGGGCGCAGCAGGCCAACGGCTCCAACAAGGCGCTGGCCGCAGCGTCGCTGCTCTTTGGCCTGGCGCACGCCAATAATCACAATGCACCGTTCCTGGATTGGAACCTTGGCAGCCTGGGGGTGTGGCATTTTCCCTGGGTGTATGTCCTCCTCGCGACGCTGGCAGGCGTGGCGTATGGTTGGGTGTTTCAAAAAACCCGCAAGGTGACCGCCGCGGCGCTGGTTCATCTGTTGGTGGATGGGACTTGGGCTCTGTTTTTTAACGGATGAACGGTAGACGCGGTTTTCTGCCGCCCTTGCCGCCTGACTGCTTAATCATCGCGCGTTTAAGGAAATAGTCGAGAATTTTTTCAGGAGTGAAATGATGATAAAGACGCTGCTGCCTTTATTGATCCTTCTGATGGTGAACGCTTGTCTGCCGGGCCAGACCGCCGGCGGTGCGGTCGTCAACAGTGAATTCATCTATCCGCGCGAGAACCGACCGACGCCGCAATGCCATGCTTCCACGATTGTTCAGACAACGGACGGCTCACTGCTGGCCGCATGGTTCGGGGGCAGCCGGGAAGGAGAACCGGACGTCAGTATTTGGGTCGCGCGGCGGGAAAAAGGTGAATGGTCTCAGCCGGTGATGGCGGCGGAGGGCGCCTGGACTCTGGGCCGCAGATTTCCCTGCTGGAATCCAGTGTTGTTTCAGCCGCCGCAAGGTCCGGTGTGGCTGTTTTTCAAAGTTGGCCCTGATGTCGATACCTGGTGGGGCGAAAGAGCGGTCTCTCATGATCAGGGCCAATCCTGGCGGCAGCGCCGAACGTTGCCGCAGGGCGGCATCGGTCCGGTGAAAAATAAACCCATCACCCTGCAGGACGGCGCCTGGCTGTGCCCGTCCTCCAGCGAGCATCAGCGATGGCGCGTTCACTTTGAGATCAGCCGCGATCAGGGCGAAACCTGGCAAACCGTCGGCCCGATCAACAGTGGAGAGAACGACGGCGCCATTCAACCCACGATCCTGCTTCATCCAGACGGCCGGTTACAGGCGCTGTGCCGCGCACAAAAGGCCGGAGTGATCCTGCAGAGCTGGTCGCTGGATCAAGGGCAAACCTGGAGCGCGCTGCAGCCGACCCTGCTGCCCAATCCCAATTCCGGCATCGATGCCTGCACCTTGCAGGACGGTCGCTTTGTGCTGATCTATAACCCTCAAAGTAAAGGACGAAACAAATTGAATGCCGCGGTCTCATCCGACGGCATTCAGTGGGTGGATAAGGTGATCCTGGAGAATCAACCCTCCGGCGAGTTTTCCTACCCGGCGGTGATTCAGAGCAGGGACGGGCTGGTGCAAATCTCCTACACCTACCTGCGCGAAACGATCAAGCATGTTGTGCTGGATCCCAACAGGCTGTAGAGGAGCGGAAGAATGAAAACACTTAAAGCGTCGTTTTTTTTCTGGCTGCTTTGCGCTTCCCTGGTTTCTGCGCAGGGGAAATTTTCTCTACAGGATTTTAATCTTGAGCTTAACGCCCTCACCTCTGAGCCGCAGCACGTCTGGGTGAACAGCGGCTATTCAACGGTTCAGCCCGAGTTCAACACGGTCATGGGCGTCGGCGAGTTCTATTCGCCGCCCTTTGCCGCCAAAGACCTGCGGCTGCAGATCGAATTTCAGGTCGATACGTTGCGTATTCCCGACACCGGCAGCAGAGGGAAAGGGGATGTGGGCTTGCTGTACGCGGGAGGGACCTGGTTTCCGCACAAGGTGGTTAGAATGGGCACCTACCACCATCTGAAGAACAATCGGTTGATCTCCCTGGCTGTTACTTCCGAGTTGATCCCGCTGTACGAACAGCATGGTTTTGTCCAGAAAATACAGTTAACCAACCGAAGCCCTCAGATGGTGCGCGTCCGTCTGTCGGTCCGCCTGGATCCGGGTCATCCCACCCTGGTCCCTTTGAGCCAATGGGGCTATGGTCAACCAAAAGCTAAAGCCGGAGCTCTTGAACAGATTTCTCCCTCTCTGTGGAGAACGGCCGAGATGCAAATTGGGTTGCTTGAACAGAACACCCGAATGGAGCTGAGCGCCGGCGATTCCTCTACGTCGTATATCGCGGTTTTGCTTGTTCCTGCGGATCACGAATGGTCTCAGCGCTGGGATGGCCGGCAGATGGAAGAGAAAACCATCGCCGTTTGGCAGCAACGACTGGACAAATATACGAAAAACATACCCACTTTGACCAGCACCATTGTGGGATTGGAATCCTATTACAATAGATCGGTGTTGAGCGGATTGACGTGTATTTGGGAGAACGACCAATTTAAGGTCAATCCCCATCTGGCCACTGCCGGCATGGATGGCGGCGGATTGTGCTGCTATCTGTGGGACAGCGGAGGCTATGCCCCCCAGATGGTCACCTGCATGCTGGATTCCGCTGTTATCCCCATCGCCCGGCGAATGGTTGCCATCGATCTGGAAAAGTATTATGCTTTTACGCCCGGTGGAGAGGGCATAGGCGTGCGCTACTCATACAGCCCGAATGTGTTCATGCATCTGGTCTCCTCCATCGCCAGGATTCTCGGGCCGGATGAGCAGCTTTTAGCCGCCGCCAAGGAGCTGATACTTGGCGATGAACTCAAGCAGGACTCACGCACGCATCTGATCGATTACGGCCAACAGGTCAATTTACTGAAATGCGCGGCGCCGGATATGAGCATTTCGTCGTCAGTCCGAACGCGGAACGCGCCTGGTGCCTGAACGAATTAGCCGAATGGGGCGAGGTACTCGGGTGGAATCCGTCAAAGCGGCGGGAATGGCGGGAAAAGGCGGAGCTGATTCAACGATCTCTGCGTCGCGAATTATGGGATGAGAAGGTTGGTTGGTGGCGATCGGTGTATCCCAACGGGTATGTCGATTATGTGTACTCGATCCAACCTTTTGACGCCCTAGCCACCGGCGTTTACAGCGACGCCATGATCGATGCCATGCTCTCCCACCTGCGTCCCGGGGCTTTTCTCGGCGATTATGGCATCACCAGCGTTTCAGCGGAAGATAAGGTGCATTATGAGGTGGTGGATACCGACTGGTCCGGCGGCGGCGCTTACACGGGCGACGGTCCGCAGCTGGCGCAGCACCTCTATGGCATTCAGCGGAGTGAACTGGCCTGGGATGTTTTAAAACGTCATTTTTGGATGGGGAAACATCTGCTCTATTATCCGCAGGAGCATTATTGCGACAGGCCGGAAAGCCCGGCACATAAAAGAGCCAACGTGGTGGCTGGTCTGTGCGGCGCGGAAACGGTGCTCTTCGGCTTAAT
>DAIQOA010000174.1:0-9078 GCA_036788095.1 bacterium | reverse complement strand
GAATTTTTCTCTGCCGCCGATCAATTGGATCAGCCCCGCCACATCATGGGGAACCCACCAGCGCCACATCCACATGCTGCCTTCGTAGACATGCTTTTCGTCGATGACGCGCGGGTCGTGGGGAAATTCCAGCCAATCGCCGTTTTCCGAGCGGGCGCGGAAAAAACCATAGATGTCATCTGCTTCCCCACGCCAGTTCACCGCAGTGCTGTCCCATACGTTTTTATAGAATCCCGCACGGCGCATGAACTCACGATACTCCGCATCCTTGCCCAGTGATTTTGCCAACTGAGCCACGCACCACGCATCGTAAGAACGCTCCATGGTGTAATCCGGCCGCAGCTGGACATATCCCAGCTCGGCGGTCTTGCGGTACCGCTCCAGCCGCAACGGATTGCCCATCACAAAGCGGTACTGGGTGAGTTCGTCGTACACTCCCCGGAATAACTCTTCCCCATCGCCGTCATCCAGGCCTTTCTGCCATCCGTCTACGGCGACCGCCAACATGTGTTCATAACGGCAGTTGAGAAACACCGGTCGCTTCCAGTCGTAGCGATAGATGTCGCGAATGGATTTAAGGATGTTGCCGTAGACCACCGGTTCAGTCAACGTGAGCAGGGAAAACTTGCGGAAATCATCCCAAAAGGCAAAGCCGTCATGCTGGCGGTATGAAACCGGACGTACTTGGCCGTCATAGCCGCGGCAGAGTCCATTCACATCGGTGATCTCAAAAGGGGTCAGGTACGAGTGATAGAGATGGGTGTAAAAGATTTTTTTGTACTCCTCTTCGCCCTCCACCTCCAACTTGTTCAGGACCTGCGCCCAGGCCTGCCGGCTGCGCTCCATGGTTCGCTCGAAATTCCAATCCGGGATTTCTGCTTTAAGGTTGTTTTTGGCCTGCTGCTCGCTGACCGTCGAAAAACCAATCCGCATCAGCAGCGGCTCCCGGGATTTAGCAAAGTACAGCACGGCGCCGCAGTCTTTGCCGGACAAAGCCCTGCGTTTTTCATGCAGGGAATCGTCCCAGGTGGAGAATCGGCGAAACGGCTTGTTGAATTGAACATAGTAAAAGATGGCAGGGGGCAGGGAGCCGGAGAGCTCGGTCCGGCCGATCACCTTGACCGACGATTCAGAGCCGCGGCCCGCTTTGAGCAGCAGATGCGCCTCCTCGCCGGCCGGAAACGTGTAGCGGTGCAGCCCTGAGTGTTGCCCCACGGTCAATTCGACGTGAATGTTCAGCGAGTCCAGCATCACTGAATAAAAACCGGGCGACGCTTTCTCGCTTTTTTTATCCATGCGGCTGTAGCACTTGTCCATGACCAGTTCAGGCCTGCCGATGCCCGGCATCGTCCACACCAGCCATTGCCGGTTCTCGGGATTGGTGCCGCCTGATCCGGTGATGCGCAGATGGCTGAATCCGCGGACATGGATGTCGCTGAAATTGTAGCCCGAGTGCGCCCAATTGCCGTTGCCGGTCAGACTGCTGGGATAGGTGTCCGGACCCAGATGGACCATGCCCCACGGCCTTACAGCGCCGGGGTGTAGATGGCCGTGATCTCCCGCGGTGCAGATGAAGGGATCCACATAGTCCAACATTTTTTCAGCAGGCAGTGCGGAGAACGATGACACGGTGAAAAAAGAAAGGAGCAGTGCGGCGTGATAGAGTTTCATGACGTCACCCTGGATGAAGGAGGATGAAGGGATCTTGGCGTCCCTGGGCGAATGGATGGAAAAGCCAATTGTATGTACAATAAAGCAAATAATAATTACATTGTCAAGCAGTTTCGATGTCCTGAAACACGACCGGCGTTTCAAACAGCGAGAGACAGGAGGTCGCGAAACAGAGCGGTGTAAAACGCACCGCCATGGCCTGGGCGTTGGGGTATTTGATCTGGACTTCAACCGCCGCATTTTCAACCCAGGTTCGGGATCCCGGGCCTTCGTCATAATAGCTCCAGGTGGGCAACGGCTTTTCCGCAGGACAAAGTGGCAGGCGGACAAACCCTTGCGCATCCGGCGGCTCGGCCAGAATGATTTTTGCGATGCCCGATGGCAGAGATTTTGGAATATAGCCGGCCGGCGCTCCTTCAGAAGAAGAATCTTTTACCGCGGTCTTGTTCTCCGCCCCTCTTCCGGGCGCAAGCACCAGCGGACCATAGGTGAGGATCACCCCCGGATGGCCTGGCTCGATGCGGTGGCCGATCCTTCCGCTCAATGCCAGCCGGCGCCGTTTGCCGTCCTGCTTTTCTTGGACGTTCGCATCCTGCATACAGGAGGGGATACGGACACGAAGCGGAATTTCCTTCGGCAAGTTCTCCACTTCGATCACCGTTTCAGCCCGAGCAGGGTATGCGGTATCGATGTTTAACGAGGCGAAACCGCCGTTTGGAAGCGGCACTTGAAACGAGCCCGGCGTCAACAGATTGACCTGAACAGTGTTCTGCCTGAAGGTGACCGCTTGCCGTGCATAATGGCTCATGGCCATTCCACCGTTCTGGGTGCAGCACCACCAGGCTTCATGTATTTTATCAACCCCATAGCCGTTGGCCGTGATCCTGCGGTGGCCTAATCCGCCGGTGATGAGTTGATTAAAGGCCAGGGCGTTCCAGAAGATTCGTTCCGCTTTGTCATAGGCGTGGTCGTCGCCGTGGATCAAACCCTGGTTCAGGTTGAGCATCATCCAGTCGGCAATGGAGCAACCTTCATTTCGTTCGCTATGGGGAAATTTCTCCGGTATATTGCCGTCCGCCATCTCGAACTGTTTTTCTACGATGATTCGGTAATTGCGGTCGACCGCTTCATTCCAGGATAGATCGCCGGTGATCAGCGTCAGTTCCTGCAGTCCGCGCAATGTGCTGAGAAAACCATGCGAGTGGCAGATGCGGTTTTCGCAGGATTGCAGACTGTCACGGATCATGCGGCAAAACTCCAGCCAGCGGGGATCCCGGGTGATGCCGTACAGCCGGGCAAAGGGTTCGACAACCCACTGAGCGATATCGCCGAATGTTTTAGGATCAGCGGCCCTTTTCGCCCATTCGCCGCGTACGGACCAGAGCACTTGCGCCAGGCCTTTTGCCGCGCTCAACGCCCGGGGCTCACCGGTCAGTTCATAATAGCGCAGCAGGCCATGAAACAGCTTGGAGGCAGCGCCGCCACGAACGGGATCCTGCTCAGGGGGCGGATTGTCGGGAGCGGTCGAGTAGCGCCCGATAAAGCCGGAGGGCTGTTGCTGTTGCAGGATTCTATTGAACAGCTCATCCAGCCGCGCGTCGTTTTTACCGTCCACGCCTTCGGCGCAGCAGAGAAATTCGAGCAGCCGGCCGGAGAGATCGCCGGTGCACCAATGGGCGTGACGGCTTCTGCCGTCCGGCCGCTCCAGATCCATCATGACGAAATCCATCGAGTCGCATGGGTAAGCGGCCATACGCGTTCTTGCCAGTCCGATGCGGAAGCTCAGTTGCGACGGCGCCAGCAGCGGTCTCGACACTGCGACGGTTCCGTTCAGCAGCAAATTCGGCGTCAGCGACCGGCTTTTCTGTGCAGGCGTCTGCGGAGGGGTGGTCGACCGAGCTGCAGCGGAAGCGGCTGAAAGGCATGCGGTGGCAGCCCCTGTTGCAGCGGTTTGCCGGATAAAGTTTCTTCGGCTGATTTTTTCCGGATGATCACTCATGGTTGGGCTTCCTCCTTTTTTTAATCCTTCCTTTTTCCGGCCTTTGCCGTTTCAGGTGCAGACAGGCGGCTTGGACCGTATTCGACAGGCGCGAGTTCAACCGTGTGATAAGAATACGGCGGACGTTTTTCCATATTCTTTCAGACGATGATCAACGAACTGCAGGTAATTTAGAAATCATTTGTGTAAAAACAATGGAATTGTTATAATGTGCAGACAATAGGAGACCCCACTATGCGCGCTCTTTTCTGCCTGCTTGTATGCACGGTATGCCTGGGCCAAACTACCGAGACTCTTTATCTGTCGGGCATCGACAAGGATCATACGGTGACCTGGGATTTCTTTTGCACACTTGGCCGCAACAGCGGTTATTGGAGCAAAATCGAGGTGCCCTCCAACTGGGAGCTGCAGGGATTTGGCAGCTATAACTGGGGAAGAGATAAAATTTTATCGGCTGAAAAAGGGCTGTACCGGCATGCTTTCACTGTTCCCGCCGGCTGGAAAAATAAAAAGATCTTTCTCGTGTTCGAAGCCTCTATGACCGATACCGAGGTCAAGATCAACGGCCGCAGCGCCGGCCCAGTGCATCAGGGCGGATTTTACCGCTTTCAATATGATGTCACCTCCCTGGTTCGCTGCGGGGCGCAGAACCGGCTCGAAGCGATGGTGAGCAAGATGTCCGCCAACGCCAGCGTCAATGAGGCGGAGCGCACCGCCGATTATTGGGTGTTCGGCGGCATCTACCGGCCTGTGTATCTGCAGGCGTTTCCACGAGAATATATCGAGCGGGTGGCTATCGACGCTAAACAGGACGGCTCTTTTCGCATCGATGTGTTTTCGCACACGCAACGTTCCGACCGGAGGATCCTCGTTCAATTGAAACGAGAGGGACTCCTGCTGCCCGGCACTTGGACCGCCTCAACCGCCCAAACCTGCGTGCAGGGCAGGGTGGAGGACCCGAAGCTCTGGTCTCCTGAATTTCCCCATTTCTATACCGCGGTGATCCGGCTGCAGCAGGATCACCGGGTGCTGCACACTATGGAACAACGGTTCGGTTTTCGTACCGTGGAGGTGCGGCCGCACGACGGCATCTATGTCAACGATAACAGGATCATGTTTCGCGGCGTTTGCCGGCACTGCTTCTGGCCCGAGTCCGGCCGTTGCACCAGCCGGCCGCTCAGCCTGCAGGATGTACATCTGATCAAAGACATGAACATGAACGCGGTGCGCATGAGCCACTATCCGCCCGACGCCCATTTTCTCGATGCCTGTGATTCCCTGGGATTGTTCGTCATCGATGAACTGGCCGGCTGGCAGTATCCGCCCTATGACACGCCGGTGGGCAAAAAGCTGGTCGCTGAGATGATCCATCGCGATGTCAACCATCCCAGCATCATCCTCTGGGCCAACGGCAATGAGGGCGGATTCAACTATGAGCTGCTGCCTGATTATGCCGAACACGATCCGCAGAAACGAACCGTGATCCATCCCTGGGAGACCATCAACGGCTTAAACACCTTTCACTATTTTCCCTGGGATTACGGCGTCGGATCCGTATTTCACGGCAAGGATGTGTTCTTTCCCACCGAGGTGCTGCACGGCATGTACGACGGAGGCCTCGGCGCCGGATTGGACGATTATTGGAATTCGATGATGTCCCATCCGCTCTCGGCCGGCGCTTTTCTATGGGTTTTTTGCGATGAAGGGGTGCTGCGCCGGGACCTGGGCGATTCCATGGACACCCGCGGCAATATGGGACCCGACGGCATCCTCGGCCCTTATCGAGAAAAAGAGGGCAGCTTTTACACCATCAGAGACATCTGGTCGCCGATTCAGTTTGAGAAGAAAATCATCACCAGCCGCTTTGACGGCAGCCTGACGGTACACAACCGCTTTGACGAAACCACTCTGCAGCAGTGCCGGTTTGCCTGCGAGTGGGTCCGCTTCGACGGTTTCTTTCCTCAGGTGAAGCGTCAGGCGGTTGCAGGAAAAGTGCTGGTTGCTGAGGCGCCGCCGCAGGGAAAAGGGATCTTGCGCGTCGCTCTGCCGGAGAAGTGGCAGCAGCATGACGCGCTCTACCTGACTGCCTGGGATCCCTATGAGCGGCTGATCAACCAGTGGTGCTGGAACCTGTCGACGCCGCAGCAGTGGAGCGCGCGAGCGGTGCAGCCGGGCGCTGCGCCAGGCGCTGCGCCGGTCGTTGGCGCCGAGGAGAACGATCGCATTATCCTCTCCTGCGGCGATCTGGTGGTGCAGTTCGACAAGCGCACCGGCCTGCTCAGCCGTATTGAAAAAAATCAACGGACGATCCCGCTGACCAACGGTCCGCGCTGGGTCGGCGTGGACCCGGGATTTAAAGAGCTCCGGCCTTTCCGCTCCAGCCAGGGTCGGGGAGTCGAGTGGATCTATGACGGCCCTGTGCCCTGCCGGATGCAGTGGACCATGCAGGACGGCGGCCTCTGTCTGTTAGAATACACCTATCAGCCGCCCACCGGAGCGTATGATCTGCTTGGCATCACCTTTTCCTTTCCCGAGAGTCTGGTGACCGGCGCCACCCTTCTTGCGGACGGACCTTACCGGGTGTGGAAAAACAGAATGCGTGGTCCGCTCTTCGGACTTGACAACAAAGAGTACAACGACACGGTTACCGGCGAGTCCTGGCTCTATCCGGAATTCAAGGGCTATTACAGCCGGCTGTACGGTGTTGAAGTGCAGGCCGCTGCGGCCTCCTTCTCCGTCGCTTGTGCAAGTGAGGATCTATTTCTGCATCTGTTCACGCCCAAGCCGCCCAAAGGGGCGGCCAATGACCGGACGGTTCCGCTTTTTCCTCATGGCGATCTTTCCTTCCTGCACACCATCACCGCCATCGGCAACAAATCGCATCCGGCGGAGTTGACCGGGCCGCAGGGCTGCAAAAGCAGGCTGCAACCGAACAGGAACAGCAAAGGGCTGTCCGCCATACTCTATTTCGCTTTTTGATTTTTTTTTATTATTGGAAAAAGTCTGCCGCGGCACCGGTCTTTTTAATCGGGCGATGGAAAACCATGCTTGGCAATCATGGTTTTTTTGATTATATTGGTTTACGTTGTTTTGCCGGTATTGGTTTTAGGCCCGCCTTCATAGCAAGCGGGCACGCTGAAACAGTCACTTGTAAAAAGGAGCCTTTATCATGAATTCATCATTAGCGCTGGCAAAGGCAAGCGAGGTGTATGCCTATATGAAGAGAGGCACGGCGGGACTGGTGCGCGAGACCGCCAATGAAGTGGATCACGATCCCGCCAGCTGGGGCCTGGATATCGATGACTGGGATTGGAACGCCGGCGTCGGCCTGGTGGCCATCTCTGACTATTACGAGCGAACCCACAAGCCCGAGGTGCTGGAATACCTCTCCGGCTGGGTCGCAAAAAACAAGCATCAGTGCGCCAAGAAGGACCATGTGAACTATTTGGCGCCCCTGGCCATCTATCCCGATATGTTTCTCAGAACCAACGATCCCTATTACCGCGGCATCGCCGTCGACTATGCGGACTGGGTCTTGGCCTCGGCAGGCAGATCCAAGGAGGGCGTTTTTTTTCATGGCCATTCTGTATCGGACGAAGTGTGGGCGGACACGGTGTTTATGGCGCTGGTGTTTCTCTCCCGCACCGCCAGGCTCACCGCCAACGAAGCCATGGCCCGGGAGGTTTACTTTCAGCTGTTGTCCCATCTGCAACTGCTGCAGGATGAAAAGACCGGCGTTCTCTATCACGGCTGGCATTGCGTGCACAAAAATTTCATGTCCGGCGCGTTGTGGACCAGGGGTAATTCCTGGATCGTGATCGGCGCTCCCTTTATCATGGAGGCCATCGGCGCGTTGGTGCCCATGCCGGAGGAAATTCTCAGCCGATACAAAAAACTGGTAGATGGCCTTTTAAGCTTTCAGGCGGAGAACGGTCTGTGGCACACGGTGATGACCCGTCCGGATTTCTATCAAGAGACCTCCGGCAGCGCGGGCGTCGCCGGCGGCATCATGAAAGCGATTCGGCTGCAGATGCTGGACGCCGGTTATCAGGCCAAGGCGCTCAAGGCCATGGAGGGCGTTGTGGCGCAGATTGACGCAGAGGGCGCGGTGCAGGGCGTGTCCGGTGGAACGCCCATCATGCCGACTATCGATGCGTACGGCAAATTGACCCGCTACCCGACGCTCTACGGCCAGGGACTGACGCTGATGATGCTGTGTGAGTATCTGCACGGACAGCAGGCGGCCTGAGCGGCTGTGGCTTTTTTCTTTACATTATCACTCATTCATAACGATCGGTAGAAAAAATAAATGACCTGTCATCGGGCGAGGGGCGTGCGCCTACGCCCTTTGCCCGAAGGGCGATGAGACCGTCTGGATAATCCCCCTACTTTTATCCCCGGAGGCTGTTGCATGGAATCCCCTTTGCCCATTCGCATCGGCGCGCGCGCCCATGATTTCGGTTGTCTCGCCGCGACGGAGCTCGCTGCAAAAATTGCCGCTAAAAAGATGAGCTGTGTGCAGCTGGCGGTGGGCAAGGCCATCGCCGGCATTGATCTGAAGCCCGGATTGCTGAATCCTGGTCTTGCCTTTGACATCGGCCAGGCGTTCCGTACGCACGGCGTACAGATCGCGGTGCTGGGCTGTTATGTGAATCCGCTGTATCCGGATCCGGAAATGCGCCGTTCGCTGCTCGGCCTTTTCAAGGAGCATCTGCGCTATGCCCGTGATTTCGGCAATGGGCTGGTGGCTCTTGAGACCGGATCGCTCAACGCCGATTATGCGCCGCATCCGGACAATCAGAGCGAGGCGGCGTTTCAGCAGTCGCTGGCCAGCATCGCCGAGCTGGTGGCGGAAGCGGAAAAGTTCGGCGTTATCGTCGGCATCGAAGGGGTCGCTTCGCACGCGGTTTCAACGCCGAAAAAAATGCGCCGCATGCTGGACGCCGTGGCGTCGGACAATCTGCAGGTTGTGTTCGATCCGGTGAACCTGCTCACGCCGGAAAATTACCGCGACCAGGAAGCGGTGTTCAACGAGGCCTTTGATCTCTATGGCGACCGTATCGCCATCATCCACGCCAAAGACTACGTCATTGAGCACGGTCGAATCAAGACCGCGGCTATGGGGTCCGGCCTACTGCGCTGGGATTTAGTAATGAAATTCGCCGTGCAGCGCAAACCCGGCATCAGCATTTTGTTGGAAGAGACCAGCGAGGACACGGCGAAGGACAGTGCGCAATTTCTTCGTCAGGTGGCGACGGCCGTATAACGACCGGCGCAACCGGCGCAGCGGTGATTGAGTTGGGAAAGGAGAAGCTGCGTCTGGTTAACGCTTGGGTTGGCAGTCTGTTGAAAACACGAAGTTACTCTGGTAAAAGTCAAGAACTTTTTCAATTTTGGACAGTCTGTAA
>DAIQOA010000173.1:0-9105 GCA_036788095.1 bacterium | reverse complement strand
CGCCGGTCATCAATCCAAGTACAGCTATGCGGTGGTTCGCCAGGGGGAGCTGTGGTGGCACGACTTTTTCTTTTTCATCCGCCAGGTGGAGAACCGGGGCGTACGACCGTGGATCTGGTCCGACTATTACTGGAACCACCCGGAAGAGTTCCTCCGCCGCATGCCCAAATCCGTTCTGCAGAGCAACTGGTATTATGGCGCTGACTTTGACCCGGCTAAAGTGAAATATGTCCAAGCTTATCTCGATCTGGACCGAGCGGGATTCGATCAAGTGCCCACCGGGTCGAACTGGAGCACAGATGTTAACTTGAAAGGCACCCTCGCCTTCTGCCGAAAAAATCTAACCGCGGAGCGGCTAAAGGGATTTCTGATGGCTCCATGGTTTTTTACCCTGCCTGCGTATCAAGAAAAGCTTTTTCAGGCCATCAACCAGGTCGAAGAGATGATCCGGGATACGACGACGGGATGAGCGGTTCTGCAGCCGCAATGGAGCCATAGCCCGGCGGCCGCTCGAACCGAAGGACCGACCATCCAGGCCGATCCGTCTGTCTTGTTTTTCGTTGCGGGAACGAACTCTGTGGAAAAAACTTTGCAATTTTGACCGGCAATATGTATTTTATTTTGCTGCTGGTTTTCGACTGGATATCAATTCATCGCCGGCGCCTTAACCCGCTTTGCTGTGGAGAGCACCATGCCGCGAAAAAAAACGTATTGGTTGATACTCGCTCTGGTCATCGCCTCAATCGCCCTACCCATTTGGCTTTTGCGCCCGCCCCGCTCTGAATCACGCGATCGTCCCTGGGACCAGGTGCAGAAAAAAAAGAACAAAACAGACCACACCCATCTCCTCAAAGGGCCATTCAACAGCGGCCGAGAGGTCACGGTCGCCTGTCTGCAATGCCATCCGGACGCAGCAATGGAGATCATGCGAACCTCGCATTGGACCTGGGAGAGTGAACCCTTCCGGGTGGCCCATCGGCAGGAGCCGGTCCGGCTCGGAAAGAAAAACGCGATCAATAATTTCTGCATCGGCATTCGCTCCAACTGGCCGCCGTGCACCGCCTGCCACGCCGGGTATGGATGGAAGGACGCTGATTTCGATTTCACCAACCAGGAGTTGGTCGACTGCCTCGTGTGCCATGACCGCAGCGGGCAGTACATCAAGGGCGATGCCGGCATACCGGAGATAGGGGTGGATCTTTTGCTCTCTGCGCGCAGCGTCGGCAATCCCACCCGGGAGAACTGCGGCGGCTGCCATTTTCGCGGCGGCGGCGGCAATGCGGTCAAACACGGCGACCTCGACGGCAGCCTCTATCACCCCAGCGAAGAGATCGACGTGCATATGGGCAGGCATAAATTCCTCTGCACCGATTGCCACCAGACCAGCGACCACAACATTAAAGGGCGGGCGTTCTGCATCTCTCCGGGCACTGCCTATCAAATCCATTGCACCGACTGCCATGAATCAGACCTGCATCAAGATGAGCGCATCAACCGCCATGTGACCAGCGTCGGCTGCCCGACCTGTCATATTCCCTATGCCGCGGTCAAACAGGCGACCAAAGTCCACTGGGACTGGTCGCAGGCAGGCCAGGATCTGCCCGAGGATGACCACAATTATCTAAAGATCAAGGGCCGTTTCGTCTGGGAGAAAAACATCGTACCCGAGTATCGCTGGTACAACTGCACCAGCCAGCACTATCTACTTGGAGATAAAATCGATCCTAACGGCGTCACGGAGCTCAATCGTCCGAACGGCGATATTCATGATCCCAGAGCCAGGATCATGCCCTTCAAGATCCATCGCGCCAAACAGATTTATGATGCCACCTATAACTATCTCATTCAGCCCAACACCGCAGGGCCAGAGGGCTATTGGACCAAGTTCGACTGGGACCGGGCTGCGCGCATCGGGTCTGAGGCGGTCGGAATGCCCTACAGCGGCAACTATGGCTTTGTCCGTACGGATATGTACTGGACTCTCACCCATATGGTATCGCCGAAGGAAAAAGCGCTGCAGTGCACCGGCTGTCATGGAGAAGGTGAAAAACGGCTGGATTGGGCCCTATTGGGTTATCCAGGTGATCCCATGACGCACGGAAGCCGTAAACTTCAAGCCAACCATTAGGACGTAACCCATGAAACGGTTCTTACGGTTTACTATTTTCTTGCTGGCCGGCTTTTCGGCGACCAGCGGATATGGGCAGAGCATGCATCCGGTTTTTCCGCTTCTGGACAGCCAGGGCGGAAATGTGTTAAAAACCTCGCGTCCGGTCCATCCGGGCCAAACCTGCGGCCAGTGTCATGACAGCCGCTTCATCGCGGAGAACAGCACCACCGGACACGCAAGCCAAGCGGAACGGCCCCAAGCCACCTGGAACCGGTTGAAGCAGAATGACCAGCCATCCCGGGCCACGGACAGTGCAAACCTGGATGAAATGAACTGTTTTCTCTGTCATCTGGCAAAGCCGGACAACGGTAACCGAATGCAGGCCCTGGCCGATGGCCAGTCTGACTGGGCGGCTACAGCAACCCTCGCGTCCAGCGGCATTGTCCATAAAACAGCGGACGGCTGGCGATATGAGAGGAGCGCCTTTAACGGCGGGGGTGAACTGCTGCCCGATTTTGCCCAGATGGTGGATCCACAAAATCAGCACTGCGGCTTTTGCCATGGCCAAGTTCACACCGCGAGCAGCGGCCCTGTGCTGGTGGAGGCCGGCGTTCCGCGGCAGTGGAGCACTTTCACCACCGGGCAGGTGTTCTCTCCTCAGAGAATCAACCAAAGCGGAATCAACCTGTCCGGCAAAGAATCGTTAAGCCGTCCCTGGGACGTGCACAGCGAACGGCTGCTCGACTGCGTCAGCTGTCATTTCTCCATCAACCATCCGGCCCATCAGCAGGCGGATGCCGCCAAACAGCCCAGCCACCTGGCCTATTCCCCCCGCCGTTTGGACATCAAGGAGTATCTGCATCGACCCAACCACACCCTGGCGGGCAGCTCAATGCAGCCATCGGGTCAGATTCCGATGCGGCGGTGCGAAGGGTGTCATGATTTCAATAAAGCCCATCCCTGGCTGCCTTTTAAGGCCAGACATAAGCAGAGCCTGAGCTGCGAGACCTGCCACATTCCGCAGCTGTATGCTCCTGCCGCGGCCTCCATCGACCTGAGCGCGGACCAACCGCGGATCCTTTATCGCGGCGCCGACGACGCCGGAGATGTGATTCACACTTTGACAACAGGATATAGCCCCATCATCCTGCCACGCTTGACCGGCGACGGCGCACAGAAACTCGCGCCCTTTAATCTGATCACCACGTGGAAGATGCGCGGCCAGGACCAGTCTCAGCCGCTGACTGGAGAGGTCCAGCCCTATGCCGTTCATCACACCGTCGCTCACGGCGCCTTTGCAGTCCGCGAATGCCGCAGCTGCCATGACCAGCACTCTATGCTCAGCCGCACGATGTTCCTCTCCTCGCCGCGCTCTGATGGAGCGGTAGCATTATGGAAGGAGACCAAGGTGATGGCCGCCGGGAGCGTGACCCGCAACCAAGAAGGTTTTTACTATACGGCCGATGCGCAAGAAGCGGGATTCTATATTCTCTGCCACTCTCAAGTGGCGTGGGTTCAATGGTTCGGTGGAGCTGTCCTAGTGCTGACCCTTCTCGGCATTGCGCTGCATGCGACCTTACGCATTCGCTCGGCGCGCAAGCAGCACACGGCGGAGGAACCGACGCAACTGGTCTACCTGTACGAAGCCTATGAGCGCTACTGGCACTGGTTGCAGGCGGTCGTGATCATCGGGCTGATCCTGACCGGGCTGACCATACACGCTCCAGGCCGCTTTGCCTGGCTCTCCTTTGCCGGCGCCGTCAACCTTCACAACGTGCTGGCTGCTCTGCTGCTGTTTAACGCTCTGCTCTCTCTGTTCTACCATTTCGCCAGCGGCAAGATCAGGACCTATATGCCTGAACCGAACGACTTTTTCAATCAAATGTTCAGCCAGGCCCGCTACTATCTCTCCGGTATTTTCAAAGGAGAGCCGCACCCGTTTGAAAAAAGCGCGCAGAAAAAGCTCAATCCTTTGCAAAAAATCACCTATCTGGTTATACTCAACCTTTTGCTGCCGCTGCAGGTCATCACCGGCATTCTCATCGCCGGCGCGCAGATCTGGCCGGGGCTATCGCAGAAATTGGGCGGACTCGGATTCCTCGTGCCGCTGCACTCGCTGCTGGCCTGGTTCTTTGCCGCTTTTTTGATTTTGCATATCTATCTGACCACCACCGGCCATACCCCCTTGGCCAGCATTAAAGCCATGATCTCAGGATGGGAGAAGATAGCCCTTCATCCAAAGGAGGAGAAATAAATGGCAGTCAAACGCGATCGCAAGCCCGCTCGCCCCTACCTCCACCCCTATGCGGGCGGCCTTTTTCTGGGCATCGTTCTTTTTCTCTCTTTCTTCATCAGCGGCAACGGGCTGGGCGCCTCCGGCGGATTGAACCGTATCATCGTCTTCTTTGAAGACCTGATCGTCCCCGGCCACGTCGACCGGACACCTTATCTGCTGGAGATGGCTGGAGGGGACCTCAATCCCCTGGATGCCTGGATCATCCCGATGGTGCTGGGAACCATCCTTGGCGGTTTTCTCTCCGGCCTGTTCAACCACCGGCTCAAAGTGGAGACCAACAAGGGGCCGAACATCTCGAACCGGACCAGATGGATATTGGCCTTTGCCGGCGGCGCCATCATGGGATACGGCGCCCGCTTTGCCCGCGGCTGCACCTCAGGCCAGGCGCTCTCCGGCGGCGCCGTGCTCTCGGCCGGCAGTTGGGTTTTCATGTTCTCCGTCTTTGCCGGGGCGTATGCCCTGGCCTGGTTCCTACGTAAAGCATGGAATTAGGAGCGTCTATGGCACCCTTTCAACTACAAACCCTTCTGGGGTATTGGGGAATGATGACCGTCTATCTCCTGCTCGGGCTGGGATTCGGTTTTGCTCTGGAGATGTCGGGCTTTGGCAAATCAACTAAACTGGCGGCTCAGTTCTACTTTAAAGAGCTCACGGTGCTGAAGGTCATGTTCACCGCCATCATCACAGCGATGGTGCTGATCTTTTTTACTTCAAGCCTTGGCCTGCTCGACTATAGCAAGGTGTATGTCAACACCACCTATCTGTGGCCGGGGATTGTCGGCGGTCTGATCATGGGCGTCGGCTTTATCGTCGGCGGCTTTTGCCCGGGCACTTCGCTGGTGGGTATGGCTACTCTTAAACTCGATGGCCTGTTTTTCGTCCTTGGCGGCCTTTTCGGCATTTTTCTTTTCGGCGAGACGGTCTCGCTGTTCACCACCTTTTGGAACTCTTCTTTCTACGGACGGCTGACCCTATTCGATTTTTTCGGCGTACCGGCCGGAGGGGTGGTGGTAGGCGTGATGCTGATGGCCATCGCTATGTTCTGGGGCGGCGAACATCTGGAGCGAATCTTTGGCGGTCGGGATCTGAAAAAAGAGCCTAAATGGCGCTATGCCGCTGCGGCCGCTCTGCTGTTGCTTGCGCTGATCACCGCTTTCATCGGGCAGCCGAGCCTGGAACAGAAATGGGAAAAGCTGGGCAAGCAGAAACAACCGTTGCTGCAAGCCCGTGAAGTTTATATCGAACCGGCCGAGATGCTGACCTTGATACATGACGACACCCGCGGACTGGTCATATGGGACGTACGTTCAGAAAGAGATTACAACCTGTTTCACCTGCGCTCTGCTGTGCGCATGGACGAGAAGACGCTGCGCACCATCACCAGCACCGGAATCGATCCGACCGTCAACCAGGTGATTGTGATCGTGGGCAATGATGAAGCCGCGGCCACCCGAGCCTGGAAGCTGGTGGTCCTGCAGGATATTCCCAATGTCTATATTCTCAGCGGCGGCATGAACCGCTGGCTGCAGACTTTTGCGGCGAAAAGCGGGATGGTTCTGGCAAAAGAGGGTGCGGACGACGAACTGCGCTTTACCTTCAGGGCTGCTCTGGGCGCCCGCCAACCTGCCGCTGAGCCGGAAGAACATTTGCTGAAATCGCTCGGCGATTTTACGCCAAAAGTTAAAATGACCAAGGTGGTCAAACGGCAGGGCGGATGCGGGTGATTCCGCTGCAAAAAAGGCGCTCTTTTGGAACGCCTTTTAACCACCTTGCTCGTTGTTGAAAGCTCATTCATCCAAGCCACTCATTGCCCACCTTGCGCGCCCGCGCCGGCTGATCCAGATTAATGCCCAGGGCCAGACCGATCTCGATGAGCAGATTCCAGCCGGCGCACAAAAACACAAAGGGATTCATCTCCCCGGCATCCGGCACTCGCAGAGTGGGAAACGGCGTCTGGTGAGTGGAAATGGCGATCACCGCAAGGCCGACGCCTTTAGCCAGCACCTGGCTGAATTTTTCCATCTCCTCTTCGATCGGATCGATGACAAAGACCACATCATTGGCTTCCATCACCTCCTCTATGCCGTGAACGGCGTAGGTGCCCTCCAGGTAATCCGATTTTTTTCTGGTAATCTCATTGGCTTTGAGTGTGAGCTCTTCCGCCACGCCGTCATTATAGCCGGCAAAGTATAGAGTCGGAGCTTGAACCGCCGCGGCGATGATGACGGGATCGATGGGCATGGTCAGGGCCTGCTCCATTTTCTCCGCCGCGTCGAACGGCCGGGCTGCTTTGGCGCTGCCGTCGAGCAGGTTCCAGAGGATGGAGTGATAGAACAGGGCCTGCTCGATGACGCTTTTAGTGGCAGCCACCGCTTGCTCCCAACCGCAGGTGAGCAGGAACGTCTGGGTGCAGGCGGCCTCCAGGGGCGTTCCGCTGTTGGCACAGAGTGCGAAAAGACGGCGATGGCCGCCCTCCGCCAGCTTTCGCGCCAGCAGCACAGCCTCTTTGGTTTTTCCGGAATTGGAGGCGCAGAAAACAGCAAAACGGCTGAGATCATACTTGGCGCATTGCCGGCAGCCGTCGGTGGCGATGGGCAAGTCCAAGCCCAGGGTCAGAGCCTTAGCCATGGCATTTTTGGCGGGAAAAATCCGGCTGGACCCCTCGCCGGTCAACATCAATCTGCCTGCTTTTTTAATCACCGTCGCGACCTCGGTGGTCTGCGCCGGATCAAAGCCTTTCATCAAACCAACGGCATCCATCATTTCACGAACCAGCGCGTAGCGGCCGTATCGATCTTGTTTGAGATTCATAATGTCCTTTCCATGAGCGTCCAAAACGCCGACGATCAGCTTTTTCCCTTAATCCTGCGGATCTCTTCCACAAAGCGCCGCGTCTCCTCGCGCACTTGATGAATAAAACCATTTTGCTCAATAGTGCCGACGGCGGCGGTCATCTCTTCGAGATTGCGGAAAGTGGCGCGATGAAACCGATTGTCAAAATCTTTCTTGCGGGAGATGTACACCTGATCACTGATAGTGGTCTGAATCCGGATCGAGTCATTGAGCAGAGCCAGCCACTGTTTTTTGCTCAGATCCTTGCACTGCAGCACAGCGCACAAGGCCGCATAAGCGTGCCGCTGTTTTTCGAGCGGATAGGCGGCCCACAGCTCAGCATAGCGATCGTGGATCGCCTGCCAGGAATCCAGTTTGGCGGCAACGATGTCGGCGCGCAAGTGATCCGCATCCTGTTCCGGCATCAGCTGGCCGCCAAAGTTCGCCCATCGATCGATATGGCGGCCGCGCAGCGTTTTGCGCAGGGAAGGAAATCCTGCGCGGGGGTGGGAGTGCAGAAAGGCAATCAGGTTTTTAACGCCATAATAACGGACCATGTCCTGATAGGCCTGATAGGCGGCATGGGCTTTCAGGATGACCACTTTGCGGTTGGACCGTTCCATGTCTTCGCCGAGGATCTCCAGGTCTTTGGTCTTATCCTCAGCCGCGCTCAGCAGTTCACGCCCCAGCGTTGTCAGGGTCTCCTCTGCTTCGTTCCCCTGATACCGGCCCTGCGACCGCAGCCAGGCCTTGGCGGTCCAGACCTCCAGCAGCCGGCAGGCAGCCAAAATCTCTTCGATGGTATCCGGCGCCAGAGCGTCAAATTCGATGTTCTGTTTCTTTAGTTTCCGCTTGTCGCGGCTGGCATATTTGGCGGCGTTGCGCTTCAAGGCGTACATGTTGTACAACCACCAGTAAGCGGGCATGATCTCCAGACGATCCAGCGAGGCGTTGTTGCTGAGCAAAGAGAACGGCAGCGGAATGTCGAGCTCCGCCGGATAGTCCGCTTTAGAGAGCAACACGAAGGAGGCAAAACGGCTGGAGTGCTTGATGCTGGTGCACAGTCCCGGCCAAAAACCGCGTCCCGCTTGAATCTCATTGTCATTGGCCCGGCTGTTATGGTTGGAGCCAATGGTGGCGCCGGCAGCCACGTTGCTCTGCCCAAGCACGATGCCCGCCACCAGAAAAGAGTTGTTGTGATGCTGTTCGTGCGCAGGAAAGATCAGATTGTTGAGCACTTCGCAACAGGAGATGGTGGAATTGTCGCCGAGAAAGGAATTGATGAGCCGAGCGCCGTACTTGAGATTGGAATTGTCGCCGAGCACAAAGCGGACGGCCTTGCAGCCGTAAAAAATATGGCAACCGTAGCCGATGATCCCGTTAACCAGTTCAACCCCCTCGCCGATCTGCGTGGGCTCTTCAATCGAGGAATTGATCGTCAAGTTCTTAAGTTTATTGGCGCCCTTGATGTAGCAGTGCGAGCCGATCTTGACGTCCTTGAGGATCAGTGAATTTTTTATCACGCATTGATTGCCGATCATGCCGTAATGCCCGCGATGGGAGTCAAAACTGTTTTGCGTGATCTCCCGCAACCGGTCCTGCAGACGCCGGTCATCGCGGTACTTGGCCCACAGATAGGCATCGGCCGCGATCATGCCGTCAAAAGGGGCCACCCGGCGGCAGCCGACCTCATTCATCAGATCCATCCAGATGCGCACCTCCTCCTTTTCGCTGTCCTTGACAATGCCGTTGCCGAACTTGGCATGGTCGCTGGTGTTCATTTCATCCACTTTGGAAAGAATGCAGCGGTCGCCGATAATGAAATGGGACAGATAACCGACGTTGTGAATGGCCACGTCGTCGCCGA
>DAIQOA010000172.1:6142-9156 GCA_036788095.1 bacterium | reverse complement strand
AGTATGTTCATCCAGTGGGTAATGGCGCGATGGCTGACTTGCAGCTCCTCACGGATCGCATTGAGCGAAAGCAGGGACCCCACCTTGCCCGGCAGCATCGCTCCGAGCAGCTGCAAGTTGCCGATATTGCGCACCGGTTCGAGGCTTTTGATATCCTCCTTGAAAAGACGATCATGTCTTTCGTTATGCCCTCTGCGCAGGGTGCGGTCATTCTGAGCAACGAATATGGCCGGAAAGCCGCCAAACCGGACCAGGCCAATCAACTCTTGATGATAACCCCGGTCATCGATCGCAACGGCTGAAAAATTTGGATAGCGTTATTACGATTGAGGATTTCAGCCAAAGAAAAAGGATGCAGGGTATAGTAGTAATATCGCCCGAGCAGTGAATCCCCGCCCTTGCGATAAATATTCAGCCGCGCACTGCCCGTGATGAGATATTTGCGTGACTCTTTATGGGTATCCCATTCCCCCTTGAGGAATGCTTTCCACTTGCTGTATTTGTGAATTTGATCATAAATGACAAGTTCGGCGATTCCAGGCAACTCGCCGGCGATTATTTTTTTCCGGTCGCTACGACTGTCCCAGTTCAGGTAGGCCGAACTTTTAAACAGAGGCGCGATCAGTTTGGCGGCAAGAGTGGTCTTGCCCACCTGACGGGGCCCGCCGACAAATACCATTCTTTTGGCAAGATCGGCAATGATATTCTGTGTGATAGTTCTGTTCATTTACATAGTTATATATATAAATATCAATATATAAAATAAAGATAAATTTTGCGTCAAAGCAAAATTTATCTTGATACTATTTGCTTTCATGCAAATAGTATCAAATTGATTTTCAGTAAAAATCGTCTCGTCGTAATTCGGCCCAATTAAACCTGCTGGTCTTTCAGTTGAACCTACCATCCAACTTTACATCTCGGTTGACAATGATGAAATTTCCAGATACACAACGACCAAACGAGTTCGCCGACCGCTATGCTTGGTTCGCGGCGTTGGAAGCGGCCGACGACGTCTTTTTGCGCGCCAGAGCCGCCTTCACGTCGTCCATATAGGCCTGCGTAATCGGGTAGCGCCAAACGATCGGAATGACCAAGAAGATAAATGCCGCGCCCAGCCCAAAAGTCAACAGCACCAGCCACCAGATCGACTCAGGCGTTTGTATATCGCTGCCTTCCTTGAAGCCGACCCAGGCCATGCAGGCGCTGGCGACATAGATGGCCACCGACGAGATCAGCTTGGTTGTGAACGCAAAGATGGCCGCGTAGCCGCCATCTTTGCGTACGCCCGACTTGAGTTCGTCAATTTCGGCCACGTCAGCGGTCATTGAGCCCGATAGGGCTGCGAATATGCCCACACCAAACCAATTGATCATGTCGCAGGCGCCGAAGACGATCTTACCGATCGCCACAGTGTACCCTCCCACCATCCATATCTGCAGCGGCTTCAAGATTCCGCCCAGAAACACGACTACCGCCGTCAGGTCCGCGCAGGTGGCGATGGCCGCGCCTATGCAAACGGCCAGCTTTTTGTCGAACCGGCGCGCCAGCAGCGATCCTACGACGGCGCCCGTACCGCAAAACACCATACCTCCACCGTGGACGATCGTCTTTTCCAGCGCCGTCAGATGGGCGAAATAGACATAAAGATACATCTGGATCGTCGAGACAAAGATCGCGCCGACCTGGCCGACGCAGAAAAAGGCGATAACGAACCGGAAATAGCGGTCGGCGATGATCTCCCACGCGTCATGATAAAACGACTTGATGCTATTGCCGGTTCCTACCGCCAGGCCGCGCGTATCGACGATGTAGCGGCGGGTGGCCCACACTACGATCAGCACGAAGACGATGGTGGCGATGGTAAAAGCCGTTCCCATATGAAGGTAATTTGAGACCGTGCTGGTCGCCTCGGATTTGCCCGCAGCATTGTCGGGAAAGAAAAGGGACCATCCGAGCGCCGGTCCCAAAAGGTTGGCCGTCATGTTGAGCGCCCAGCGGGCGCTTTGCAGGTGCGAGCGTTGATGGTAATCCGTGCAAATTTCAAAACCCAGCGCCATGTAGGACACGCTGAACACGGCGAAGGCGGTGCGGATGAGAATATTGATAATCAGCGCGGACCAAAAAAGCATTTCACCGCGGCCGACGATAGTGGGCATCACCCATAACAGGTAAAAGCAGACCGCCATCATCAGACCGCCTGCGAGGATGTAAGGATGGCGCCGGCCATAGCGCGAGCGGGTGTTGTCGCTGATGTGGCCGATCAAGGGATCGACCGCGGCATCCCAGAAGCTGGCGATGGCGAACGCCAGCCCGGCCCGCGCGAAGGACAATCCCAGCGCCTGGGTGTAATAAAGCATTGCGTAGGCCGAGATGCCGTTCATGGTCAGCGAAGAGGCGCAATCACCCATCGAATAGCCCAGAATATGGGCGAATGGCACTCGGCGTGTGCTCGGTGCGGCGTGATGTTCCATCTGGTCCTATTCTCGAAAAATGGTGAACTGATTTCTATCTCTTGCCCCGATTCATCTCAATGCGGGAAGATTTAGCTCATGACGAGCCAATCGTTTGGATGGAAATTTAACGGGGAGGATTGAAAAAAAGTCTGTACAAATGGATCCGTCGGGTCAGCCATATAGAGATCCACCGTACCGTCAAAGGCGTCCACGGCAGCCTTGACGGAATTGCGGATATCATTCCTCATATCACCGACCACCGCAGAGTCGTGATAAGCGTCGGTCAGCGTGTATCCGTCGACCAAAAAAAATACGCCAAGGCCGATGGCCCACAGCCGGGATAATTTCTTGCGTGTGGATACCGCTCCCATAAGGGCTCCGTTCTGAAAGGAGAAAAAAAGCAAACCGACCACCTGCATATTAGCTCTTTATACAGCCAAAATCAAGGGAATATCCCGCAGGGCTGGTTCACATCGGTATTGTCATAAAAAATAGCAATAGACTTGAGCTCCGTAGGAGCGACATCTCTTTTTGATTGAAAATATCGAACCATGGTAT
>DAIQOA010000172.1:0-6042 GCA_036788095.1 bacterium | reverse complement strand
GCTCCCCGGCTTATCGGAATGCATTCGCTACTGACATATCGCGCCTACGGCGCTGAAAATATTAACCCATGCATTCAGCAGACGCGTAGCGGCGGTATGTCAATAGCAGCGGGGATCGCACAAACCATGAGCCGCGGAGCGGCGAAATGTCAATAGATTCATATTGGAACATAGATTTGAGCTCCGTAGGAGCGACATCTCTTTTTGATTGAAAATATCGAATCATGGTATTACACGGGGATCATATGCCGCTCCTACGGAGCTCCCCGGCTTATCGGAATGCATTCGCTACTGACATATCGCGCCTACGGCGCTGCAGAAGGCACGACCCAACCTGAATTCCGGGAATCAGCGGAATGCATTGGTTATTGACATGCGCCTGTGGCGATCATCGAAATCCTGAAATTTGCAGAATTCTCGGGCTCCTTGAGAACTCGGGCTTGCCGATATATTTTTACTATTGACATAGGATTCCAGCAAAGCTATATTTGATCATCGTCCAAATTGCGGAGGAGATCCATGGCCAACACTTACACCCAATTATACGTTCATCTGGTCTTTGCTGTCAGTGGCCGGGCCAATCTCATCGCACCACAATGGAAAGAAGAATTGTACAGATACATAACCGGCATCATCACCCATAAAAACCAAAAACTGATGATCATCAACGGTATGCCCGACCATCTGCACCTGCTCGTCGGATTCAATCCAGATTGCGCGCTTTCCGATCTGGTTCGAGACATTAAAGCCAATTCATCCAAATTCATCAATGATAAAAGATGGGTGATGGGAAAATTTTCCTGGCAAACCGGATTTGGCGGTTTTACCATTGGCCAGTCTCAAATCGCCAAGACCGCGAATTATATCGAACACCAAGAGATCCATCATAAAAAAAGATCATTCCGGCAAGAATATCTCGATTTTCTCAAGGCTTACAAAATCGAATTTAAAACAGACTTTCTCTTTGCAGAAATTGAACAGCTTTAAGGCAACCCATGACCCCCGAACCCAACAACACCTCCTCCATCATCAGCAAGGTCTGGTCCTTTTGCAACACCCTGCGCGATGACGGCGTCGGTTACGGTGATTACCTCGAACAACTCACCTATCTGCTCTTTCTGAAAATGGCCGACGAGTACAGCCGGCCGCCGCACAACCGCGAGTTACCTATTCCCAAAAAATACAACTGGGAGAGCCTCAAGGAAAAAAGCGGCGCCGAACTAGAGACGCATTACACAAAACTCTTACTGGAACTCTCTCGCGCCAAAGGAATCCTCGGCCAGATCTTTACCAAGAGCCAGAACAAGATCCAGGATCCGGCCAAGCTCTTCAAGCTGATCGACATGATCGACAAGGAGCAGTGGAGCGCCATGGGCGCGGACGTGAAAGGCAAGATCTATGAGGGATTGCTGGAGAAAAACGCCGAGGACACCAAGAGCGGCGCGGGCCAATACTTTACCCCGCGGTCACTGATCAAGGCCATGGTGGCCTGCGTCCGGCCGGGACCGATGAAGACCATCGCCGATCCGGCCTGCGGCACCGGCGGTTTCTTTCTCGCCGCCTATGATTTCATCGCCTCGCCGCAGAACTTTCGCCTGAGCCGGGACCAGAAAGAGTTCCTCAAGCACAGAACCTTTTCCGGCAACGAGATCGTCGCCGGCACCCGCCGCCTGGCGCTGATGAACCTCTTTCTCCACAACATCGGCGACTTTGACAGCGACACCTTTATCTCGCCGGCCGACGCCCTGGTGGCAGACACCGGCCTACGCGTCGATTACGTGCTCGCCAATCCGCCCTTTGGCAAAAAAAGCAGCATGACCTTCACCAACGACGAAGGCGAGCAGGAGAGCGACGACCTCACCTACAACCGCCAGGATTTCTGGGTCACCACCAGCAACAAGCAGCTGAACTTTGTTCAGCACATCCGCACCATGCTCAAATCCGATGGCCGCGCCGCGGTGGTCGTTCCCGATAACGTGCTCTTCGAAGGCGGCGCCGGCGAGACCGTGCGCAAAAAACTCATGGCCACGACCAACCTGCACACCATCCTGCGCCTGCCCACCGGCGTCTTTTACAAGCAGGGCGTAAAGGCCAACGTGATCTTTTTTGACAACAAGCCCGCGGCAAAAAAACCGTGGACGCACGAGGTGTGGATCTATGATTTCCGCACCAACATCCATTTCACCCTGAAAAAGAATCCGCTGAAATTCGAGGACCTGGCGGATTTCATCGCCTGTTACTCGCCGGAGAACCTGGTCAGACGGAAGGAGAGCTGGCACGCCAAGACCAATCCCGAAGGGCGCTGGCGCCGGTTCAGCTATGACGAGATCGCCGGCCGCGACAAGACCAGCCTGGATATCACCTGGATCAAAGACAAAAGTCTGACCGATCTGGATAATCTGCCCGATCCGGATGTGCTGGCAGCAGAGATCATCGAGAATCTCGAAGCGGGACTGGAGAGCTTTCGGGAAATAGTCGCCCGTTTGGCCAAATCCTGATTTAATCAACCTGGCTTGCCGTTTCGGCAGGCGATTTTTCAGTCCCGGGCAGGGGCAAGCGGAATGGTCCTGCAGCGCACACCCCGGAGCAAAGCCTGCCGTGCCATTCCCATCTCAATCCCTCTTTAGCCCGGCGTCCGGAAATTTACACCTGACAAAGAGAAAACCCTTTTTTTCCCGCTTCTGGTTTCGTATATTTTTTATCATCATTTATCCTGGTGATGGACGTAAAAAGGACCCGGTAATTTTCGGCGCTTCTTACAGCGTCTCATGCGGTTACACCCCTAATGCCTCGGCCTATGCCAGCTCTGGAAGAACAGATCAACCGCCTTTTCCTTCGCCTGCAAGAACTCTGTACCGGCCCCATACCGCCATCCCATCTCGAAGAACTCGCCCGTCTTTTCATCCACCTCACAGCCGCCTATCTACGCGCCCTGGAATATCAGGGACGGCATATACGCGAAACAAACCGGGAGATCGAATTCGAACAGCTGGCCAGCGACTGCATCGCCGATCTGTTTCGCCGGGACCGGGCAGGCCGGTACCGTTATCTGCAGGCTTTTTTTCTTCCCCTTTTCAACAAAGGCGCCGGCCAGGAGGAGGTCTATCTTGCCACGCTGCGGCTGCTCGCTCACCGCAGTCAGCAGCGGTTGTCGCACATCTATCGCCAGCGTGACCCTGAAGGCGCCCGGCTCTGGAGGCGGCTCGCGGCAGCGGTTAAACAGCAGCCGCACCTGGCGCTAAAGCGCTACCTCGACGGTTTTTACATCCTCAGCCAGAATGGCGGCGACGGTCCTTTTCGTGAACCAGACGGACGGCTTCTTTCCGCGCTTCTCGCCGAGTTGTTGCAGAGTCGTGATCCGTTTTCGCACATGTTGCCGTTACTGTTCGACCGGCTGAGGAAAACTTACCAGGGTCCGCTGGCTGTGCCGGTTGCAGCCGTTCTGCAGGTCATTCGCGCTTATCAGCAAAACAATTTGGAGATGGATTCTCCTCCTGCAGAAGAGGCGAATGTAGATTGGTCGGTCTATTCTAGACTGATCGTGGACACCTTGTCCAAAATCGAACAAATACTATTAAACAGCTATGTCCTTAAAAACAAGCTGACCCCGGCCGAGGCCGCTGCGCTTCTGCAGGCCTTGACCGCCAAAAGCCGCGCCGCCCTTCAGGGGGAGGACGAGGTGGCCGATAGAACCTTTCTGGAAAATAACTGGCCCGTGGGGGTCGTTATGCACAATCCGAAACGACTCTATTCCATATTCGATTACCTGTTGCGCATATTCCGGCAGGAGCTGCAGCAAAAAATTAATAAATTTTTCTGAAACTGCCGCGAACGCAGTTATTATAGGGTGTCAGGAGTATTAAAGTGGTAAAAGGTATGAGTTGCTTTGATGAAGAGCGCCTGGGGCGCATGAGTTTAGCAAATGCTGCCCTCGACCCGGCCGCAAGCGAGCACCTTCTCGCTTGCGACCGTTGCCGGCAAACCTATCTGCTATGGCTGGCTCTGCATCAGGAAATGAGGACCTTTGCGCCTTCGCTGCTGACCAACACCGTAAAAAGCCATGTCCGGAAAGTTGGGGACGCCAACAGTACCACCTTAGCACTTATGTCGCTTTCCGGCACGGGGGGGATTATTCCTTCGCGACTGGCTGCCCAGGGGGAGCAGCCAGTCGGCGGTTATTCGGTTTCCAGCTTTTCCAATCCCCAAAAAGGGATGATCGGCCGCCTGCTTTACGATAAAACCTCCCACCACCTGCAATTCTTCCTGCTCACAGAAACAGCAACCACAGCGTCCGGCATCAAAGTCGTCCTGGACCAGGGTCGTCTGGCCGGTTTTACCGACAGCCAGGGATGTGTGGATTTCGGCGAACAATCCTCGTGCTGCTTTGAGCAAGTGCAGATCATCAGCCCGCACAGCACCTTTGATCTCACCCAGTACCAGGACAAGCCCGCAGGCCGGCAAAAACGAAGGGAGCTGACCGGGCTTCGCCATCAAGAGGAAGAGTTTGAACTGGATATCGCTCGCAGCGAAGGCAGCTCACGTTATACTCTCTTCTGCAAAAGGCCCGTACGCAAAGGCAAGCGAAAAGAACTGGAGATCGTAGGAATTACCGACAAACGCGTGCTGACGGTTTGCACCCAGGATGGCCGTGCGGTGCTGGAGATTCCAGCCGGTGAAGAGCTGCAGAAAATCCACATCTACTGATATGTCCCCGCGGAAAGGCACTTATAAAGTCCTGCTCGAGCTGGAAGCGGCTGCCATGGAGCTGGCCTCCAACCTCCAGGGCGAAGCCCCTCCCGGCCGCAAACGCCGCCTCTTTTTCGCTTTTTTCCAGCGCCTCGCCGCTCTTCCACAGCATGAACGTTTTCGCTCCTATTATCTCCAATTCGCGCCCGCGCTGGCAGAGCTAAGCCAGGAACTGGATTCATCGGGTTGGTATCCCGATGATCTCGCCCGTTGGCTCGAGGATATTCCGCGGTTCCGGACATTCGCTAAATTGCACGAACAGGCGATAGACACCGCCGGGGAGCGCATTCGCGCCGCCGCGGTTCTGCATGCGCTCTATGCCGGCGATGAAGCAACGGCCGCCCGACTTGCCGGTCTGCTGCCTGCCACGGAAGCGGCCCCACCTCGCACCCGGATAGAGATGGCCAGAGCGCTGACGCCGCAACTGCCGTCCAGTTTACGTGATCTTGTTCAAAACAGCCTGCATGAGTGGGAACAACAAATCGGCGTTTTTACCGCCGGAAAAATTTTAATGCTTCTAATCGACCAGGACGCCGCACCGGCAAATGGGGAGCCCGGCGCCGGCGTGCTCATGCCGCTGTACGCCACTAGCCGGGAACGGCCCTCGGACGCCGAGGAGGACCATTGCCGGCTCAACAACCAGATCTATTTCGGCAAACACGCTCTCTACTGGACGCTGTTAGACGGCATTCAAGCAGCCCATAAATTTTTGCCCGATGCGGCGGCTAAATGGCACTATGCCATCCATTACTCGATCCAGGAAAAATCCACGGAGGTGAACGGCACCTCCCTTGGACTCGCCGCAGCGTTGCTGGCATGGAGCTCGGCGCTCAATTGCTATCACAAGCATTCGGCGGTCAAAATCGGAGCCAATCTGGCCGTCACCGGCGGCATCGACCCGGCGGGCAGGATCACCGCTGTGGATGCGGCCGGCCTGCGCGCTAAAATCCACGCCGCCTTTTTCTCCCCGGTCGACCGTCTCTACCTGCCGGCCGCCAACTGGTCCGAAGCCAGGCAAATGTATGCACAGCTGGAGCAACGTTATCCCCAGCGCCGGCTGCAGCTCCATCCGCTGGAAACTCTGCAACAGGCGCTGCAGGACCGCAATTTGGTGGAGTGGACTCGTCCCGGTTACATCCAACGGATCAACGGGTTGTTGCGCCGCAAACGCAACCGGCCGCTGCTGCAAATTCTGACTGTCTTGATTCTATTGGCGCTCGTGTTCGCCAACCAACCTAGCATTATGGCCTGGATTGATCGTACGCCGGCTCAATTCATCTTTCGCGGCCAACAGAT
>DAIQOA010000171.1:0-9194 GCA_036788095.1 bacterium | reverse complement strand
ATGAGCGGCAGTCCGGTTTTCCTGGACGGCAAACTGGTCGGTGCGGTGGCGGTGCGTTTTGGCGAATTTGCCAAAGAACCCATCGCCGGCGTGATGCCCATCGGCTATATGCTGGAGGTGGCGGACACGGAGCGCACACGGTCGCAATCGGCTCGCTCCACCTTTTCCGGCGAGTACGGATTTATGCACAATGTACTGGTTGGCGCTGACGCCGGTTTTTGGTCCACTCTGGCTCAGAGCTGGAGCGGCCGGACGATGGATCAGCAAAGTCGCATCGAGTCCCCATTGGTTTTTTCCGGCTTTACCGACGCGGTGCTGGCTCAGGCGGCGCCGTGGATGCGCACCCTGGGATTTCAGCTGGTCTCCGGAGGCGGCGCTACAGCCGCTGGTTTTCAAGCCAACGGCAAGCTGGAACCCGGCGGCTCGGTGAGCCAGGTTTTCATCAGCGGCGATCTGTCCATCGATGTCACGGGCACGGTGACCGCCGTGGACCGGAACCGGGTTTTAGCTTTCGGCCACCACATTTTTAATCTGGGCCCCACCCGTCTGCCCATGGCTTCCAGCCGCGTTCTGACCACTTTGAGCAGCCTGATGGGCTCCAATAAAATGGCTTCCAGCCAGAACATCATCGGCAGTATGCGCCAGGATCGCCTCTCGGGCGTATACGGCGAATTGGGCACAGCGCCGGCGCTGGTGCCGGTCGTTATTCATACCCACTCTGCCGCTCAAGACCGCGGCGTCTTTAACCTGCAAATGGCCGATGATCCGGCGCTCAATAATCTCATGCCTTTATTTTTGCGCATAGCCGTCTTTCAGTGCCTGGTGGTCTCGCAGCTGGCCGCTGCGCCCTGTTCGGTGGAGCTGGAGGGCGCGGTGGATCTGGCCGACGGCAGCCGCATCACGGTGGAGGATTTTTTCTCCGCGGAGCAGAGCCTTGGCTTTATGGCAGCGGGCAGTGAGTTCGGCGACGCCTCGGACCTGATCGCCAGCCTGCTGGGCGCGCTCTGGGTGAACGACTTTGCATCGCCGGCGGTGCGACGGATCACTCTGTCGGCGAACATCGCGGAAGGCGAACGCTATGCACGCATCCGCAGCGTCACCCCGGACCGGGCGGAGGTGAATCCCGGGGATTCGGTCACCGTGGCCATCGAGCTGGCGCATCACGACGGCCGGATCACCACGGTTCGGCAAAGCCTGGCGGTGCCGAAAACCACGACCAGTTCTTCGCTCACCGTTCTGGTGGGCGGCGGCCGCGCGCTGACGCAGTACGATGTGCAGACCAATCCGGAAAAATTCCGGCCGAAAAATTATAACGAACTGATTGAACTGCTCAAGGTACGGCGCCGCAACGATCGCCTGTACGTGCAGTGGCGCGTTCCGGCGCCGGGTCTGATCGTCGGCGGCGAAGAGCTGGCGGATCTGCCGCCGTCGGTGATGGGGATTATGAACCATCGCCGGGTCAGCGAAGACCGGCCGATGCGCGACCGGCTGCTGGTTGAACGAGTGTTGCCTCAGGACCGGGAGATCGCGGGGTTCAAGCGCGTGGTCTTTCGCATCGTCCCGGCCGGCGGGGATCCCTCGCGCCGGGAGACGGGCATCGAGGCCGCCGGAGAGTGGTAAGCACGGCGCGCCGGGTGGTGCAGGATACCACCAGAATGAGATGATGGATGATGTTTTTATAACAAGGAATCGTATGATCCGATGTCGCTTCTTTTTTACGATGCTGTTTCTACCGCTTTGTTTGTTCAGCGCGACGCCGCGGCAGCGCACGTTCAATGCGTTTGCTGATTTCAGCCGTGCCCGGCTGCAGGGCATCACGGTTCTGGCTGAGGGTTCATTCACTTTGGGCAGCCGGCCGCGATTGCTGCTCGATAGCGGCGATCCGTACATCTGGTCCGTGGTCGCCGACCGCAAGGGCAACCTCTACCTCGGCTCCGGCAACGACGGACGCATCTACCGCGTCTCCCCGGCCGGCGACAGCACGCTGTTTTTCGATGCGCCGGAGCTGGAGGTCTATGCGCTGACCATGGGCCCTGACGACCGTCTGTACGCAGCGACCTCGCCGCGCGGCCAAGTGTACCAGATCGATGGCAACGGCCGGTGGCGCGTGTTTTTCAAACCAACGGAAAATTATATCTGGGCTCTGGCCTGGGACCGCCAACGCCGCTTGCTGGTGGCCACCGGCGACCAGGCCCGCATTTATCGAGTTTCGCCGGACGGCCGCGGCGAAGCCATCGCCACCCTGACGCAGACGCATGTGCGCTGTCTAGCGGTGGATGGCGAAGGCGTCATCTACGCCGGCAGCAGCGGTCCGGGCTGCGTCTTCCGCCTGGCATCCGATGGCTCGCCATTTCTGCTGTTCGACACGCAACTGGAAGAGGTGAACAGCCTGGCGCTGTGGTCTGACGGCGCGCTGCTGGCCGCAGCCTGCGGCGGGACCAGCGCCGGATTCGTCCCGGCAACGACGACGGTTCAAACGCGCACTACAGCGGCTGCCGGCGAAAGCGCACCTCAAACCACGCCGGAGACAAACCTGGAAACCATGAGCCTGACCATCGAACGGGCGCTCCCTTCCGGCGTTGAATCCTCGCTTTTTATCATCGACGCAGCCGGCTACGGCAAGAACATCTGGAATCAGCCGGGCGAGCAGGTGCAGGTGCTGGCGAACGATGGAGCCGAAGGCCTGCTGGCCGGCGCCGGTCCCAAGGGCAACCTCTATCGTGTGCAACGGAATGGCGAAACGTCGCTGCTGTTCAGCGCCAACAGCGGCCATATCTCTGCGCTCGCCGGCGTTCGCGGCCGGCCGCTGATCGTCGCCACCTCCAACCCGGGGTGGTGCTATAGCCTGGAGACCGGGTCCGGCGCCAGCGGGAGCTACGAGTCCGAAACCATCGATGCGGGCATGATCTCAAACTGGGGCGCGCTGTCTTGGAAAGGCCGGCCCAACGCCGGCACGGTGCAGTTCTCCACCCGCAGCGGCAATGCCGCTAATCCGGAAAATTCCTGGAGCGCCTGGTCTCCGCTGCAAAAGGACGGCGAAGTGCTGCGGATCAGCAGTCCGGCGGCGCGGTTTCTGCAGTTTCGCTGTGACCTCGCCGCCGGCGGCGCGGAAAAACCCGTGGTGGAGGAGATCACCGTCTCTTATCTTCAGACCAACCGGTCGCCCGAGATCACCGCGGTGCTGGTTTTTCCACAGAACGATTATTACAGCCCCGGCGAGAGCCCAACGGATAAACAGGAGAGCGCCGGTCTGGTTTATCCCGCGGCCCTGGGCAAGAGTGAAAAGAAAAAAGGCTGGCGCACGGTTCAATGGCTGTTTGAGGACGCCAATCTGGACGGGCTGAGTTTTTCGCTTTTCTATCAGCGCGAAGGCGACGTCCTTTGGCACGCCCTGGCCCAGGACCTGCAGAGCAACATTCACTCCTGGGACAGCAGTCAGATGGAGGACGGCGGGTATCGCCTCAAGGTGCAGGCCAGCGATCGGCCGACGGTTCCAGAGCCGCTGGCGTTGACAGCGGAGAAAGTGAGCGATGCATTCGTTATCGATAACACGGCGCCGCAGATTTCGTTTTCATCCGGCGCTTCGGTCCGGCAGATTCTCTGCCGGATTCAGGACAGCGGCAGCCTCATCGATTCCATCGAGTATTCCCTGAATGCACAGGGCTGGAAAAAAATCTATCCACAGGACGGGATCTGCGACAGCCGGCAGGAATCGATCGCGGTGATGATCCCCGAATCGTTTACCGGTTCGGTGCAGCTCGGCGTCAAAGCCGGCGATGCGGCGGGAAATTTTCAGGTGGCGCATACGGAGGTACAGGTAGGACGATGAAGATAAGACCGGACTGGCAGGCGCTTGAGCGGTTTATTGACAAGAAAAAACGAGTGATCATCACCACCCATGTACATCCCGATGGAGACGCGATCGGCAGCGAGATCGCCATGGCGGAGTATTGCCGCCTGCGCGGCTGCGAGCCGGTCATCTTAAATCAGGATCCGACGCCGGAATTTTTCCACCATGCGGATGTGGACCGGGAGATCCGCTGTTTTTCGGCCGATCAGCACGCCGGTTGGATCCGGACGGCGGACGGTTGCGTGGTGGTCGACATGAGCGACTGGGCGCGGCTGAAGGAAATAGGCCGATTGCTGCGGCAACACCGGATCCCGGTGGCCTGCGCGGATCACCATATTCCCACCGATGTCCTTGGCGCGGTGCAGTACAACCTTCAGGAGGCCTCCTCCGCCGGCGAAGTGCTCTACCGTTTTTTCAAAGATCGCAAGGTCAAAATGACGCTGACGATGGTCAATGCCCTGTACATGTGCGTGCTGACGGATACCGGATCCTTTCGCTATTCGAATACGACGCCCTATGCGCTGCGCATGGCCGCGGACCTGGTTCGCCAGGGCGCCGAATTCCAGCGAATCTATGAGATGGTATATGAGAACGAATCGCGCGCGCGAACCGAACTCAAAGGCCGCATGCTCGCTGAACTGCAATTCGAATGCGGCAATCGGCTGGCCTATTTCAGCGTGACCAAAGCTCTTTTGCAGGAGACCGGGGCGCAGCTCTGGGAGACCGAGGGGTTTTCCGAATTGCCGCGCCAGATCAAAGGCGTGGAGGTCAGCATCATGTTCACCGAAGCGGATGACCACCATGTGAAAGTGAGCATCCGCTCCAAGGGCCGCCTGCCGATCAACGGCCTGGCCATCAAATTCGGCGGCGGCGGCCATCTCTACGCCGCCGGCGCGACGCTGTCGCTGCCGCTGGAACAAGTCAAACAGCAAATTCTGTCTGAAGCACGACTCCTTTTTGAACAGAACGGTTGAGAGGACGTGACCCTCGATTCTCTTTACATGCTGGCGATGCACGCCGCACATCTTTCGGATCCCGGTGAGTTTTTTCGCGTGGCTCGCCCGGTTCTCATTGAGGAGACCGGGGCCGATGCGATGCTGGTGTTCTTTCATGACTGCGGCCGTGAGTGCCTGGTGGCGCCCTTTTTGTACAACCTCATGCCTCACGCCTCCCTGGAGGAGGTCGTGCTCTCCTATGAGGAACCCCTGATCAAGGATCTGTTGATCGGACGCAAGGTCTATTCGCGTCCAGAGGGGGAGAAAAGATTGCTGGCCGGAATGCTCAGCGAGCTGTTTCTGCCGGTGATAACGCCGGACCAGGTGCTCGGGTGTCTGTACCTCGGCCATCATGAGCCTCAGGCGTGGCAAGCGCCCCTGGTGCAGAAAGCGGAACTGCTCTGTCATTTTCTGGTGACGCCGATGCAGCGCATCCATTGGGAGGAGCACAGTCGACGCACGCACGATCTGCTTAATGCGTTTCGCGAGCAATACCTCTATATTCTCGACACCATCCCGCTGCCGGCGCTGGTGGCGGATCCGGGCCGCGACAGCATCGAGGAGGCCAACCTCTCTTTGCTGCAATGGCTGCACTACAGCCGGTCATCCCTGTTCAATCGCCGGCTCTCTCAAGTGTTTCCTGATATGCCGGTTCTGCAGCAGCAGGCTAATCTGTGGCCGCCGCAGCCGACCACGCTGCAGGTTCGAGACGGCCTGGGCAAATTGTGTGAAGGCCGGGCGTTCGTCTCACCGACTTCAGAGTCTTATAAAGATAGAAAAATATTGGTTTTCCTGCCTGAGGAGATGGACCCGGGCGCTGCGGCCGGCGCGAGCGAAAGCGAGGGCTACCTTCACGCCCTGTCGCACGATCTGAAAACGCCCATCCAGAGTCTCAAGAGCTATGTCACGCTCCTGCGCGAGGAATACGAAGCACAGATCCCTGAATCCGCCATGGCCTATGTGGAGCGGATGGAGGTCAATCTGGAACAGATGGAGGCGTTGATCACCCATCTGCTCGATCTCTCCCGGGTGGGAAAGATCGAGACCCACATGGAATCGGTGGAATCGGCCGAAATTCTCAAGAATGCGCTGGACACACTGTCCGGCCTGCTGGAACACCGGTCTGTCAATCTGATCATCGACGCCAGTCTGCCCACCATCTACTGCGACGTTGACCAGATGACCAGGGTGTTCACCAACCTCATCACCAATGCGTTGAAATCCACCGCAGCGGTTTCCATGCCCAGCATCGAGATCGGCTGCAATGCGCTGCAGGGGGAATACGAGTTTTATGTCCAAGACAACGGCGTCGGCGTGCCTGCGTCGTTGCAGTCGCAGATCTTTGATCTTTTTTTCTCTCACGATGGGGTGGCGCGGCACAAGAGCACGGGCATCGGACTGACGATCGTCAAGCGCATCGTCGAACGCCACCACGGCCGGATCTGGGTAGAATCCCAGGAAGGAAAGGGCGCGATCTTTAAATTTACCCTGCCGATGCATTCGGCGACGGAACAGATCGCGCTGGACTGAGAGCGGCATCAAGCGGACGGAAACATGGCCAGTCTGACTAACAAAACCATGCACATCCTCATTGTCGAAGACAACAGCGATCAGGCGCATCTAATGCAACTGATCCTGCAGCGACATGAGCAGGAGTTCGACGTGCACCACGAGGTGGACGCGGAACGCGCTCTGGAGCGGCTACTGAAGAATGCCGTGGATGCCGTGGTGCTCGACTACAGTCTGCCGCACATGAACGGGTTGGAGCTGCTGGCGGAGATTCGAAAAATGCACCGGCCGCCGGCGGTGGTGATGGTGACCGGTCAAGGCGACGAGCGGATCGCGGTGGAGGCGATGCGCATGGGCGCGTATGACTATCTGGTCAAGACCCGTGACCTCCTGGACCTGCTGCCGCGGGTGCTGATTCGCGCGGTGGAGGAACAGCGGCTCTCCTCGCAACTTTTGCAGACGGAACAACGCTATTTCGCGCTGTTCGAAAAAGCGGTGGTCGGCATTTTTATTCTCGATGCGGCGTCCCTGCGCTTCATCCAGGTCAATGAAATGGCCCGCACCATGACCGGCTATCAACAGGCCGACCTGTTGTCGCAAAATTTCTCCCGCATCGTTTCTGGCCGTTTTCAGGAAATGTTGTCCGGCTTTTTCGCCAAGATCCGCCAGGATGATTTCGCCGCGCTCGATCACCTTTTGCTGGTGCGCGCCGACCAGTCTTTACTGCCGGTGGACATCAGCGCCAGCCTGGTCTCCGTGGCCGGCACGCCGGTGATCCAATGCTTTGTGCGCGACATCAGCGAAAAAATCAAAATGCAGCGCCAACTGCTGCTGAGCCGGCAACGACTGATCTCCCTGTTCGATGGCATCAGCGATCCGATCTCGGTCCAGGATCGTGATTACAATCTGGTCATGGGCAATAAAAAATACGTGCAGGTCAATTCGCTGAGCCAGGCAAAAATGCTGGGCGAAAAATGCTACAAGGCCCTGTTCGGCCGCTCCGAAAAATGCCTGGATTGCCCCATGCGGGAAACCCTGGAGACCGGCGGCACGCGGTTTCTCGAGATCTATCATCAGGGGCGAACCTTTCACATCTGGACTTTTCCCATGACCGGCATCGACGGCAAACCGGAGCTGGTGGCCGAATACGTCAAGGATGTCACTGAACAAAAAGAGATAGAGCGGCAGTTGATCAAATCGGAAAAGCTGGCCACCATCGGCCTGCTCTCCTCGGGCATTGCCCATGAATTGCGCAATCCCCTGAACGTCATCGAAACGGCGCGCTACTCCATCGAAGATCAGCTGAATCATAAATACACCGATCTCGATCAAAAGCTGGATATCATCAAAAAGAACGTCCGGCGGGCCTCGCAGATCATCGAAAACCTGCTGCAGTTCTCCAAACATTCGATGTATGAGCGTGAACGCATAGATGTGGAAAAACTGGTGGACACCACGCTGTCGCTTTTGGAAAAAGAGATTGCCGTGCGCAATATTCAATGCGAAAAAAAGTTTGAAAATGTGAGCATGGCGTTTTTCAGTCTGGATTCTCTTAAGCAGGTGTTTTTGAATATTATATATAATGCGGTCCAGGCCATGCCCAACGGCGGCGTGCTGCGCATTTCCACCCGCAAGCAGGCGGAGCCGAACTGGATTGTCATGGATTTCACGGATACCGGTGTGGGCATTTCAAACGAGAACCTCAAACACATCTTTACGCCGTTTTTTTCCACCAAACAGCACTCCGGCGGAACCGGTCTGGGATTATACCTGTCCTATTCGATCGTCAAACGCGAGGGAGGCGACGTTCAGGTGAAAAGCCGGGAGGGCGTTGGCACTACTTTTACCGTCAAGTTGCCTGCGGCAAAAGCTTCTGAATCGTTGCAACCGCCAGTTAAATATTGACATCCTTAATAAAAATCCTTAAATTTTTGCAACATGAAATCCTCCCCCTAAAGGGCATCTCTAAATGACGCTTCAGGGAAACGTGTGAACATCGATTCCATTTCCGCACCGGTTAACCGACAATTACTGGATTTTGAAAAAGCGCTGGCCGATCTATTGCATTCACGCATTCCGCTCGCCGAGCAGATAGTCCGTTATGTCGCCGGATTGAAAGGCAAACGTCTTCGTCCGTTGCTGGTCTTTTTAACCGCTGATCTGCATGGCGGCGGATCGGAGAAGACGATGTTGTCCGCGTTGGTGGTGGAGTTGCTTCATACCGCCACTCTGGTGCATGATGATGTGGTGGATAATTCCGAGCTGCGCCGTGGTTCGCCCACGGTCAATCACTTGTGGGATAATCGCATCTCTGTGCTGATCGGCGATTTGCTCTTCAGCCGCACTCTGACGACGATGCTCAAACTCCAGGACGCCAAGGCGTTGTCCATTTTAAGCGAGGCCACGGACCGGATCACAGAGGGTGAACTGCTGCAGATTGAGAACGGCGGCCAAACCACCGTGGATGAGGCGCTGTATCTGGATTTGATCGGCAAAAAGACCGCTTCTCTGCTGAACGCCTCCTGTGCGCTCGGCTGCCTGTCGGTCACCTCCGATGAAGCATCGTGCGAGCGCATGAAGCAGTTCGGCGAGAACCTCGGCATCGCCTTTCAGATCAAAGATGACCTGCTCGATTATACAGGCAGCCGCTCCAAGCTGGGCAAACCGGTGGGCAATGATCTGCGCGAACATAAAATAACCTTGCCGTTGATCCATGCCTTGCGTCAGGCCGGCGATGCGGAGCGGGAACAGGTGCTGACTTGGCTGGCGCAGAGTTCCCTGGACGAAACGGCGACCCGCAGGATTCTCTCGTTCGTCGAGGCGCAGGACGGAATCGGCTA
>DAIQOA010000170.1:0-9331 GCA_036788095.1 bacterium | reverse complement strand
GATTTTGATGTTTGATCATTCAGCGAGCTTGATAAGTAAAAGTTTTTTCCTTCTCTCGGCGTTGCTCAGCGCTATCTCTGCGGTTAAATGAGGCGTGCGCGATTCGAATGGTTCCTATGTATTAAGCAGCCCTTCGTCGGCTCAAGCCTCGCGTTTTTAGTTTGAGTTTGCTCTAAACTCGATTCCATGCCTTCAATAGCCCGGCCCAAGCTCTCTTATCATTGTTCAGATCGTTTTTTTCAAAATCTATTTGACGCTAATAAAGCAATAATGCAGCAAGCTGTTCGGTGCAGCCGCTCTCCAGGCCCTGCTCGAGTTCCCGGACCGACAGCGGGTAGCCCTGCTGGGTCAGGCTGGTGACAAAAGCCTCATGCCCGCGACCCTTGCGGTAATCCGGTTCCCTGGAAGGGTGGCGCAGATAGCGCTCGATCAAATCCATATCCGGCTGAACCAGCAGTGATCCCTGATACAGATAGCGATGCCGGGATTTATGCATCGAACAGCCCAGTATCTTTCTGTCGTTGATCGTCAGATCGCTGATGCCGGCGGTGCGAACATCAGGCACCTGAAAAACGTGTGCCAGTTGCTCGACGAGAAAGGCGTTGATCTTTTGGAAGAAATAGTAGGGCGAATCACTTTGCTGGCTTATGAACGCACACGTCAGGCACAGAATTCCGGGCATCAGCACCACCGCGCCGCCGCCGCCGCGCCGCCGCATCACCGGCACCCCGTCTCGACGACAGCGGTCCATATGCACCTCCACCGCAGGCTGCTGTGAGTAACCCACCACCACGCCGACCGACGCAGGCTGCCAAAAGACCGCCCGCAGGGGAGCCGCAGCCGATAGCCCGTCTACAAGATCATCGTACAGGTTCACCGTGTTTCCCGTCGTCTTTCCCGCCTCCCCCAACTCTTGCCTGATAGTGTTCAAACCTGATCATACTTCTTTTTTATTTTCCAGTCAAGCGGAATATCAGCGATTTCAACCTTGGTCACAATTCGACAAAAAAAAAGCGCACCGCAAAACCAGGGGTTGAAATGGTCCTCTTTTTTAGCTACATTGGAAAGGGCGAATCAGAGGACCGCAGATGAACCGATCGATCAACCGCAGAAAAAAGCAGCACATCGATGTGATGCTGGCCGACAACGACATCGACAGACGTAAAAATTACTTTGACCAAATCCTGCTGGCGCACCGCGGCCTGCCGGAAATCGACCTGAAAGAGGTGGACACCTCGGTCCGTTTCATGGGCAAACTACTGAGCGCACCCCTGCTGATCTCTTCCATGACCGGCGGAGACGATCCACGTGTCCGGGCGATCAATAAAAATTTGGCCCTGGCTGCACAAGCCACCCAGGTGGCTATGGCCGTGGGTTCCCAGCGGGTGATGTTCACCCATCCACAGGCGCGAGCCAGCTTTGATCTGCGCCGCTTTGCCCCCAGCACGCTGCTGTTTGCTAACCTGGGTGCGGTTCAGCTCAACTATGGATTCGGCCTGCAGCAGTGTCAGACGGCCATTGAAGTGCTGCAAGCGGATGCGCTCTACCTGCATCTCAACCCGCTGCAGGAAGCGGTGCAGCCGGAAGGCGATGTCAACTTTGCCGGTCTGATCAAAAAAATCGCCGCTCTGAACCGTCGCTTGGAAAAACCGATCATCCTCAAGGAGGTCGGCGCCGGTCTCGGTCCTCAGGATGTGCGTCTGGCGCTGCGCCACGGCCTGAGCTGTTTCGACGTGGCCGGCAGCGGCGGCACCTCCTGGAGCCGCATCGAACACCGGCGTGACCGGCGCAAGGACTCGTACAACCTTGGTCTGACTTTTCAGGATTGGGGCATTCCGACGCCGCTGGCGTTGCAGCAGCTCCGCCCTTTTCGCAAACGGATCACTCTCATCGGTTCCGGCGGCGTGCGCAGCGGCATCGATGTCATCAAATGCATGGTGCTGGGTGCCTCGCTGGTGGGCCTGGCGTTTCCGTTTTTCAAACCGGCGATGGAATCTCCGGATGCCGTCATCGCGGTCATTCGTCAGCTGCAGCGGGAGATTAAGATCGGCATGTTTCTGCTGGGAATCACCCAGGCCGGCCGCTTGGTGCACAACGACCGTTTGCTCCTGTAAGCCCCAGCGTCCGAACCCGATGCGCCCTTACATCGGTGCGGACCCAACCATGCCACAAACCGACCGCTTCAGGGCGTTTGCAGTGCTTCCTGCAGCTCCCTGCGGATGGCAACGCCCAGGGCTTGGGCAATGGATAGATGCCGGCGCGCCAGCTCCAATTGCTGATTAAAATAATAGTTCACGGCCAGCGAATAATGCGCCTGACCGAAAAGTGAATCCAATGCCGTCGCTCTCTGCAGAGGGGGGATCGCACGATCATAGGCTCCTCGGTCGCCGTAAATAACGCCGAGACCATACCAGGCCTGCGCCTGCAACGAGTCCAACTGCAGCGCACGCTGCAGTTTTTTTTCTGCCTCATCATTCACATGCTTTTTCGCATAGATCAGTCCCTGCGCAGTATAATAACGGGCCTGCTGCTTCAGATCAGCGGCCAGGCCGTATTCGCGCAGGCTGCGATCCAACTGGCCGGCTGTTTCAAACTCGCGGCCCTGAATAAAATGGACCTCCGCTTGATGCGTAACCGCTTCCTCCTCGCGTCCCATCGAACGCAACAACGCGGCTAATCGGCCAAGCGCGGGAACGGAATCCGGATTGATCTGCAACGCCTTGCCATACGCGGCCAGAGCCTCTTCCTGCAGCCGGCGTCGAACATGATAATCCCCTTGAACCAGCCATAGATATTCGGATCGTTTGTCCAGCCTCATCGCTTGCTGCAGAAAAGCCTCCGCCTCGTTCAGCCTCGCTTGTTTAATGCAGATCTCTGCCATCAGTGCCAGCGCGTCCGCGTAGCGCGGATGAAACTGCAATGCCTGCCGACCATAGCGTTCGGCCGCCTGCAGGGAATCGAGCTCCAGGGCGAACCGGCCCCGGCAAAAGCGGCCCTGCGCGGTCATGATCCGGCTCTGCCGTTCCTGTTTGCGCTGCTGGTACAGCAGGGCGAGCCATTCATAGGCATCCGGCCGTTGCGGCTGCAAAGACACCGCTTTTTGAAAAGCCCCTTCAGCCAGCTGATCCTGGTTCATGGCCAAATAGCTTTTGCCGAGATTGAGATAAACCGTGGCATAATCTCCAGAGATCTTTTCGGCAGCGTCGCACCCGGTCAGCAGATCGAGATGCACCTGATTTCTGCTCGCCTCCTTGCCTAGATAACGCGAAGCCACATAGTCCGGATAGCGTTCGAGCGCTTGTTGAAAGGCCTGCAGGGCTGGACCGATCTCCTCCGCGGCATAATAGGAATTTCCCAGTTCATTGTAGCTGACGGCCAGAGTTGAATCCAGCGCGATCGCCCGCAGAAAAGCCCCGCGCGCTTCCGCATGGCGCTGCAGCTGAGCCAGCACCGCTCCCCGCTGTTGATGATACTTGGCCTTGTCCGGTTGAATCCGCAGAGCGCGATCGATCAGCGACAGGGCCGTATCCAAAGAATCCAGACGGGCGAGCGCCAAAGATAAATTATGCAACACCACGTCGGCATCCGCTTTGATGGCATTGGCCCGGCGAAACCGGTCGATCGCCCCGGTTTCATCGTTCAAAGCCAGCAACACCAGCCCCAGGTTGTTTTCCGCTTCATACATGGCCGGCGCATGCTGCAAGGCTTGTTCATAAAACCGGCGGCTTTCCTCTAGCCGGCATTGACGGGCCAACGCATTGGCCAGGTTAAAAGCCGCGGCCGCATGAGCCGGTTCTTTCTGCAGTGCCAGCTCAAACTGCTCCTCAGCCTGATCCAAACGGCTCAGGCGAAAATAGAGCGCACCGAGGTTGTTGTACAGGTTCGCAGAATCGGGCGCCAGAGAAAGAGCCGAACGGTAATCGCGAACAGCCGCTTCATAGTGCTCCAGCGCTTCATGAATCGTTGCCCGCAACGCGTAATGGTCCGCGTCCTCATGATGCTGCAGAGCCAGATCGATCGCCTTCAGCGCCAGTGGTGCATTGCGCGCCGCCAGATAAGCGCCGGCGAGATTCCGGTATGCGGTGAAATAGTGCGGACGCAGACGCACCGCAGCTTCATAAGAGACAATGGCCGAATCCAACCAGCCCAGGCGAAAAAAAGCCACTCCCAGGTTATTGTGCAGCACCGGGTCATAGCCGGTCAACGCCAGGGCTTGATGAAAGTACTGAACCGCCGCCTGGTACCGGCCGCCCTGCAATTCCGCGACACCTCTCTCATTCAGATAACCGGCGGATGTGGCGAGAAGCTTTTTAATCTCCTGCTCCTCCTTTCGAGCGGACGACGTGCACGCCGCCAGCGCACAGAGAAGCAGCAACCAACCGGTTGTCCGGCGCCGCCGCGGCCGGCCGACCGGTTTCGCGCGCCGCTTTTCGCGGTAAATGGCCGGCATGGACGTCGATGCCAATATTGGCGGACCCTTCATGCAAAGCTCTTTTCTAATTCAGAGATAGATAATGGCGGTTACGGTGCCCACATAGAGAAGGATGCAGAGAATGATCGGCTTATCGTGCAGCAGGGCGACCTCCGGGGATTCTCCGATGTTATGATGATGCACCAGAAAAAGATAGCGAAAAAGACCGTACATCACAAAAGGCAGGGTGAAGGCCAGATTGCGGGTGCCGAATTTGGCCACTGTGTTGCTGTCCAGCGTGTACAAGCTGTACGACATCAGGCAGGCCGCAGTGGCTGTGTTGATCATCTGATCGAGGAACTGCGGGCTGTAACCGGCAAGCGTTTTCCGCACGGTCGCGGCGTTCTCGCCCAGAGCGATGATCTCACTGCGACGCTTGGTCAAGGCCAGAAAGAGAGAAAGAAAGATGGTGCAGATGATCAGCCAGGATGAGATCGCCTCCTCGATGGCCAGCGTGCCGCCGATGGCGCGCAACACAAACCCGGAAGCGATCACCAACACATCCAGTATGATGATCCGTTTGAGCAGCAGAGAATAAGAGATGGTCAAGCTCACATAGAAAATGATGAGAATGCCGAATGACAGGCGGAGAGACAGGCTCATGCCGATGCCCGCCAGCAGCAGGATCCCCGCCAGCGCCAGCGCCGGAGCCACCGGCACCCGGCCGGAGGCGATGGGCCGAAGCTTTTTCTTCGGATGCAGGGCATCCTTCTTCCGGTCCATCACATCATTGATCAGGTATCCGCCGCTGGAAACCATGCAGAACAAAAGAAACGCCAACACCGCCGGAATGATCTTGTGCACATCGGAGATATCTTCCGCGAAGAATAAACCGGCGAACACGATGACGTTTTTAATCCACTGCTTGGGCCTCAGAGCAATGATCCAATCCAGCAAATTTAAAGCGCTCTTTCTCAACCTACCCATACTCTCATCCGCCTCAAGAAGGACCAATCATAAAAGAATGTCGCCGGTTTTTAGTAAATTTGCAAGAAGATTTTTTTCCGCCATTGGAATTCCGACGAAAAATCACTAAATTTATAAAAGTTATATCGCTCAAGACGGAACAGGAACCCGAATGGATCTCGTCAGCATTCTCTTAATCGCCATCGGCCTCTCCATGGACGCCTTTGCGGTGGCGATCAGCGGCAGTTTGACGTATGGACGTATCCGGCTGAACCAGGCGCTCAAAATCGGCCTGGCCTTCGGCGGATTTCAAGCCCTGATGCCCATCCTTGGATGGCTGGCCGGCACCCGGTTGCGCGATCTCATCAGCAGCATCGACCACTGGATCGCTTTCCTGATGCTGATGACCATCGGCAGTCGAATGATCGGTCAAGCTTTAGACAACAGCGGCAAGGATAAAACCGTGGATATTCTGAACCCTCGCATCCTCTTCGCCTTGGCCGTCGCCACCAGCATCGACGCGCTGGTGGTCGGTCTCAGTTTCGCCTTTTTAAATACGCCGATCGTGGCGCCGGCGCTGATCATCGGCGGCATCACCTTTATGCTCACTCTGGTTGGCGTGGATCTGGGACAAAAATTCGGCTTGTATCTGGGTAAAAAAATGGAAATCATCGGCGGTGCGGTACTGATCGCCATCGGCGTGAAAATTCTTGTCCAGCATCTGTTCTTCAACGGATGAGCCTGCAGCCTCATCCAGTCATGGGAAAACGATCAGTATGAAACGAAAAAAGATTATCCCACCCGATACACCGGTCGCCTCACGACACAAGCGGTTGCGCCTCTTTCTGCTGCTGGTGGTCCTGCTGGCTATTTTAGTGATCGCAGTGCGCTATTATGCCGCACAACGGATATCCTATACCCCAGATTGGTATGAAGCCGAAAGAACGGCAGCATCAGAGGACGGCTCCGCCTATGAAGAATCCACTCCGAACCCGGTTGAACAGCCGGCGGCCTCAGCATCCACCGGCCGGCCATCGCCAAAAACATCACGCTCTATAAACACCGGCGATCCCATTGCAGCCACACGGACTCGGTCCGCCGCTTCGGTTTTGCCATCCGCTCTCGACTCGAGGCCCTCATCCCCGGCCCTCACAACGCAGGGGGCGCCCATGGCCAGGGAAAACGCTTCGATCGACCATCTCCCTGCGCCGCGGCCTGCAACTCTGGAAGCATATCTGCAGGAATTGGAAAGCCGCAGAGAGGTGACCCTGCCCGAATCCCAGATCTATCCCCTGATCAAAGAGACGCTGCGGCAGAACGGCTATCAGCCGGAGCTGTTTCTCAAGGGGTGCAAGACCACCCTGGCTGAGAACCGCGCCATTTTGGAATTGATGGTCGATCTGCGGCAGGCGCCCTATCAGTCTCTTTCCGATGAAGCGGAACGCGCGTGGATCACTTTGCTGAAAATGATCCCGGAACACAGCCTATCGCAGGTGTATCTAAAACTGGATCTGCTTCCGTACAAAGAGAGAAATATGATTCGACTCTTACCCGAATCCCGGGTGTCGATCGGTAAAATCAACTTGCCGTTGAACCAATTGGAAAAGAGATTCGGCTTAAAGATGCAGGTGAACCTTGCGGAATTGCAGATTTCGGATTACCGTCTCAGCGAGCATCAGTTGCGGCTGATCAAATAGCGAGCCCGGATGCGAACCATCTTTATCGCCGGATTCATAGGCCCTCGAGGTTCATGGCCTATCAACGCCCGGGTCATAGAATCCGCTTGGCCCTGCCTCAGCGGCCGGTCATGCGGCTGATCAGCCTGTCGATGATTCTGCGGTCCATCACACCCATGACTCCTGTCAAAAAAAGATAGCTCCCACCATACAAGCTCAACACCAGCGCCGCGGTCCAGATGGGATGCAGTCCTGCCGTCATCTGTTTGACGAGAAACGCGATGAGCGCCGCTGCCAGCGCACAGGCCAGCAGCTTGAGCACATAGGCCGGCTGCAGGCCGGTAGGACCGATCTTTATCTTCATTTTGCTGCGCAGCAGCCAAAACTCCAGCCAGCTGGCAAGCCCTGCCGCCAGAGTCAGGCCGGCCACACCCCAGCGGGGCGCCAACCCAAGCCAACCAGGCACTGCCAACGCCAGCAGTAAACCCAACGCTGCGCTGACCGACACACGCACCACAGCCAAACGAAACGGCGTCCGCGCATCGCGGAGCGCATAGTAGGCGGATGAATAGAGCCGGCTCTGCGTAGCGGCTAACAGCCCGATCGCATAGCCCGCTAGAATGGTCCAGACAAAAAGGGCGTCGCGATGGACAAAGTGACCGGTCTGATAGATCGCAGCAACGACGACATCGCCTAAAATCAGAAAGGCTATGCTGGAGGGGATGATAAAGAAGGCGATGCGCCGCAGACCGTTGTTCAGCCGGCCGGCGAGATACCCCGCTATCTCCTTTGGATCGCCGGTGGCACTGGACATAGCGGGCAACTCGGCAGCGGAGACCGACATGCCGAAAAGACTCACCGGCAGCAGATACAGCGTCTGAGCATATCCTAGACCTGCCAACGCGCCGGTGGGCAGCAGACTGGCGATGGATTCATCGATAAATGCGCTTATCTGAGTGACCCCGCGGCCAAAGAACACTGGTACAAAATTGTGAAAAACAGCCTTCACCGACTGCGAATGGAAATCCAGCGACAGACGTATAGAGCGACTCAGGCGCAACACGGTGGGCAATTGCAGCAGAAACTGCAAGGCGCTGCCCAACACCGACGCCCAGGCATAGACCACTGTGAGCGGCTCCTGCCCCATCCGCGGTCCAAAGCCGAGCTGGCTGGCGATCATAACCAGATTCCAAAAGATCGGCGCCGAATAGGAGAGAAAAAACCTGCGGTGGCTGTTGAGGATGCCGAGGCACCAGGCGGACAGGACCAGCAGACCGGCGCCGGGAAATAGAATGCGCACCAGATCAATGGTCAAATCGCGTTTGGCGCCGACAAAGCCGGGCGCGATCACAGTGATCAAGATCGGGGTAAAGACCACCCCCAGCAACACCAGAAGGGATACGACCAGACCCAGAATCGCTGCAATCGCACCAGCGGTCCGTCCGGCCTCCTCCTCTCCGCCCTCGGCGAGCTGACGGGCGTACACGGGTATGAACGATGCGGAGAGAACGCCTTCGCCGAAAAGATTCTGCAGCATGTTGGGAATCCGGAACGCCGCTTTAAACGCGTCCGCCGCATCCGAACTGCCGAGAAAATGGGCAAAAACACGGTCGCGGACCAGGCCGGCGATGCGGCTGAGGAAAATCCCCAGACCCACCTGGGCGGCCGATCCAGCGCCGCTCATAGAGCTCTTGCCGGAACTGTTACGAGAGGCGTTCATCCTTTAGTGGCGGTCGCTTTAAACAGAACCGCCGAAGTCGTGGTGCGTAGCACATAGGGTACGTTTGCCGGCACAAAGATGATGTCGCCGCGATCCAGAGAGAGAGAGAGACAGAGAGAATGGACCCAGGCTTCACCCTGCAGCAGCAGAAGGATATCCGGCCCATGATGCATTCGGCTCTTGTACTCCTTGCCCGACGGCAAAGTGAGGCGCGACAGCTGAAAGCCGTCAAAGGGCACGGTGTAAATCCGTTCGATGGAACTCTGCTGCCGGCCTTTGACGAGCTTGGGCGTAGCGCACTCAAAGGACACCGTCTGCAGCAGCTCCTTCACATCGACATGCTTGTCGGTCAAGCCGCCGCGCAGCACATTGTCTGAATTGGCCATCAGCTCCATCGTCACCCCTTCCAGGTACGCGTGCGGAACCCGGGCGGGTTGAAACGTGCCACGGCCCTCCGGAATGTGCAGCAGGTTCATCAAATAGATGGAAAAAATACCGCGATCCCAACGGCCCGCGACCGGCGGAAATTGCGCAAACGCCCGCCACGCCCAGTAATGC
>DAIQOA010000169.1:0-9365 GCA_036788095.1 bacterium | reverse complement strand
TTCTCAGCGAACAGGAAAACAGGGTGTTTATCGGTGATTCTGTGCTTTCTGATGCATGGGTTAAAAAAATAGCCGCAAAAGACAATATTTTCCTGTTCATGGGCGGGGTGATCTATTATTTCAATGAGGGTGAAGTAAAACAGCTCTTTCGCAAGATAGGTGGAGAATTTACCAAAGCGGTAATGGCGTTTGACTACGGCTCTGTAAAAGGCCTGGAAATAACCAACAAAAAAGTGCTGAAAGAAAGCGGTCTGCGCGGCCAAGCCAGGGCTAAATGGGGGATTGATAATATCTACGAGATCGAGACATGGCAACCTGGAATAAAAATTATTGAAACGATGAATCTGTTTGCCAAGCACAAGAAGAAGTTCCCGCTGTGGAAAAGACTCGGTATGACGATTTCCGACCGGATGAAAATGATGTCCTTGGCCAAGATCGAAATCAACGGCGCCTGAGTGTCGCGGCACTGAAATGGCTGTTACTTGACAAAGCAAAAGGATGATATGGAAATCATCACCGGGCGTCTGCGGATCATTCCGTTCACGATAGAGATCATTCAGTCGGCCATGAATCAGGACGGGCGCCGGCTCGTTGAAATGGGGATCATCCCCACGGACGAATGGCCTGAAGCCGATTTGCTGGAGGCGTTGCCGTATTTTAATCAGCAGCTCCTAGAATATGGCGTTACAGGGTATAATTCCTGGTTGATCCTTGACAGATGGACAGGCGCCATCATCGGCAGCATCGGATTTATCAACGAACCTGATGAAAGCGGCTGCGTGGAGATCGGCTTCGGGATTCTTCCCAGCAAAAGAAGAAATGGGTACTGTGAGGAAGCCGCAAGGGTCTTGATCGATTGGGCTGCTGCGCAAAATAAAGTCCGGATGATCACCGCTCAGTGCCACCCGAACAACGAACCCTCAATGCGACTGCTGACGAAACTGGGATTTCAAATGACCGCCTGCGATCCATCCCTGGCAAGCTGGAAAAGGATAATACAAAAGTAACTTTGAGAATTCCAGATTTTTCCAGGCCTGCACGAAAGAAGGGCAATCGCCGGTTTCTTGGTCCCTTTTTCAACAACCTCGTGGAAGAGCCCCGGTTGACCACGTCTGAATGGGTTTTATTCAGAGAAGGACCTGGTCCTGCCGCGCGCCCCGACTTTACGTAATGCCATCCCGGCCATTCCCGCCATAAAATTTTTATTGGTTTTTAGGTCGAATTTTTGTACTTGTACCTGCATCGAAAGGGTTTGAACAGTAGAATTCAGGGAAGCAGTGAATACTTGTTGATGAGGAGATCTTTATGTTTGATGTCCGGAAATGCCAAGAACGCGCCTTGTATGAAGCCGTCAAGGCTGTCAGCGACGAGGAAACAGCCGCTAAAATAGTATACGGGGACCTGGGCCTTTCCTCATCCGAGGATAACGCCGCCTGGGTGGCCTCCACCATGAAAAGATTACAGGACCATTTTGACAGCGCCGCCGTGAAACAAATACGCATGAACTGTCAATGTGGATTTGGCATGGATGAAAAAGTGGCGTTGGTTAAAGAACTGGTCGCCTCCTCCTCCAGTTTGGCGGAATTCTCCAATCAGGATAAAGCCAGGGAGGCCGGCCTGTTCGGCGCCAATGGGGAGCTCTATCTCCAATTTCCCTTTTGCCCATGCCCCATGCTGGCCAATGTCGCTGAATTGGAGACCGACGCGTGGTGTCAATGCACCACCGGCTACAGCAAAGTTCTATTCGAAAAAGCCTTTGGCTGCGAGGTGGATGTCGTGCTGTTGCAGAGCGTCAAAATGGGCGACCCTGTCTGTCTGATGAAAATAATCCCCCGTGAGGCGATCTGGAAATAGGCGACTAGGCGAGAAAAGACCGACCGGCCGTCTCATCTGCAGGCGCTTGCAGCGATCGGTCAAATGAACGACGCGCTGATCCAGCAAAGCGAAACAAAGCAAAGCAAAGCAAAGATGAAAATGTACCAACAGCTGTTGGAAATGAATAAGCCTTCAAAGCCGTTCCAGTTTTACACCGCGGCCGATCTTTGGACCGATGAACACACCTCTGAGCAAATGCAGAAGTTCCACCTGGATGATAGAGTAGACATTTCATCCCGCCATAGCGCATTCATCGATCGCTCTGTAGATTGGATGGTCTCCCATTTCAACATCAAAGCCGGTAAAAAGATCGCTGATTTCGGCTGCGGTCCGGGATTGTACGCTACGCGGCTGGCCAAAAGGCACGCTTCTGTAACGGGCATAGACTTTTCCAAAAGATCCATCCAGTATGCGCAGAGAATGGCCGACCAGGAAGGGCTGTCCATCCAGTATGTGAACCAGAATTACCTGGATTTTACGACCGATGAGTGCTTTGATTTGATTCTGATGATCATGTGCGATTTTTCCGCCCTCAGTCCTACCCAGAGGAAAATCCTGCTTTCCAAGTTTTATCAGCTTCTCGAGCCCCACGGGGCTGTTCTTCTCGATGTCTATTCTCTGGCTGCGTTCAATGAGCGCGAGGAGCAAGCCCGGTATGAAGACAATCTCCTTGACGGTTTTTGGTCTGCTAATCACTATTATGGTTTTTTCAATCTCTTCAAATATGAGAAGGAAAAAGTGGTTCTGGAAAAGTACACGATCATCGAGGCGGAACGCACACGGACCATTTACAATTGGCTGCAATATTTCAGCCCTGAAGGGCTGAAGAAAGAGTTTGAGGCGTGCGGCCTGACCATCGACAGCTATTATGCGGATGTGGCCGGAACGCCGTTTTCACCCCGTAATAACGAATTCGCCGTCATAGCTAAAAAAGTAACCTGAGTGGCTAATCATACATCCGGAGCGGGCCTTTCAACCGCCGCCGGCTGCAGCTCGTGAATACAATCATAACATACGATGGACCTACGGATTCATGCCCCCTTTTCGCACTGTTTTTAGCAGGTGGCATTATTTATCCTGGAAATAAATGATGTACCCCGTGGTTACTCCGCCTTGGCCGCCATCAGGTTTGCCAGCGCGTTCAAATAGGCGGTATTGTGCGGCAACCAGCATTCATTGGGCTCAAAAGCAGGAATGTCCTGTCCGCTTAGATCAACGAACGGCCGGTCATCACCGACCGCCATCCAGGTCACCCCGTTCACCACGCTACCCGGTATCGCGCCACGCGCAACCCCCGCGAAAGTGATGCGATGATGATACGATGGCAGGTTGAAACTGCCGACGCCCTCCATCAGGCAGACGTCGTAGGGATTCATGCCCAGGGTCCAGTTGAATTGATCATAAATGAACTCGAGATACTCGGGCTGTGGATCGTAGTGATAGGCCAGAGCCACGAGATTGGCTGATTCCATCAGATAGCTGCTGGTTCCTACGTGCCAACCGCCCTTGTCGGCCGGCGTGTTAAAAAAATTGGGATTTTCCAGCGGACCAAAGGTGCAGACGCCAAACGGATTGTCCGCCAGGGCCAGCAACGCCTCTGCTTTTGGGACCAATAGGCCTTTGAGAAACGAGCTATGGTCCTCGTTAAAAGCCGCGTCATACCTTTGGACGATGTCCACCAGCATGGCCGAAGGCTGCAGATCGGTTTTTTGCGCCAGCGCGCTGAACAGCTCTTTGGCGAGGCCGCTGTATTTTTTATCCCCTGTCGCCCGGAACAGATCGACCGCTGCGCTCAATTCATTGAGACCGCGATGGTTCATCTTGAGCGAATAGGAAAGACAGCGGTCGGCCGTGGCTACCCATTCACCGGCTTGAAGCCCTTTTTCCCGCAACAGAGCGGCTATGCGTGCCAGTGCGGCCTGATGATCGCCGGGATAGACGCCGCTGGTGCTGGAGGCCGGCCGTTCATCGCCTGTGGCGGGAAGGTTGTCCGTCTCCAGCTCCGGTGGTCCCCAGAATCCGTAGCCGCTGGTAATGGCGCCGAAGGAAGAGCCGTCTTCGGTGATCATCCGCCGCACGTGTTCTCCGCCCCAGAGAATTTCATCGAGAAAGCTCTCTTCTTCGCTTGGTTTGACAGCGTCGAACCGGGAGGGCGCCGCGGTGTAGGCGCGCGCCAGGCCGATCACATAGGGGGCATTCTGGTATTTGTTGTAATCGCCGGCGTCGTGCCAGCCGCCATGCACATCGCGGCTCGTTTTACCGTCCGGGCCGACGCTGTCGTCAAGGTGACAGGCGTCATGCATGCCGGGGATCGCCATGCCGCAGCGCTGATACCAGAAAAAGCGGTAAGCCGGCCGTGCGGTGGCGTTCCAAATCATGTCATAGCCGATCTCAAAGGGCCATGACTCGCTGGTCGCGCCATCCAGGTGCGCGCGAATGCGGCATTTTCCCGGTTGGTCATAGTCCGTGAATTTGCCTTCATAGTACACAGATCCCCAGTCCTGACCATACCTGCCGGCAATCCTGCCTTTGTTTTGCAGAGGGCTTTGCAAAACCGTACATCCGTTCTGATCCACCAGTTCAAAGCTGGCCTGGCCGGCGTTCAGATTGGACTGAACCACAAAATGCTTCGGACAGCCGATGTCATAACCTGCCTGGTTGATCAGCACTGTGATGCGCACCGGCTCCCGCAGGGTACCGTCGATGCGCACATTTTTCCACGAGCTTTTACCGTTGCCCGAGGCGAGAACCATCTGCGCGAATCGGGCATTCTGCGGTGGCGCTTCCTCGGCTGTAAAAGAATTCCATCCCTCTTTTTTTGTCGCCAATCGCAAGGGAGTGATGCCGGTAATCCCGGCATCGCCGATCCAGCGCAGTTCGGCGGATGCGGATCCTTTTCCGCTGTAATCCACTTTTACTTCCACGGATTGTAATCCAGCAGGCAGGGATATATGGTCGGATACGATAATGCACCGGCCGTCCGTTTGCAAGCAAGATGTTCTTTGGCCCTGCTGAATGCTCTCATACAGGCCCCAAGTGGCGTCGGGTGTTTCGCATCGCCATCCTCGCGGACGGTGCATCATCCGCTTAACCATGGAGTCCATGTGGGCGGTTTCGCGTTTCTTGTCGAACCCACCAAAGGCGAATAAAGAGCGCTTGCACTTGATAGAACGCAAGACCGGATGAAATGCGGCATTGCTGCCGCTTTGGGCCGTGTCAAAGCGGCGGGACGGCCACGGCGTTAACGCAGGATCGTAGCGGCCAGCCAGAGTGAGACAGCGCAGCGTGCGGTCGCTGCCGCAGACGAGTAGATCTGTTTTTCCATCCGCATCGATGTCATCAATGGTGGCCGGACCGACCAGTCGCAGTCCGGCGGCAAAGCGCCACTGTTCACGGCCAAAACGATCGAGGCAGTAGAGGTTGTGATCGCCGCTGGCGGCCAGCACATCCACCAATCCATCCCCATCCACATCGCCCAGTGTAATGGCCGCAGGCACGGGCATACGGGTGGTGAACATCCACAACAACACGCCGTCCGTGGTATACGCATAGATGTGTCCGTCACGATCCGCGCAAACCAGTTCCGCCTTGCCGTCCCCATTGATATCGCCCGCGGCCATGGCCGAGCCGTTATACACATCCGCACCGGCCGCCAGGGCCCGTTTCCATTGCACCGCGCCGGTTTTGCTGTCGATGCGCCAGAGGTGATGCTCCTCTCTGGATAGGGTGTACAAACCTTCCGCGGTCAGCACGCAGGATGCCGTGAAATCATCGCCCGTGGTCAGACGCCATCGAAGAGCGCCGTCGTGATGCAGACAAAAAACGCCCTGTGGCGTCGCGAAAAACAGTTCGCTTGTGCCGTCGCCATCGATATCGGCGGCAGCGGGAACGCAGGGGATCTCCATGGCCGCCGTTTGATCAGCGTTCTGATAGCGCCAGATCTCTTGACCGTCGGCCTCAAAAGCTGCAATGCCCTGACGATGCGTCGCTAAAACAAATTCCTCTTTGTCGTCATGATCGAGGTCTGTCCACAGGCCGCCACCCCATTCCACGGCGCCGGCGTTCGCTCTCCAGCGCACAACCCCGGTGGCGGCATCCAGGCAGACCAGAGAGCCGTCGGCATTGCCCACCGCCAGCAGCCGCAGGCCCTTATTGGTGACCGCGCTCAATGCGGCGGCGGAGATGAGCCGTTTTTTCCAGCCGGCCTGCGCTTGCCAAAGCTCGGCGCCCTGTGCGGAGATGCAGCGCAGGCAGCGGACTTCACTGTCGCTGATGATGATCTCTTTGCCCGGCGAAGAGTGCACATCGGCCACCAGGGGAGGGGCGTAAAGGTTTGACTGGGCGGAAAAATTCCACAAGGTTCGCGGTTGCTGGGCTTGAACCGAGGAGGCGATCGTACACAGCAACAGAGTGCATACGGCATGGCGGACAACTTTCATGACAGTTTCCTCAACATCTATGACAGGGATGGGATTCGTTCGATCGAATAATATAAAGGCATTCCCGAACAAAGTCTATCTTTTTTTCATTTTGCCGCGGGTCTTGTTTTTAATCCGTTTTTTAGCTAACTTGATTAGCGATAAAATAGATTCTCCCCTGACGTTGCAGCGAAAACGATAGGCGTATGGCTGAAAATAACGGCTGTACCGGGATTCCGTTTTTTTCCGACTGACGCATTCATGGGCGCCGCGATCGACTCACGACGTTTCATTCTAACTTGAGGCCTTGATATGTTGACAAAAATCGTTTATGCCAGCCAAACCGGCGCCAAACTGGACAGCCATGTTCACACCGGCGGAGGGACGGACGATACCACTATCCTGCAGCGGACTTTGGATTCGGCCCAGACCGGCGGCGGACTGCATTTGATCATGGACGGCGCCGCCCTGATCACCGGACTGGTCGTTCACTCCAACACCACCATCACCTGTCTGAACAAAGAGTGCGGATTCTATCAGGCCGATCACGCCAACCAGGCCATCCTGATCAACGCCCATCCTTCGGCTGAGGAGATCATCGATCGCAACATCACCCTTCAGGGCGGCACCTATAATCAGAACTGCCTGCACCAGGCCCATCACCTGCCCGAGGGCGTGCACTATACCAAGGCGGAACGGTTTGTCGTCGGCATCGCTTTTTTCGGCGTCGAACATCTGCTGATTCGCGATTTCACCATACGCAATTTTCGCACCTTTGCGTTTCTCATCACCAACTGGCGCCATGTGACCATGGAAAATATTCATCTGGAATTGCCGGATTACATCCATGGCGGCAATCAGGACGGCATCCATGTGCAGGGACCAGGACAGTTTCTCACCCTGCGCAATATCAGCGGCCGCACGGGCGATGATTTCATCGCCCTGAACGGCGACGAAGAGTATAACGGTGAAACCAGCTGGGTGCATCCGGCCGCATCGCTGGGGCCGATGACGGATATTCTGGTGGAAAACGTCATGGTGGACGATGCCGCGCAGATCATCCGTGTTCTATCGCGAGACCACCGCCAGGATCGCATCACCATCCGCAACGTCTCCGGCGTGTATCGCAGCTTTGGCTTTTATTTGAGCGCCTGGGATTACAAGGGAAAGGGCTATCAAGGAGAGTTTGGCCATATCTTTTTTGAAAATATAAACTTGAAACAGTCGCGGCAGGACTATACCTACACCGTGCCTTTCCTGTTCAGAGTTTCGGGAAAGCACCAGGCCCTGCATCTGAAAAACATCTATTTCTACAATCCATCCGATAACCGCTATGTGCTGTTTGTGGAGGGAAGGTCGGACATTCCGGATATCGCCGATACGCCGGCTGAGGTCGATAGCCTGGTCATCGACGGCCTGCACATTCAGGATGATGCGGCACACTCCCCACAGCAGCGGCCCTATATTCAAATATGCGGGCACGTAAGAAATATGATCGTGCGCAACAGTCAGGTGCTGGCCCCGGCGCAGGATCATCCGGTAACTTTTTTAGCCGTAGACGGTGAATTCGGCAAAATCGACCGGTTGGCGCTCTTTCAGCTGCTTTGCCGCAACGTGCAAGAGGTGGTTCACGATCCTAACAACGCCATCGCTGAGATCACGAAAGAATGACCGGCCGCAATTTTGTTGTCCTTAGGCGCAAGACCACTTCGGTCCAAGCTGATTTTCGAAAAAAATATTTTGGAAAAGAGCGGCGCAAGACAAAGGGTTGCCATCTCTGTTCGCGGATTCCAAGCGCTGTTCGATTATTACAAGCCCAACCTGCCGAAGATGGCCCCATTCAAAATGCCCGATAGCGGCTCCTTCGATAAACTCTGAAAAAACGCCGCATAAGAATGATGAGTTTTCTGCTTGCTGAGGAAACGTCTTAGCGGTTGCCTTCGTGAGAGGGCGCGGCCGTGCCATAGGATGCGGGAAACGGGACCCATTCGCTGCCGTTCCAGCGTTCGACCTGCAAAAGCCGCTGCACGTCGAAGCTGGTTAGCGGTTCTTTGAACCGGGTCAAATATTGTGCAAAGAGATAATCGGGCGGATCGTGGAGCGTTATGCTTTTTAGATCATTGGCCAAGAGATATATATACATCACGAACTTTATATTATTCATGATGCCATAAAGCAGCGCGGCATTGCCGATATGGATTTTGATGCTGTTGCCGACGGGCTCGATTAAACTGACGTGATCACGATGACCACCCGGTTGCCAGAAGGGGGAATGTGGAAACCGCAGCAGCAGGCTAGGACGGGCCGTGGGCATCCCGGCCAGTATATAATGGGGATTCGATCGCGGTGCGGCGCCCTGCAACTCGTTCGCATGGAACACCGCCATCCAGGCGCTGTCTGTCTCATTGTCATAGCCTCCGACCAAAAATTCAGGGTCGCCATCCTGGTCCAAATCAGCACCCACAGTTTCGATGATATGGCCGGCGTTCCAGAATTCGCTTGCCACTTGGCCGTCAGAACTGACCAGCGCCAGACAAGACGGGTAGCTATCGCCGTGAGCAATGGCGACCAGCAGCGCTCCGGGCTGACCGGGTTTGAACGGCGCCAATACAATTTTGTTGGTATGATAGAAATCAGTGATCGAGTCGCCGGCCTGGGTTTGCAGGCTACGGCCCAGCCGCAGCGGTGGCCAAAGCAGCTTGCCCTTTGCCGAAAAGGCGTACAGCACGGCGCTTTGCTCAGGTTGGTGGGGTTCGTTTGTGCCCAGACCGGTTTCGGCTTTGACGTCGCCATCCAGGTCGTCCACGAGAATGGTACCGGCTTTGATCTTATAGGCGGGACCATTGGGTTTGAATGCAAACCGGTACTTCCACAGGGTGTGCCCGGCCTCGTTGCGCGCGATCATCTCTTGGCCGCGAAAGATGAATTGGGCCGGCGTATGATCAAACCAGGCCATCATGGCAGGCAGGTTGGCGGACGCGAGCGCCAACAGAATAAAGGCGATCAGGATTTGCAGCACCGGCCGGTTGCGTGTGCGGCGTAACAACCCGTCAATCCGTTGGACATAACCGG
>DAIQOA010000168.1:0-9365 GCA_036788095.1 bacterium | reverse complement strand
CTTTTTGCATGAAATCATAGATCTCTGCCTGTTCATACCCCAGATTAAAGGCATGCTCCGCATAGGCCGCCATGCCCTTGAGGCCGTATAAAACGTACTGCTTGAGGGCCCGGATGTTTTCGTCGGCGTCAAAAGCCAGGGTGCCGACTGTTTCCGCTTTTGCTATAAACTCGGCCTCTGTGGAAGCGTTCCAATGGAGCGCATCCTGTTTTCCGCTGACAGGATACCGGCTTTTCAGATCATCGCGCAGCTTGAGACCATCCTTGGCCGCCTGCAGGATGGCCTGGTCATCAAAGTTGGCGTTGGTGATGGTCATGAACAAACAGTTGGTGATATGCTTGTCCGCTGCATTCGTGTCCGCTCCCTTGGTCCGGGCCTCCAACGCGGCCAGGCTAAGCCCTTGGCAGGCGTAAATCAGCAGATCCTGCAAATTAGCGGTAGCCGGCTTTTTTCCACACACCCCATTGAGTGTACAACCGACATTCTTTGCCGTCTCCTGGCATTGATTACAAAACATTCCCATTGTGCCTCCTTGAGTAAAAGATATCGTCCGGCATCGGCGCTTAAACCGTTCCGGCACAGTATGATAAATAATCTCTCATTCAATTATCCCTTCATCTTCTGCGGCCTTAAATTTACGCCCTGCAGCGATCAAAATCAACGATTTCTTCAAATCGCTGCAAAGGTTCAGGCATCATGCATTAAAAACAGCACAATGAATCCCACTCACCGTTGGTGAAATCCGGCTGTTTTTCCCGGGATCCTTTTCTTTATAACTTTCCACGGAGGGAGACGGCGCGGCGCAACGGCGGACGGACACGATGATGATAGGGGTCTTGGCTTTCCAACTGGCAATGATAGAGCTCAATCAGCCGCAGCAGGGCGCTTTCAGCCGCGGGACTGTCCAATCCGCTGCCGGCAAAACGCTCTTGGTCCAATATGGCGCGCAATCGCATGATCTCCCATCGCCAGTTGTTTCGCACCCACTCTGGAAAACGCTGATGCAAGGCCTCAGCCGTGGCAGCCGCATGCCGCACGGCTTCGGTATCCACCGGCTGCTTCAGCTGCGCGGCCGTTGCCGTGCTCTCGAAGGTATCGATAAGGTTTAAAACTTCACTGGTAACGCCGGCGCCGAACTCGTAGGCGATATATTCCTCCAGAGTGGCTCGGCTGGACTGATCCCTGTTCCAGTAAAACTGCACCGCCACCACTTTGTTCATATCCTCGTAGATGCCCTCACTGTATGGAAATCCTCCCTGAGCGATGTGTTTGATCTGATTCCACAAACGCTGAAATCTGGAGGGCAGTGGATGAGCGCCGAACCCGCCCCAGGGCCAATTGCCCCACATGCTGATCTCGGGAAAATTGAGCAATGGCTTTCCACCCGGCACAGCCTGCTCAAGCGGATAGCGTGGAAAGTCTTCGTGAGAATCTGCGAGAATGTAATCCAGCCACTCCCCCTCTTTAGCCAGGAGGCGAGTCAAGCTCTGCCATTCTCCTTCCGGCGGAGTGTCAAACATCCAGGTGCTGAGAATGGTCTGTAACCGGGGGAAGTAGCGCCTGCCGAGCTGAGCGAGTTCGCGCGACATCTTGAAATATCCGTTAGCGCCCCACGGCGAGCACTGTTCACAGGCACAGCCGCCTTCGTCGTACGGCCAGAACATGACCGCATCCAAACCAACGTCGACGAGATTTTCGAACAACTGACGCGTGGTATCGAGAATATAGGCGCGTCCTTCAGGATGGCTGAAGCAGATGGGGTGTCCGCTGTTGCCGCGTCGGCGGGTCGGGTCCGGCAGGGGAGTGGCCCGTATGTGTGCCGGCGCGCCGGCGAATAGCGCGTTGCTCAGGCCGGTGACAAACTGCAGGCCCACCTCTTTAGCAGCCAGGGCGGTTTGTCGCAGCATGGCCATGGCCGGTTCTGTCTGCGGGTCCTTCCATCCCTGCAGATTGATCATCGGCAAGACCGCCATGACTGCGTTCACCCCCCAAAGGGCGAGATCCTCCAGGTAGCGGGCCATCTCCTGTTTTGCCGCCTGGTGGTACCAGTTGTGAAAATGGGTCGCAAAATACATTCCCCGCAATTGGCCCTGCGGGTTGGAAAAGCCTCTCCAAGTGGACGGTTGAAACACGCCGTCATAGCCGCTGGTGCGAAGGAATTTGCCGGCGCCGTACAACAGGCCACGCGGAGATCCGCCGGCGATTTGCACCGCGGCTCCCTTTTGCTCGATGCGAAAGGCTTCGTCCGGCAGCCGTTCATCCAGGTCGAGAAGGAGCTGCGCGTCGGCATTCGCTGCAATCACCTCTGTCGCACTGCGCGTTTGAATCCGGTCCTGCAGAATGGTCAAGACCTTGACGACCGCGGGATCAGCTGCAGCGGCCGGCTGCACCCGCAAAACTGATTCGGACGACGATCGCCTGCCGGGGACAGCTGCCTGGTTCAGCCGCTGCACAGAACACCCTGTCCATCCAGCGCCAAACGCAAGCATACCGCTGCGCTGCAAAAAAGCTCTTCGATTCAATTCGCGCACTTTTTCTTTTCCTCATGACGATAAAGTTTAGACCGCCGCTTTAAGCTAGGTGTGGGCCATTGGATCTCCACCTGCAGACAAAGGGGACGCGCGTTGCCCCGGCACTATTCCTCCGGCATTACCGGGTCCCAGATGGTCGCAGCGATATAGCGCTCTTTGGCCGATGCATCATTGTAATATGTCACGGTAACAACCCGGCCGTCCGGACGCTGAGCGCTGCGCGGATAGCCAAGGTCCCAGCATGCGCCATCATGGCGCAGAACGATCTCTGAACTCCAGCTCTGGCCTTCATCCGCAGAGATCCTGGCGCGAAGGCCAAAGGGTGCATGCCGCCAACCGTAGGTTAACGCGATCCGGCCGTCCGCCAGCCGGATCATGCTTGCGGGATTCCCGCCGTTGTCAACATACGGCTCCTCCAGCAGATACCAGGATTTGCCTTCATCCGGAGAAAGGTAGGCATCCAGCCACCAGCGGCGCTGCCCGTCAAAATCCCCGCCGTGACGGATCATGGAAAGAAACGCGCCGCTCTTCAACCGTACAGTGGAAGGCATGATCGCATAGCCATAGTGTTCCACAGGCGGCTGCTTGCCGATCCAGCCGACCAACTCCCAGGTCAGGCCGCCATCTAGAGTGTGCGCGCAAAAAGGCCGGCCCTCTTTGCCGTCGTCCTTGGGTGAGGTTAAAAACACGAACAGGTCGCTTTCGCCGTTGATGATATAGTCGGTTCTGGCCAGCACGCCGCGCCGGCCGAAATCCGGAAACGTATAAGGGCCATTCCAGGTTTTGCATCGATCGGTGCTATAGTAAAAAGTTCCAGCCTGAGAACGAAACTTGAGGGCGAAATCCGGATGCTTAAAATTGATCGCTTTGTTCAGCTCAATGGCCTTAGCCTCTTTTTCCTGCTCGTCGAGAAAAGAGGGTTTTTCAATGGTCCATGTTTCGCCGCCGTCCATGGTGCGCGCCTGTCTTTGCACCTGCGGCGGCTTAATCGGATGCCCATCCTTTTCATCATCGTCGAACTGACCGACGACGAATCCGACGACCATCTCATTGCCCCAGGCCCACATTCCGTTGTTCGCCGGCCAGCCGGCGAATTTGTCTGTCTCTTTAAAAACGATGCGGTTACTGATCTTCGCCGGCCCTTGAGCAGCTATGACTGAGCACAACAAACAGCCCACGCATGCCATCAAAAAAAATTTCCGTACCATAGTGCCTCCCCTTATTGCAAGTTATGTTTCCGACAATGGACGTTTTTTTCCCGCCGGCCTATTGATTGAGGAGAAGAGCATTAAAGAGCAATTTATAGGTCGCCGGCGTGGCGGCGCGATACTGCGGATTAAAAGCAAAGAGAACCAGCTGGCCTTTGCCTTTGGCCAGCCAGGCCAGACTGGTCCGGTTAGCCAGCTTTTCCCCTTTTTCAAGGTATCCGCTGAGCAGCAGCTCTTTTTCCGGAAACCAACCGACCACTCGGCGGTCCATGTCCCAGGAAGGGATCGAGGTGGCGAGGATCGGCCGCCCCCGGTAAAAGACTCCGACCTCAGGCGGCATTCCCTGAGAAAGGGCATGATCTTTGGCAAGAAGCGTGCGGACAAGAGAACCCGGACAATAGAGACCCTCCTTCGCCGCGGATTCAGCGAGGTTGCGCACCGGCAGTTGGAATTCCTGCTTTTCTTTGCCGCGGGTGATCTCCAGCCTGCCCATAAACAGCTCGGTGGAACGGCCCCAGGAGACGATCTCTCCTCCCTGATCGAGAAAGGTCATCAGCTTTTCAAAGCCGGCTTTGCCGATCCCCTTGGCATACTCTGGAGGATAATCGCTGACCACATACTCTTCCTGGCGTTTATATTTCCCCTCCAGCAGAATGGATTTATCGGCATCCGGGAAAACCAGCACATCAAATCGACCGATGAGTTCGCTCTTTTCGAAATCAGCCGGCCGTAGGACTGTAAACGGAATGGCGTGACTGTCGAACACATAGCGGGTCCAACCCGCATCCATGTCGTGAAACCAGGTCTCCACCAAAGCGATGCGCGGCAGCCGCACCGGCCGTGATTTGATCCCGTCGGCCGTCGAAGCATAACAGGGCGAGATGCGCATTTTGTCCAGCAGGGCGGCAAATTTTTCTCTGCGGATGTCCGGATGAACGATAAAACCGCCGGCTGCACATTGTTCGCCCTGCACGATGCAGGGTTCGGTCAGGCGTTCGACGGAGAGCCCGTCTTTCAAAGCGAGGAACGCGGCCCGAAAGCTGGCGTTGTTCTCAACCGGCCACACGGAGAGACTATAATCGGCGGGCGGCTCTTGCCGCAAGGTGAAAGGAGGCATGATCTCCTTCAGTTGGAAAGAGCGTCCGGGTTCCAGGACCGGGACCGCTTCCACTCCGCTGTGCAGAGGAAGCGACCAGGAGGCGATGTCATAAGGTTTGATGATCTCCCCGTCCGGAGTAAAACGACGCACGGGGTATTCCTGTTTTTCCATCATCTCTTTGATAAAAGCGCGAAAGGGCTGCGCCAGGGAAACCACCAGATCGCCCGCCGCAAAGGTGCGGCCGGCAATGGTCGCAGCCTGCTCCAGCTGATGGATGCGAATGCCGTGTTCGAACAGCAGATTGATCAGATCGGCCATCAAGCCGGCGTCATGCTGTTTCTGCGGGATCATATAATAATAGGGCGGGCTTTTTTGCCCCAGGTCCACCTCACGCCGGCAGAGATCGTTGCGAAAGGTCAGCAGTTCTTCGCGATAACGGGCTGCCGTGTTGAGCAGAGCGTGAAACGAAGCCACCTCATACTGCACCATGTCGTGCAGGCGCCACCAGCCGCCCGGCCAGGGAGCGGGCATGTTGATGCTCTTTTTATATTCAGCCAGGCCCTTGTCGCCGGCGCGCAATTCGTTGGGCTCTACATAGACCGGCGTGGCAATTTTGCAGCCGGCCATCTCCGTCAGCAACGCGATGACGCCTTTCCACGCGCAGGTTTCGGTGGGCCCGGGCCAGTAGAAATCAAAGGCATAGCTTTGTGAAATGCCGCTGAGCCCTCTTTCGGTCATATCGGTGACCATATGGGCGCCAAAAATCTTGCTCCAGTTATAAATGCCGGCGTCCAGGTTATCAGCGATGGGATCGTGAACCGGCGGAACGAAATAGCGCGGCCCGGCGGCGCCCATCTGATGTTTGTCGACCATCACCTGCGGAAACCAAGAGGTGCTGTACAGACTGGAGACCGCGCGCGTGTCTTCCTGCGTCAGCGTCACATAGTCGCGGTTGTTGTCATGGCCGATGTATTTATGGTACACACCCGGCATCGAGGCGCCCTCGTAGATCGTGCCTTTTGTTTTGCGGTAATGTTCCACCACCATATCCATGCCGTCCGGATTGTGCGTGGGCGCCAGCATGAGGACCACCGCATCCAGTGCGGCGAGAACTTCCGGGTCCCGGCTGGTGGCGAGTTCATAGCTGAGGAGCGGCGCCGCTTGCGCCGGCGCCACCTCTGTCGAATGCATCGACAGCGTGGCGAGCATAAAAACGCGGCCCTGCGCGATCAGGGCAGCCCGTTCACTCTCCGTGAGATCCGCCCGCAGCGCCAGTTTTTGATTGATCTCCCGCAGCGCCGTAAGCGCTTTAATATTTTTCTCCGAAGAGATAAAAGCCACATACATGGGCCGCCCCATGGGAGAGCGGCCGATCTCGGTCAACGTCATACGGCTGGAGATCTGATCGAGTTTCGTCAGGTAAGCGATGAGCGCCTCATAGTCGATCAGGGAACGATCGGCGCCTGGTTCAAAGCCGAAAAAAGATTGCGGGGTGGGACATGTACTCGAAGGATCTGCGGCAAATGCAGGCAAAGCCCCAAGAACGATCAAGACAAGCCAGAACCGGATACTTTTCTTCATAAAACCTCCGCGGCGGAAGTGATAAGAGCGATCCGGGTTAAAGTAGAAAAAGAAATACATCCGCACAAGTAAAATTGTTCATCCCGGCGGGTAGCGGGCATCGCGCCGCCGGAAAAGCCAGGGGATGCAATTGTTTAAAACCGTGCTCCGGAGTCTTGATGGTTGTCCGCCGAGGAAGGTCTAGATCACACCGCCAGATGCTGCAGATCGCCGGCCGCATCCATGCCGGCATGGCGGCCGACTTGCTCTAGCAGGACCCGCCCTTCCCTGATGCTCTGCAGACGCAGCAGAACTTTCCCGCCCAGGGTTTCGGCAATGCGGGTGGTCATGCCTGCGGCTGCCGGCGCCTGCAACGATCCAGTGAGTGCGCGGAGCGCCTGAACGGTCAACCGATATTCAGAGCTGCGGATGATAAAAATAATTTCATCGTCGTCCGCAGTCAGTTTTTCAATGACCGCGCCGGTGTAGGTGGCGAAGGTATAGAGTTGCTGTTCATGATGCACGCCGATCAGAAAACCCGTGAAGGAACGGCGCAGCCAGGGTATGAGCGCTATGGACGCCGTAAAACTGGTGCCGGGTTTTTCGAAATGGTTGCTTTGCATCCAGATATAGGCCGAGGGAAAAGAGCAACCCCAGTCCTTTTCCATATAACCGCGTCCGCCGGTCAGGTCCACTTGTTCTCCATGAACGTTTAAAACGCCGCACATGCTGTGATCGAGACTGAGAATGCCATGATAGCACTGCATAAACGGCGCCCAGGCATACCATCCCATGACGCCGGGGGCGCGCCAGGTCTTCGGCCATATCAATGGATCGCTGAAGGTGAGGCGTCCTGTGATCCGTCCATCCTGCGTCTCGAGATCAAGCTTGGCTCCCTGACTGGTAAAGCGGTTGGGGCCGATCGTCAAATCAAAGCGTTTTTCCTCAGCATGAAATTGCGCGAGGGGATAGCGCGAATAGAGCGTCCTGCCGGTGTCTCCCAGCAGAACTTGAACAAAGGCGTGACTCTGCGCTGCATCCCGGCAGAGTGAAATGCCGGGAATCACGGCCAGCCGATGCCGCTCAAAGGCATCGACCATTTTTATAAACCATCCTTCAAAAAAGGGAGGCCTTCGGCCGCGTCCGTGGTATCCCTCAGGATGAAAAATGAAGCGCCAATGATTGAACATATCCGTCCAGGGCGACCCTTCATCGCATAACCAGAATGGCTGCCAGGCCAAGAATCAATAAACCCGACATCAGCAGGTGGATCTGCACGTTCCATCCAGCCGCCTGTTTGAGAAAAGTGGGTTGATCGTGGAACCGGTACACCTGCTGCCAGGTGCGCGGCAACAGTAGAACATAGGGAATCAGAGCGGCCAGAACCGGCCAACCCTGTGGCAAAACAGCGAGGCCGAGAAGAAGGAGATTCCAAACCAATAGCGAATGGATAAGCAGAAAGCCCCATCGCCCCCTGCGGCTGCCGATGCGCGCCACCATGCCGCGCTTGCCCGCCCCGGCATCAGCCGGCAGATCGATCATCTGTCCCATCCAGAGAATGGAAGCAGTGCTCAGCCCGGTGATGGGCATGGCAGCCGTTACATAGGGATGGAAAAGCACGTTCTGGCTGGCAGCAGCAACCAGCACAGCCATGGGGCCAAAGGCGAGCCAGACAGATGCCTCGCCAAGTCCCCGGTAGGCGAGTTTGATGGGAGCCGCGGTGTAATACTTGCTAAAAAAAGCGGATAAAACACCGAGTCCGATCAACCAGGGCCGAACGGCCGGCTCGATCAGCACCAGTAACACCGCACCGGCACAGGCAGCGATGATCAGGCTCAACCGGGCGATCCAATACATGGACGGAAGCAGGTCAGGGTGTTGCAGCAGGAAACCGGTGCCGCCGCTGAAATCGTTGCGGTGCTGGTTTATCCGGTCTGTGCCCTGCAGTGTGTCAAAGATGTCGTTGTACACATTGGTGGCAGCATGCAAACCCAGACCCATGATCGTGATGGCGAAGAACCGCGCCAAATTGAACTCGCCTTCGGCCATCACCGCCAGGAGCGTGCCCGCCAGCAAAGGCGCCAGAATGGAGCTGAAAAAAGGTGCGCGCATGACAGCAAAAAGTCCGGGTCTCTTGGTTACCATATTGATCCTATTTCCGCTAGAGTCTTTCTCAGCATAACAGCCAAAACAACGGCTGCATTCCATTGAAAAAGGATTTGTTCCATTTTCCACCATACGGCCGGCTCCTCCTGCTGCACCCCGCGGAAGCGATAATTTCTGCTTTTGTTCTTGATTTTTTACTATCGTTTAGATAATTTGAAAATACAGGGCAAGCGCCTTTAGCCGTCCCTCCAGTGCGGCAAGGACAACCAGAATCCTACGCCACAGGACCAGAAAACAGATGAGAGAAGCGAAACAAACCTCTGCCGGGATATGGCATTTTTTCCAGGAGCGCTGTCGATCTTTTAACTCCCGGCTTGCCCTCGAGGCCCCTGAGGGGAAACTGAACTTTGCTGAACTTTTTCACGGCGCGGAACACCTGGCAAGCGATTTGAGCAAAGCGGGGTGTCGAGAGGGCGAAGTGATGGTTCTGGCTCTGCCGAATTCCATTGATTTTATACCTTCGTTTCTCGCCCTCTGCAAGTTGTCCAGCGCGATCGTGCTGGTATCGCCCAAATACGGCGCAAGCGAGTTGCACATGGTCGTCAACAGCCTGCGACCCAAGGCGATGTTGGCGCCGGCCGCTGCTGCCGGAGAGGTCAAAGAAAAACTGGGGCCGCTGGCCGCAACCGTGGAGCAGATCGACCGGTCTCCTTCTGCTCAGTCTATCGCGTTGATCTCCCTTGCAGGTTTTCCCACTCTGTCCGGTCAGGATGGATTCGATGCGGCGACCAAGGGAACCTCTCTGATCAAGGTCACCTCCGGATCCACAGGCGGAGCAAAGGGCATTAGCCTGACGGCAAA
>DAIQOA010000167.1:5873-9385 GCA_036788095.1 bacterium | reverse complement strand
AAAGTATGAAAATAGGCAGAGAAGAATGATCAAAGAGCTTTGGTCAGGGCCGGGGAAGGAGGACATCGAGTTTAGAGCAAATCTAAACTGCAATACGCGTGACTTGAGCCATTCAAGGCTTTGCATAAATAGGGATCATTCGAATTCTGCGTGCCTTAATTGACCGCGGAGAAAGCGCTATGCTACGCCGAGGGAACTTTCAACATACAAGAATATTACTTCTCGGCGCTCTTGGCGACCTTGGCGGTTGCTCAGCGGCCCATTCGCCGGAAGAACCATACAAAGTGTACACGTGGCCATTAAGGATCGCAAGGCCGTTATATGCCTCTTTGAAAAACTCTGAAAAAGCAAACAGCGTATGGAGTGAAAAAAAATCCTAGTCGGTATGATAGTATAAGGGGAGGGAGAACATATGGCGCCGTGCGCCAAAGCAACCAATTTGTTGCCTGTACAGGAGGTTATTGTTGAAAATAGATAGAAAATATTGACATTACGTGACCATTGAGGAGAAGGGTATGGCTGATACTAAACGATTTCTGTTCTCCGCTCCACCCAGCCGCTTGCAGCGGCCTGCAGCGCGGCTGCAGCCGATACTGGCCAAAAAGGGCCAGGCGGCCATCGATCCTGCGCTCATCGAAAAGGAGGTTCAATCCTACGCCAAACTGGAACCGCTCATCGCCATCGAATCGCCGGAGCACTGGCGGTCGGTGGTGACCGGCTTGGATTCAGGCATCGACGCCATTCTGCCGCTCAGTATTCCAGCCTACCCCACAGAGGTTTGGAACTCTCATCCACAGCCGCTGATCGACCGCGGCCTGCCGCTGATCTTTTGGCCGTTGCAGCCCTATGACGAGCCGGATTTCTGGCGCTGGTCCGCCTGCGATCTGTTGCGCGCGCTGGGCGTCACCACCCACATCGCGCAAAACAGCCGGCACGCCGGTTGGCTCATCAAATCCTACGCGGTGAAACGTCTGTTGCAGAACAGCAGAATGGTGGTGTTCGGCGAACAGAACTTTCCCTGGAACGCCCATGCGGCAGGTCCACTGGTGACGGCAAGCCTGGGGACGCGGATCGTTGTCCGTGCCATCGCCGATATTCGCGAGCGCTATAGCTCCATCAGCCAGGACACTGTGGAGCGGATCTGGAAGGAGCGCGGCCGGCGTTATACGGTGAAATCCGTGAAACCGGAAGCGCTGCACGAGGCCATCCGCGTCTATCTGGCCATCAAAGCCATTCTCGAAGAAGAAAAAGCCGCGGCGTTCGGATTGAACTGTTTTGGCGATCTGATCATTCAAGGCGGCCGCGATGTCCCCTGTCTGGCGCAATTGCTTCTGCGCGAGGACGGCTATGTGACCGCCTGCGATGGTGATTTTGCCGCCATGATGAGCATGATGCTGATCACCCATATGCTGGATCAGCCCTGCATGATGTCGAACATGTACCCGGTCTCTTATGTGGGTGCGCTGACTGATCACTTTGGCGATCCGCTGGCGCCGCCGGCAGAGCGTTATTCAGCAGATCGACGCGCCAACCTCGCCCGTCTGGCCCACTGCGGCTATGTCGGCATCGTTTCTCCAGAGATGACGCCGAGCGGCAAGACCACTCTGACGGATTGGGGCGGCACCTATGAGATTAAGCGGGATGGCCTGGGGTGCGGCGCCGACGGGGATATGATTCCGGGCGCCCCGGTGACGGTGGTAGAGCTCTGTTTTGACGCAAAGACCCTGCTGCTGGCTCAAGCGAAAATCTGCGAGACCACCCGGCACGCCGCGATGCCGCATTGTGAAAGCTCGGTGCTCATGGAATTCCGCAATCTGCCCGATTTCGTCGCCAACATATCCCGGGAGCACACCGCCCTGGTTTATGGCGATAAAATCGCCGAGTTGCAGGTGCTGGCGCAAATCCTAGGATTGACGGTCAAGGTGTTCTAGCCCTCTTATTCCTGTACTGGAGCCTGTCATGTTTCTGGGCATCGATATCGGCACGACCTCTGTCTCCGCCGTTATACTGGATCAACGGAAACGCTGTCGTGCGGCGGCGAGCCAACCGCATCGCGCAGACATCGCCACGGCAGCGGATCGGTCGGAACAGAATCCGGATAAAATGTGTAAGACCATGGATCGCGTGATCGGTGCGCTGGCGTCGGAATTGCGCAGCCGCGTGAAGGCCATCGGCGTAACCGGACAGATGCACGGTCTGCTGCTGTTCGACCGGCAGGGACAACCGCTGACCCCTTTGATCACCTGGCAGGACCGGCGCTGTTTAAAAGATAACTTTATCCTTTCACTGCAGCACAAGACCGGCTACCCGTTGGACAGCGGATATGGTTTAGCCACGCTCGCCTGGCTCAATGCCAATCAACAATTGCCGCGAGAGAATTTTTCAGCCGCCACCATCGCCGATTATTTGATCGCGCGGCTCACCGGCAACACCAAACCGGTCATCGATGCGACCAATGCCGCCGGCTGGGGATGTTTCGACCTGGAGCAACTGCGCTGGGATGACGCGGCCCTGCGGCGTCTTGACATTCAACCCGCCTGGCTGCCCGCCATTGTCCCAAGTGGAACACTCGCCGGAGGGCTCCTGGCAAAAAAAGCCCTGCAATGGAGAGTTCCTGCCGGCATTCCCATCAGTGTGGCGTTGGGCGATAATCAGGCATCACTTTTGGCTACGCTCAACCGTCCGGAAGAAGAACTGGCGCTCACTCTGGGAACCGGTGCGCAGATTTCAGCGCTGACGCAGCCTGAGCAAAAGTGGGCCAAACAAAAAGGAAAAACCTGGGAGCTGAGGCCGTATCCTGGTGACCGGCTGTTGCTCACCGCAGCCGCCCTCAACGGCGGATCGGCCTGGGCCTGGCTTGCCGACACCCTGGCCGGCTGGATGAAAGAAATGGGGGTACAACCGCCGGCTCGGGAGGTCATCTTTCGTCGCCTCAACCGACTGGGATTGGCGGCGGACGATGCTCTGACCTTTGAGCCGTATCTGCGCGGCGAGCGTTGGGACACCGGACTGCGTGCCGCTGTTCATGGGGTCTGTTGGGATAATTTTCATTTGGGGGAGTTGAGCCGCAGCCTGGCCAAGGGGATATTCACCAACCTGCACGACATGCTGCCTGAAGAAATAATGCGCAACCGCAAACGTCTGATGGCTAGCGGTAACGCGCTGCGCCGCAATCCATTGCTGCGCAAAATGGCGGAACAGGTCTTTCAGCTGCCCCTGGTGATGTCCCAGCAACAGGAGGAAGCCGCCTGCGGCGCTGCGCGGAATGCCATAGACATGTTTGAAAACATGCGGCGGAGCTGAAAATTGCCACGCGCGTGGCAATGATGCTTTTTTCGTTACCAGATGTCTCCTGCAGCGTATAGATAGCAGCTGATCATAAAGAGCGCGTCTGCATTTTAAAGAGTCCTTGTTTTTTCTCCTGGGTCCCCTGCACTAAAAAACCTCCTGCGCCTGATCCCGCACACCTGCCATGGACAGGTAGAGTCTCGAGGTTGTCCAACGTTGATCAG
>DAIQOA010000167.1:0-5773 GCA_036788095.1 bacterium | reverse complement strand
AAGCCCTGGGAAATGGACGGTTTTTGCGTTCAGCCCTGAAAGGGCGGCCTGATCCGTTTAATATGAATATACGATCGCCCTTGAAGGATTTGTTTGTTTTTATAACAAATCACTCCTGCGCTGGATCCTCTACCTCCCGCACACCTGCCATGGACAGGTAGAGTCTCGAGGTTGTCCAACGTTGATCAGCCGCGAAGCGGCGTTCGGTTTCAGCCCAGGGCGGAAGCCCTGGGAAATGGACGGTTTTTGCGTTCAGCCCTGAAAGGGCGGCCTGATCCCCAGGCCGTGATCCGCAATAATCCGGGCAAGAGTGGATAAAGCCTGTCGGAATTATTTCTTGATAATTTCAAATAACTATTTTAAATTATCATATGAAATTTAAATTTGATAATGAGCATAAACCCCTGACCTGGAGCTGATGATGAAAACCGAAAGAAAAAAGTCAGCGGATACCCGCCAGAGCCTCCTGGCGGCGGCGAGCGCGATCTTTGCCGAAAAAGGCTATCGCGATGCCACGATTGCAGCGATCTGTGAAAAGGCCGGGGCAAACATCGCGGCGGTGAATTATCACTTCGGCGACAAGCAAAACCTCTATATCGAGACCTGGCGCCACTGCTTCACTGAATCCATCAAGGCCCACCCGCCCGATGGCGGGGTCGAAGAGAGTGCCCCGGCCGAAGCGCGCTTGCAGGGGCTGGTCACCGCCCTCCTGCAGCGCATTGCGGATGAAAAGAATTACGAATTTATCATCATGCAGAAAGAGCGCGCTAATCCAACCGGACTGCTCAACGAGGTGATGCGCCGGGACCTCCGGCCCTTGCAGAAAAGAATGGATGCAGTGGTGCGCAATATCCTCGGTCCGCATGTCCAGGACGACCAGGTTTTTTACTGCGTTTTGAGCATCATCAGCCAGTGCATCGGCCCCGTGGCAGTGCAGCGGGGCTCTCAGGGCCGGTCCGGGAGCAGGAGTGGGCCGCCGGCCATCGATGATATCGAAGCCTATGCCCGTCATGTCGTCGTCTTCTCGCTGGCCGGGATGCGGGCAATCCGCGAGACGGCTGAAAAAAATCTCCACACTGCCGATTCCAGAACCAAGGTATAACCGCAGCAAAACAGGAGTGCTCCATGATCAATTACCACCCACCCTCTTTCCTTCGCTATAGTGCATGGTCCGCCGGGATGTTCGCTATGCTGGCTCTGAGCAGCTGCGCCGTGCTTGGCCCCAAATACAGCCGGCCGAATGCCGAGCTCGCCGGCTCCTGGCATACCGAGCTGGCCGGCGGATTAACGCCTGCCCAGATGGAGCCGCAGTCGCTGGCCGCATGGTGGCGCTGTTTTCACGATGCCGAGCTGGACAGCCTGATCGGGCGCGCGACGCGCAACAACCTCAGTGTCAAGCAGGCCCAATCCCGCATCCGCGAATCCCGCGCCCGGCGTGGAAACGCCGCCGCGAGCTTTTTCCCGACCGTCAGCGCCAGCAGCTCGGCACGCTCCGCTAAAACCACCGGTGTTGCCGGCGGCAGCGTCACCAGCGAGAGCTACTCCGCCGGTTTCGATGCGGGCTGGGAAGTGGACCTCTTCGGTGGTGTGCGCAAATCTTATGAAGCATCCTCGGCGGATATGCAGGCGAGTCAGGAGTATCTGCGCGACGTAATGGTTTCGCTCCTCGCCGAGGTGGCCTCCAATTACATCGATCTCCGGCTCTACCAGGCCCGTCTCGGCGTGGCCGAAGCGAACCTGGCCGACCAGGATACCACGTATCAGCTGATCCAGTGGCGTCATCAGGCCGGCCTGAGCGATGAGTTGGCGCTGCAGCAGGCCCTCTCCAATCTCGAGAACACCCGCTCGCAGATCCCCACCCTGAAGACCGGACTGGAAGGGGTCATGAACAGCTTGGCAGTGCTGCTGGGAGAGCAGCCGGGCCGGCTTCACGCCGAACTTGAAGCGGTACAATCCGTGCCAGTCGCCGCCCTGCAGGTCGCGGTCGGCGTTCCCGCCGACATATTACGTCGCAGGCCGGACATCCGCCAGGCCGAACGTCAGCTGGCCGCCCAGACCGCGCGTGTCGGTGTCGCCCGGGCTGAGCTGTTGCCCAAATTCAATCTGAGCGGCTCGATCGGCCTCGATGCCCTCTCCCTGGGCAAGCTTTTTTCAACCGGCGATATAGAAACCACCAGCGGCAGCGCCCTGATCAGCTGGCCGATCTTCAAGGCCGGCGCCCTGCGCCGGAATATCCAGATCGCCTCGGAACAGCAGCAGCAGTATCTGCTCAGTTATGAATCCACTGTGCTGAAAGCCCTGGAGGAGGTTGAAAACGCCCTTGTCGCTTTCGCCAATGAGCAGCAACGTAAAGAGTCGTTGAGCGTTGCGACTGAGGCGGCCCAGCGCGCGGCGGAGCTGGCGCAGCTGGAGTACAAAGCGGGCATGGTGGATTTCACCACCGTCCTCGACAGTCAGCGTTCGCTGCTGTCGTTCCAGGATCAGCTCGCCCAATGCGAAGGCGCCGTAAGCACCAACCTGATCCATCTCTACAAGGTTTTGGGCGGCGGCTGGAGCGCCCTGCTTCCTGAATAACGAAAAATCTTCATTGGTCCATAATCTGGAGAACATCGATGAATTCGAGTAGAACATCAACAGAGGATGTCAAAAAAACACTGGGTGTCGGTCAGCCCACCCACAAGCGACACCTGAAACGGTGGCTCATCGTCGCCGGCCTGGCGGTTTTGGCGCTGCTGCTGATTTTCGCCTTGTGTTCCGGGAACGGTAACAGCAAGGTGCAGTACACGACCCAGGAGGCGGTTCGCGGCGATCTGAAGGTCATCGTCACCGCCACCGGTACGCTGGAACCGACCAACGAGGTCGAGGTGGGCAGCGAGCTGTCCGGCATCGTCAAAAGCGTCGAAGTGGATTTCAATGATAAAGTCACGGTCGGCCAGGTCCTGGCGCGGATCGATCCCACCAAACTCACCGCCCAGATGACCCAGGCCAAGGCCGGGCTGGAATCGGCAAGGGCGCGGGCGATGCAGGCGCAGGCGACCGTCAAGGAGACCGCCAGCAAATTCGCGCAGATCAGGACCGTATGGGAATCGAGCGGCAAAAAGGTGCCGTCCCAATCCGATTATGATACCGCCGAGGCCTCCTTCCTGCGGGCCAAGGCCGATGAAGCCAGCGCCAACGCCGAGGTCTCCCAGGCCCAGGCCAGCCTGGCAGCCTTTCAGACCGATCTCTCCAAACTGACCATCGTTTCGCCGATCAACGGCATTGTCCTCACCCGCCAGATCGAGCCGGGCCAGACGGTGGCCGCGTCATTCACTGCGCCGACCCTCTTCACCCTGGCAGAGGACCTGACCAAGATGGAGCTGCACGTCAACGTTGATGAGGCTGATATCGGCAAGGTGCAGGAAGGCCAGGAGGCCGAGTTCACCGTGGCGGCCTATCCGGACCGCACCTTCAAGGCCGAGATCATCCAGGCCCGCTATGGCTCCTCGACGACCTCGGGCGTGGTCACTTATGAGACCGTCCTGCGCGTCGAGAACAGCGATCTCGCCCTGCGGCCGGGCATGACGGCCACGGCCGACATCCTGGTGCAGCGGGTTACCGGCGCGATCCTGGTCCCCGTGGCCTCGCTGCGTTACCGGCCACTGATGACAATGGGGCCGGCGCGGGGCAATGGCGGCCTGGTGGGCTCGCTGATGCCCGGCCCGCCGCGTAGGGGCAATGGCATGAAACCTGAAGACGGCAAACAGCAGCAGCACGTCTGGAAGCTCGAAAACGGCAAACCCGTGCCGGTTCCGGTCACCACAGGCCTGAGCGATGGCAGCCAGACCGCAATCGCGTCCGGCGATGTGCAGCCCGGCATGGCGGTGATCGTCGATTCGATTGTGCCGGAGGAGTGATCATGACAGCTGCAAAAGAGACGGGCGAGACGCCCATCATCGAGCTGCGCAGCGTGACCAAGGTCTACGGCACCGGCCAGGCGGAGGTCGCAGCCCTGCGGGGCATTGACCTCAGCATCGCCGAGGGCGAGTTCCTCGCGGTCATGGGGCCGAGCGGCTCCGGCAAATCCACCTGCATGAACATTCTCGGCTGTCTGGATGTGGCCACGGCGGGAAGCTATCTGTTCAATGGCGTGGATGTGAACGAGCTGGATCGCAGCCAGCGCACGCTGCTGCGCCGGAACTATCTCGGCTTCGTATTCCAGGGTTACAATCTGCTCAAGCGCACCTCGGCGCTGGAGAATGTCGAGCTGCCGCTGATCTATCGCGGGGTGCCGGCGGACCTGCGGCACAAACGCGCCCTCGCCGCCCTGGGCGAGGTGGGTTTGGTGGAATGGAAGAACCATACGCCAGGCGAACTCTCCGGCGGCCAGCAGCAGAGGGTCGCCATCGCGCGGGCGATCGTCACCGATCCGATCGTGCTGTTTGCGGATGAGCCGACAGGCAATCTCGATTCGGCGCGGGCGGTGGAGATCATGGAGCTGCTCACACGGCTCAACCGCGAGAGTGGCATCACCATCGTCATGGTCACGCACGAACCGGACATGGCGGCCTTTGCGCAGCGCATCGTCCATTTCAAGGATGGCCTGGTGGTCACGGATGAGTTGAACGGGAGGAAAAACTGATGGTCTGGAATACGATTCTGCTGGCGCTGCGCGAGATCCGGCGCAACATCATGCGCTCCTTTTTAACCATCCTCGGCATCGTCATCGGCGTCGCCGCGGTCATTATCATGGTGACGATCGGCCAGGGCGCCACCGCCTCGGTCAAGCAGTCGATCGCGAGCATGGGCAGCAACATCCTCATGATCGCGCCCGGCAAGCGGCTAGGTCCCGGGCAGTCCTCGTCGACTGTACCCTTCAAGGAGGCCGACGGCGAGGCCATTCTCAATACCGTCGGTTCGGTCACGGCTGTGGCGCCGGTCTCCTCCCAGAACGCCCAGGCGGTCTTTGGCAATGAGAACTGGTCCACCCAGGTGACCGGCAGCGTCAACGCTTATTTCGGCATGTCGAACCGCAAGATCGGCTCCGGCCGGCTGTTTACCGAGAGCGAGACCCGCGCCGGGGCAGCTGTCTGCGTGATCGGCGCAACGGTGGCGAAAAAACTGTTCGGTTCGGAGGATCCGGTTGGGCAGAAGATCCGCCTGGAAAAACTCTCCTGTCAGGTGATCGGTGTGCTCCAGTCCAAGGGACAGAACTCCATGGGCATGGATCAGGACGATGTCGCCATCATCCCCCTGCGCACCTTTCAGCGGCGGGTTTCCGGCAAGACCGACATCGGCATTTTTCAGGTCAAGGTAAGCGAGTCCTCTTCCTCCGAAAAGGCCATCCGCGACATCACCGCCCTGCTGCGCGAGCGGCGGCATCTTTCCGCCAAGGACGAGGACAATTTCAGCGTGATGGATACCAAAGAGATCGCGACCATGATGACCGGGACGACCAAAACCCTGACCGCCCTGCTGAGCGCGGTGGCGGCCATCAGCCTGCTGGTTGGCGGCATCGGCATCATGAACATCATGCTGGTCTCGGTCACCGAACGCACGCGGGAAATCGGCATCCGCCTGGCCATCGGCGCGCTGGAGAAGGAAGTGCTGCTGCAGTTCCTGATCGAGGCGGTGGCGCTCTCCGCCTTCGGCGGCCTGCTCGGCATCGCCCTCGCCTTCGTCGCCTGCCTCGGCCTGACCGCGCTGATGGGCATGCCCTTCCTCTTCTCGCCGGCAATCAACCTGACCGCCTTCGGCTTCTCGGCGGCGATCGGCGTCCTCTTCGGCTACATGC
>DAIQOA010000166.1:0-9434 GCA_036788095.1 bacterium | reverse complement strand
GTGCTGACGGCGGATGTCTCCGTTCTGCACCATGCGGGAGAGAACAAAACTCTGCCGCTCCCGGGCGACTTTTTCATTGCTGAACGGATTATAGCGCGGCGGCCAGCGGGGAATGCCCGCCAGCAGCGAGGCCTCGGCCAGGGTCAGATCCGCGGCATGCTTGGCGAAATAGGTCTGGCTGGCCAGTTCTACGCCGTAAACGCCGGAGCCGAAATCGATCTGATTGACATAGGCCTCGAGGATTTTATCCTTGCTGAATTGCTGTTCAATCTGCAGGGCGACCAGCGCCTCCTGGATTTTGCGCAACCAGGTTCGGTCAAAACCGAAAAAAAGATTCTTGGCCAGTTGTTGGGTGATGGTGCTGCCGCCCTGCCGCAGCGTTCCGTGCTGCAGGTTTTGAACGATGGCACGGATGAATCCCTTTTTGCTAAAGCCATGATGCCGGTAAAAACCGGCGTCCTCCAATGCGACCGTCGCCTGCAGAAACACCGGCGCGACCCGATAGAGCGGAACCACCTCGCGATTGGCCAGCGTTTTGATGATGCCGCCGTCGTCGCCATAGATCACCGTGGGCGTGTTCAGCGCAATCTGATTCAAATCGCCCGGCAACTGCGGCAGCGACAGGGTCATCCCCAGGCCGATCAGCAGGATCAGGGCCGCCAGCACGACCACGGCTATTTTGATCCTCAGGCTCATGGCGCTGTTTCCTGGCGCGGAAGCGACAACGGCTCTGCGCCGCGACGAAGAACGTTGATTTCTTGTATCAGGTAGCCGATCGCCAACTCGCTGGCCTGAAAGGTATACACCACCGACGACTGTTCTTCGCGGAACTCGCACGCCAGCGCCACTGATCCGTCGCGCAGGGTAGCGGCGATGGCCACCATCACCCACTCCTCAGGTTTTTTCTCCATAAAGGCGGGATCATTGATCAGCTGCAGTTGCAGCCGTCTGGGCAACCGCTGGTAAGCGGTAAGAAAATGGGCAGGCTCGATCAGACGGCCGTTAAAGCGCCCATCCTGCTGCAACTGCGAGGCCATGACCTGCTCCGCCTCCGGCGGCGGCGATGGAGCGATCGGCTGAGTGACTAACAGCGGCTGATCGTTGCTGTCGTTAAAGATCAAGGTCATCTGGCCGTCGCTGCTGATCAGAGTGGTGTTCTGCCAAGCAGAGGAATTCATCAACTCAGCCAAAGCATCCGCCTCCACCAACCTGGCAGCTTCTGAATCCGGCAGAGCCTGATACAGAGCGAGAAAATCCTCCCGGGACAACAGGACACGATTTTTATAATGGAGATAAGCGGTTAGCTCTTCAAGGGAATTCAATGGATCGGAGCGAAAAGGGTGGTTGGAAAGTGAATCCACGATAGAAAGGACCTGTTGTTGGCCGGCCAGATCCTTTTCCTCCTCCAGCCAGAGCCGGCCTGTTTTCGGACGCATCGAATTGGTGCCTTTCATCATTTGCCCGACGAAAATCTCAGCCACATCGAACAGCGCTTCAGCCGCCGCCAGGAGTGCGAGGCAGAGCCAGACCCACTTGTACGTCACGATCCATTTTTTCAGTTTTTCTGTGATCATCTCAAATCTTGAAAGGCATTGGCGTAAAAGAAAGCACAAACAGGATCATCACCACAACGCCCAGCAGTTTGCGCCGTTTGTCCAACGGCGTCCAATCGTCCCAGGGCGAGGGATGACGGCGGCCGAGCAGAATCAGCAGCGCCACCAGCAGGGCCCATCCGGTATAAAAAAAGGTCAGCACGACCATGGCGCCGATAAAGACCATGGTGACAATGCGGGTTCTGGGACCAAGCATAGCGTAGACGATGTGACCGCCGTCCAGTTGGCCGATGGGAAGCAGATTGAGCGCGGTGACAAAAAGGCCGGCCCATCCTGCGTAAGCGACCGGATGCAGCATGACATCATACCCCTCCGGAACCGGTCCGAGGGCAAAAAACGTGAGCGCCTTGAACAGAACCGACTCTCCCAGGGTCATGCCGCTGTCGGCGAGCGTGGAGACCGGGACGACCGTAGACCATTCCAGGCCGAGAAAAACAGCCGGCAGCGTGACCACCAGCCCGGCCAGCGGCCCGGCGGCGCCGATGTCAAAAAGCGCTTGGCGGTTGGGAATGACGCCTTTCATCTGAATGACGGCGCCCATGGTGCCGAACGGATTGAGCAGGGGAAACGGGATAAAAAAAGGCAGTGTGGCCGGCACGCCATAGCGCCGGCACATCAAGTAGTGGCCCATCTCGTGCGCCAGCAGAATGCTCAGAATAGCCACACTGTACCACAGGCCGTTGGTGACATAGGTTGAAAGCAAAGTGGCAAGAAACAGAATGACGTTGACCACCGGTCGATCGGTCGGCAGACCGCGCAAGCGAAACCAGCGGCGCTTGCGCGGCGCAGAAAAAGCGGCGTCCTCTCCAGTGTATGAGTGCGGTGGATGATAATCCGTAGTTCGCTGTTCCATCCTATCTTCCTGTCTGGATCCCTGTGCGGCCGCTGTTCAAGTCAGGCGGTTTTCCTTCCGTGACGGCAGATGCGCGCGAATCTGCTCAACGATCTCGTGCAGATCCGACGGCCGTTTTTCGAAATCGAGCCGGTTGGCATCGATGATGACCAGGGGTTGTTTTTCTTCCTGCAGCCGCTTGATCCAGCGCTCATAGGCGTCGTTGAGCTCAAAGAGATAAGCGGTGGTGATCCGTTTTTCATACTCGCGGCCCCGTTTGCGGATCCGGGAGATCAAAGTCCAGGTGGAGGCCTGCAGGTAGAGGATGAGATCCGGCTTGCGCAGATAGTCCGTCATCGCTTTGAACAGATCGCAATAATTCTCATAATCGCGATCGCTGAGATTGCCCTGCTTGTGCAGAATATAGGCAAAGATTTCCGCATCCTCATAAATGCTGCGATCCTGGAGACAGGGCGTCAGGCTCTCCGAGATCACCCGTTGATCGATGAAACGGCGCGCCAGGAAATAGATCTGCAGATTGAAACTCCAACGGTTCATGTCGGCATAGAAATCGTCCAGATAGGGATTGTTGATCACCCGCTCATAATAGGGAGTCCAGCTCAATTGCTCGGCAAGCAGCGAGGTTAAAGTCGTTTTGCCGACGCCGATATTGCCGGCTATGGCCAGATGAAACCGTCCTGATCGTCCGTCACTCATGAATCGCCCTTGAATCGACGTGGAGGACCCACCGGCGAGGGCGCTGTCCCAACGCCGCCATCCCGGGTCCACTTGGCGGTCAGGCGTTCATTGCCTGATCTTGCATAATTTACAATTTCTTGGCATAAAGCAAAGCCATATTTTTTCCGCCACAGCGGATACAGCGAATTATTAGCCAGCGCTGGGTCCTCTGTCTCCGACCACCATCCCTGCTTCTGGGCGAGTGCGGTCTCCGCGGTTCCCGGAATCGGCGAATAAGAGGCCAGGTTGACGTAGGCGCCCAGACCGTGCACATAATCGACGCTGCACTGCACCTGCTCCGGCGTCTGGCCGGCCAGCCCCATCATCACGTAAACGCCGATACGGTTTCGCTCAAAACCGGCGTCTTCCAGGTGAGCCAGCGCCCGCTCCAGTTCCGTGGTGGTGACCTTGTTCTGTTGCTGAGAGGGTTCCACGCTCTCAAAGGAAAGGCGCAGGGTGACGAACCCGCACGCCTTCATCAGCCGGGCCAATTCCGCATCCAGATAGCGCACCTGCAGTCCGTTGGGCGTATGCCACTGCGAGGCCAGATCCAGTTCGATCAAACGCCGCAACAGGGGTTTGCAGTGAATCTCTGGCTGAAACAACAGGGCATCATCGAAAAACGCGAACTGGTTCACCCGGCGCGTCTCTCTCCAATGCAGCACTTCATGCACGACGTGGTCCACCGAGCGGCGGCGATACCCTTCGGTCAGCAGATGCGATGCGCAAAAAGAACAGCGATAGGGACACCCGCGTGAGGTCAACAGGGCGGCTGAATGCACCCTCGGATACTTTTCATAAAGCGGAGAAGGCAGCTCATCCAGGTGTGCATAGCTGTAATCCCTGCCCGGCCCGCCGCAGAGTCGGGCGACCAGATGCACCGCTGCTTCCTCCCCTTCCCCGGTGATGAGGTGATCGGGACGAATGCAGGCGCGGGCATGGTCCGGGCACAGGGTGGCATAGATACCGCCGAGGATCACCGGGCTTTTGGGGAAAAACCGGCGCAGCAGACGCACCATATCGGCCACCGCCGGATACCAGTAGGTCATGAACGAAGTGATCAGAATGGCGTCCGGAGCCGGCATTTGAGCCAATCTTTCCTCCACCAAATGAACCGGCCAGCCATAGCGACTATATTGGCGGGGGATCAGCCTGAGATACGCCGGCGGTTCGAGCGGTTCGCGATGAAATTTTCCGCTGCCGTCGCTGCGCGGGGATGATGGCGGCAGCGCGGGATCAAAACGGTCGAGGCAGTCGATCAGTCGCACATCATAGCCCAGCCGGTCCAGAATGGCCCCGATAGTGAGCAAACCGAGCGGCTTGTTCCAAAAATCATAGGCAGCGAAATCATAAATCCAGGGATTGACCAGCAGAACGGTGTGGGAATTCGGCCTCATAGAAAATCGGCCACCAACAGTAAAAGATCGTCGCGGGGTGCGCTGTTGCTGAAATCCAATGTCTGTTGAATCATGGCTTCGGTGGCTTGCGCAGTGGGCAACGATCGGCAGGTCTGAGCGATGCGGAGCAGACCCTCCAGGGCTAAAGGCTCGCCCCGACTGTTTTCAGTCTCCACCATGCCGTCGGTGTAGAGTATCAGCCGGTCGTCTGGGGCATACGCCATCTCATGCTCGATCCATTGGTCCATGGGCAGAGCGGAAAAACCAAGGATCCGGTTCTGTGAGATCAGAGAGCGTGCGGATGTAGGGTTGGCGGACAGCAGCAGTCCGGCGGGATGGGCGCTTCCGGCATAGACCAGCTTTTTCTTTTTCAGGTCGCAACGCAGACAGATCATGGTGAGGAACAGCGAGATGCCGGTAAAGGTCTGCAGGAAAAACTCATTCAGCCGATGAAGGACCTCGCGCGGCGAGCAGCCGGCCCGTACGTGCACGCGCAATTCACTGTAAACGCGGTTCACCACCAGTGCGGCGGCAATGCCGTGGCCGGTCACATCCACCACCGAGAGATAGACCTGGCCATGGCCGTCCTCATAGACATCGGCGAAATCGCCGCCGATGCCGAGCATGGGCCGGTAATGCACCCGCACCTCCAGTTCGGCGGATCGATGCACCGCAGGCACCAGGCTGGCTTGCACCTGCCGGGCCAGGTCCATATCGTGCTGAAAGAGACGGGTCTGCTCGTTGAGGCGGCTCTCCTGCTCTCTCATCACTCTGCGCAGACGGCGCCTTTCCAGAGCCTGCGAGACCTTGACGAGCAGCGCATCGGACTGAAGCGGTTTAGTGAGATAATCGCAGGCGCCGATCTTCATGGCGTACACGGCGGTGGTGATGCTGCCGAACCCGGTGACGATCAGAACCTGAACATCCTGGTCTTTTTGCCGCGCGGCGTTGAGTATCTGCAGGCCATCCACCTCCGGCATCTGCAGATCCGTAATCACCAGATCATAGCCGTTTTGTGAAATTTTTTCCAGGCCCTGCCGCCCGCTCTCCGCTTCATCGAGAACATAGGCTTCCCGTTGCAGAAACTGCATGAACAACCGGCGCACGTGAACGTCGTCGTCGATGACCAGGATTCGGCAGGGGCTGTATACAGGAACAGGGCTCATGGGCGTGCCGGTATTTTTACCGCCATCATAGTGATGTCGTCCGATTGCGGCGCCCCGCTGGTGAACGTCTTAACCGCATAGACAATTTCATCCAGCAGCACCTTGACCGGCAGATCGCGGCACCGCCCCACGATCTCTTCCAACCGGCTTTCTTCAAAATCCTGATCCTGCGCGTTCTTGGCCTCTGTGACCCCGTCGGTGAACATGACCAGCAGATCGCCGGCCTGCAGGGGCTCGGCGCCGGTCTGGTAGGATATGTTGGCCATCATGCCGAGGATGATGCCGCCCACCTCCAACCGATTGAAGGTTCCGTCCGCGTGATACAGATAGGGCGGATTGTGACCGGCGTTGACATAGGTGAGGGTCCTTTTATCCAGATCAATCACAGCATAAAAAAAGGTGATGAATTTATCAAAGGTGGTGTTGGCCTGAATGAAATTATTCAGCCGGCCGATCATTTCGCCGATGTCGCCCTGCACGGTGACGCTGTTGCGCAGGCCAGCCTGCAGGCTGGACATCAGCAGGCTGGCGGGGATGCCTTTGCCTGAGACATCAGCCACCGTCACCGCGATTCTGCCGTCCTCCAGCGGAATCCAGTCGAGATAGTCTCCGCCGACCTGGTAGGAGGGAATGTTGACGCCCTGGATCTCGATTCGCTCGGTGCGGGGATACTCTGCCGGCAGCAGCCGTTGCTGGATATCGCGCGCGATGTTCAGTTCCTCTTCCATGCGCTTTTTCTCCAGCATTTGCTCGAACAGATCAGCGTTCTCCAGCGAGATCACCGCCTGATTGGCCAGCGTGGAGAGAAACTCGATTTCGTCGTCCCGGTACGGCTGGCCGGTCATCTTTTCGCCGAGCAGCAAAAAGCCCTTTTCGCGGTCCTGCGACTGCATGGGGGCGACGATGCGGATTTTTTCTTTTTGCAGCAGGCGCAGACCGCGCAAGCCGGCCAGCCCCTCCACGCGGGTCGCTTGGCGGATGAGGGAGAGATTTTTTAAGAATCCGGCGCCGGTGAACGGTTTCACCTGGCCGGGTTCGGTCTGCATGCCGCGGGCGGCGAACAATTGCAGCCGATCCTTCTCCCGCAGGAATACCAAGCAGCGGTTCACCAGCAGCTCGCCCATGACCGCATAGATGAGCAGGCTGATGATTTTCTCCTTGTCCGGAGTGGCATTCAGCTCTTTGCTGATCTCAAAAAGAGTGTTCAACTCCTGGATCTTTTTATCCAACCGCCGGTTGACCTGTTCCAGCTTTTGCACGATCAGCGCGTTGTCGATGGATTTGGCCGCGATATTGGCCAGCGACGTCAGGTATTCGATCTCCGCTGAAGAGAACGGCTGTCCATCCAGTTTGGGACCCAGGCCCATGAGGCCGACTTGGCGCTGGGTGCTGACGATGGGGATGAGCAATTCCATTTCAAACTCTTGCAGCACCGGCAGCCATTCGGCCGTCGGCGGCGGATGGCCGTGCCGTTCAATCGGCTGCGATCCGGCGATCCGCCAGCGATATTTTTTTCCGATCAGGCGGCGGTCGAGTCCGCGCAGCTGCACCACTTCATACTCGCCATCCTCAGCGGCCACCAGCACCACCCCCCTGCTGACCATCATCCGGCCCATGGGGGTGAGCAGCAGACTGCTCAGGGTGACTTTAAGATTCAGGGAGGCGTTGAGCAACTGGCTCATCTCGAACAGCGAATGCAGTTCCACTAGGCGCTGATCCAATTCCCTCGACAAGCGATCTTGCTGGACAGGCTCCATACAGGCAATGACTCTTTCAACAGGTGACGGCGGTTACGCTTTTTTTGAGTTGCTAACGACCGTTGAATTCTTCTTGTGGATGAAATACTTGACCATGCTCACCTGATTGTGCAGGCCGGGTTTGATGTCATAGGTGACCTCATCCATTAGGGTTTTCATCAGATAAATGCCCAACCCGCCCACTTTGAGCTCCGCCAGATACTCCTTCATGTCCGGTATCTTGATGGCCTGGGGATCGAATCCCTTGCCGTGATCGGTGACGATCAACGTCAGCTTTTGATAATCCAGCTTGATGGCGATATCCAGAGACTGATGTTGGCTCCGGTCGCTATAGGCGTGTTTGATCACGTTGGTGCAGGCTTCATCACAAGCCAATTCGATTTTCCCCACATCCTCGTCGTCGAACCCCACTTTTTCAGCAACGCGGCCGACGAAATAGCGGATGAGCTCCAGATTATCGGTCTGGCTCGGAATGCGCAGTTTGTATTCTTTCGTTTTTAAAGTCATCGGTCCCACCTTTGGCTGTTTGTCCTTGTTGGTTTTTTCTCGGACGAATCCATTCATGCCTTCATCGGGCCGAATCGGGCCGCTGCTTCTTCCTCACGATCGAAAATCTGATAGATGGTCGGAAACCCGAGCAGATCAAAAACGCGATAGATCTTGGGCGACATCCGGCACATTTTAATGTCGCCGCTTTTATTGCGGATCTCTTCGATAAAACCCATGAAAACGCCCAGACCCGCGCTGCTGATATAGGTCAGATCGCTGAAATTCACGATGATCTGATACCGAGCGTCATCGATCAGCGATTGAATCGCTTCCTCCAGCTTGGGCGCCGTGTGGGCGTCCAAAAAGCCGCTGATCGACAGGGTGGATATCCGATCCTGATCGCTTCTCTGAATTTTAAAATTTTCCATTCATGCCCTCCCTAGGCTGGATGTATCATTATTTCATCTTGATTGCCACAAGCGTTAAATCATCAAAGGCGCTGGCAGAACCGGTGTGCGCCTCAATCTCACGAACCAGGCAGTCGATGCAGTCGCGGGCTTCCAACTGACGGCACTGTTTCATGGCCTCGTGCAATCGCTGCTCGCTGAACTCTTCCCCGGCCTCATTGCGTGCCTCGATGGCGCCATCGGTGTAGAGCAGCAGCAGGTCCCCGGAGGCCAGCGTCAGTCGGCTTTCCTCCAGCGTGTCGCTGAACAGGCCGCTGCGGTCCAGCGCCAGGCCGATGCCGCCCGGCTCCTTCACCAGCACCCGGTCACTGTTCTGCCGCAGCAGCAGAACCGGCGTATGGCCGGCGCGGCAGAAAGTAAAGCTCCGTTGCAGCGGATCCAGGATTCCATAAACCACGGTGATAAAATTATCCCGCTGAATGTTGCTGTACAGGGTCTCATTGGCCAGCGCCAAAACCCGTTTGGGCGAAAGCTCATTGCGCGCCAGCGCCTCCATGATGCCCTTCAACTCGGCCATGTAAAAAGCCGCTGAGGCGCCCTTGCCGGAAACATCCCCGATGACGACGCCGATACGGTCGCGCGCCAGAGAGAAAAAGTCATAGTAATCGCCGCCCACTTCATTGGCGGTGAGACAGCGCGCATAGATTTCAAATTCATCGGACCGCGGCATCACCCGCGGCAGCAGTTTGCGCTGGGCCTCCTGAGCGATGCGCAACTCTTGCTCCAACCGCTCCTTTTCCAGAGAGGACTCGACCAGACGGACATTCTCAATGGCCACCACCACCTGCTCGCCAAAGGCGCGCAGAATGGACGCATCCTCCTGTTCGAATCCATATTCCAGCCGTTTGCAGACGAACAGAAAACCCAGCACCTTCTCCGCCGTGGTCAACGGCACCGCCACCAGGGAGAAGAGATCGGATTTCCAGAAACTCAGCTCGGCGGCGTACGGACTTTTGGCCACATCGTTGATCAGCA
>DAIQOA010000165.1:0-9445 GCA_036788095.1 bacterium | reverse complement strand
GGTCCAGCGGGTTTCCTTGCGCATGGCTGAGCCGAGAGCCTGGCCCAGCCATTCGTACATCGGCGCGCCTGGTGCATAATCGATGTTGGTGTCCAGCGAGATGCAGTGTACCTGCCCATAGTTGAAGGAGTAATAGCGCTCCGTGCTGTCCGGATGGTTATGCGGCAGATTGAAGGAGGCCAGGTAGGTCTGGGCTCGATCGATGGAATTGTCATGGTTGCCGATGCAGGTGAAGATGGGCGTATGCTTCAGGATGTCCTTGTAGGGCTCATAATAGACCAGCTCGTACTCCTGGCCGCGGTTTTGTTTGACATCGCCGGCATGAAGGCCGAAATCATAATGTACCTTTTGAATCTGTTCGACGATTTGCAGCTGTTCGGGCGATGTGCCAAAGCCTTGATAGGGGCTGGAATCGCCGATGACGAAAAAATCCACCGTGCTGGTGCTGGTGGGTTTGGCGGTGTGGAAATCGATGCATTCCGTCGTATCGCCGCCGGTGATGACGCGATAGAAATACTGCGTCTGCGGCTGCAGTCCCGTGAGGGTGACCAGGTGGTTTGTTTTCAATCCTTCCTGATGTACGACTTGGCCGAAGGCCGGGGTTTCTCCCCACTCGAGATGGGTGCTTTGGGGTTCCTGGGTGCACCATTGAACCTGCACCGAGGTGGGGGTGGGGATTTCGATGTGCGGATAGCGCGCCACAGGCGGCAGTTCCAGTGGAACATTGATTTGCAGGCAGAGGCCGTATTCTGCTTTTCCTGGATTGCTTTCGTGAACGGTTTCGCCGTATAGCGTGTTGTAAAAGCTGCGCACCATCACATAATAGGTTCCAGAGTGGGGAAAGTTGCCGGTTATTCTGGAATAGGTGCAGTTGACCGTACCGCTGGACGTGTTGACCGTGCCCTGGTCATCGTTTTCCGCGATCACATTGCCGGCGGAATCAGCCAAGGTCAGAAAGGTATCCGCATCGCGGGGGTGCAGATCCAGGATCGGCAGCGTGCGGATGTTGTAGAATTCATTCTTGACCGCTGTAAGCCGGTAATAGTCCACATCGTCGTCAGGATAGATGGCGCCGTAGACCGTGTCGCCCTTGGCCAATTTGGCCTGCCATAGACTGCTGGCGATGGTGTTGTCCGGTTCATGCTTGAGCAGTTCGGCGACAGGCCGGCCTCCGGCCAGACGGATTTTGTAGGTTCCGGCGGCGCTGTTGCTGTTGATGATTTTTGCATAATAGGTGCCGGTTGTGGCGGGGACATAGCCGGACAATCTGAAATTGCGATTAGAGTTGCGGCCGGCAACGCTGGTGGTCAGCAGGTTAGCGGCGGAGAAGGCGGAATACAATTCAAGATTGGGCGAGGCCTCGTCGCTGCTTTCGATGCTGGTGAGGTAATACATCTTATTTTTATCCAGCGCCAGCGAGTAGAAATCTGCATCCTGGTCTGAAGCAAAGGAGGCGGAGATGATCTGGGGCAGTTGGGTGGAAAAGGGTTGTGCGGTTTCACGGCTGTTGTTGGGTTCTACTTCGGAGGTTTGGCTTAATGCAAGCGAAAACGAAGTAAATAAAAAAATCAAACTGCGTTGGATGAGATTCATTTCGTATCCTTCCATGAGTGTTCCAGTCCGTATGAGTGCGTATTATACCATTTATCTTTGATAATTTCAAGGATTAAAAAAGTGGGGAGGGCTATATAATGTAATTTATTTGTACCAGCCATTTATTTTGTACAATCGAGGCGTTGCACCGTTTATCGGATTTTGTCAACAACCTTGCAATCGGGCATTGAAATATTTTATGGCCACATCACCCATGGTGCCACCCCGAGGCGCAAAACAAGATGGTGCGGCGTTTGTCCGCGGATTTTGAGCGCCGAGGGATCCAGCGACGGACAGAGCATGCGAAAGGGGGTGGGCTTTGCGCGGCGATAGATTCCTCGCCCTGCGCTGACCCAAAGCACGCGTCGGGATCATGCGTTGCGGGCTCGGATAGACAAAAAGGAAGAATCCAGCGACGGACAGAGCATGCGAAAGGGGGTGGGCTTTGCGCGGCGATAGATTCCTCGCCCTGCGCTGACCCAAAGCAGGCGTCGGGATCATGCGTTGCGGGCTCGGAAAGACAAAAAGGAAGAATCCAGCGACGAACAGAGCAAGCGAAAGAGGTGGGCTTTGCGCGGCGATAGATTCCTCGCCCTGCGCGGATACAAAGCACGCGTCGGGATGATGCCCGGCGGGCTCGGAAGGACAAAATGCGGATGCCGGCCATTTACTTTTTACCGCCGATGCATTGTGCCGTTTTTTTGTAACGAGTTTGCAGCACTCCAGATCGTGTGAGGCAAAGGGGGAGAGGTGGATCCCGCGCAGGCTCAAACAGAAAAATATTTATCTTGCTTTTGATCTGATGGATTTGTATAATGTATACGTATACTGACAGTTGATAATGACTCTAAACGTATAGGTTGATGATGGCGCCCACCCTGAGTGACCGGAAATCGTTTCTGAAGAAAACCGGCCTGACCGAGCCGGAGCTGGCCCAGTGCGAGCAGATCGGTCTGATCAAAAGGGATCCTTCCTCCTCTCAAGCGGCCCCGCTGTACTCTGAGGATCAAGCCAAGGAGGCGGAACAGATCGCCCATTTTATCCGGATGGGCTACTCTTATCCCGAGATCCGTAAGATTATTAAAAAAATAGGTTTGCCTAAGAATGAAAAGGCATCGACTTTGCACGCGCAAAACGACTTTCTCACCGTGGGGGAACTGGCCGATATGGTGCATGTCAACAATCGCACCATCAAGTATTGGGAGGAACGGGGCATCATTCTTCCCGACCGCTACACCGAAGGAGGTTTCCGGCTCTACGGCGTCCACTATATCCATCTGTGCCGTTTGATCGTCGATCTGCAGAATTTCGGCTACACCCTCGAGCAGATCAAGGAGCGGGCCGATCTGTTCCGGCTTTTCATCGAGCTGCAGGCTAACACCGGGAGAACCCACGACGCCGCAGCCGCACTGGCCGGTCTGGAGGCCATGGAACTGCGCATTCAAGAGCTCTACAGTCGCATGAAAGAGCTCGCCGAGGGGATGGATCGGTGGAACAAGTTGTTAAAGAAAAAACGCAAAGAGGTCGCCCGGCTGAGAACGGCCTACACCTCGGTAAAACAAAAGCGGTAACGACCGCTTCGTGCAGGCACTCCCCTCTGGGATAAACACCCGGCGGGAAAAACAGGCGGCAGAATCATCCGGCCGTACCATGTAATCGATAAGGAGGCAGTTGATGCGTGTTTTAATGCTATACCCGGAGTTTCCCGATACTTTTTGGAGTTTCAAACATGCCTTGCGCTTTGTGCGCAAGTCCGCCTCTTCGCCGCCGTTGGGCCTGGTTACCGTGGCGGCGCTGTTGCCCTCCGCCTGGGAAAAACGGCTGATCGATGTGAATGTAACCACGCTGCGCGACCGCGATATTGCCTGGGCGGATATGGTGATGATCTCCGCCATGATCGTACAGCGCGAATCCGCTCACCTGTTGATCGAGCGATGCAAACGGGCCGGCAAGACCATCGTGGCCGGTGGTCCGCTTTTTCTCAGTGAACATGAAAAATTCCCCCAGGTGGATCACTTTATTTTGAATGAGGGCGAGATCACGCTGCCGCTGTTCCTCAGCGACCTGGCCCGCGGCTGCCCGCAGCCGATCTATCGAACCGAGGCCTTTGCCGATATGTCGATGACCCCCACGCCGTTGTGGGAGTTGGTCGATTTCCGAAAATATGAATCGCTCTGCATTCAGTATTCGCGCGGCTGTCCGTTTCAATGCGATTTCTGCAACATCACCGCCATGCTCGGCCGCAAGCCGCGCACCAAGACGGCGCCGCAGATCGTCGCCGAACTGGACCGGCTTTATGCGCTGGGCTGGCGGCGCAACATATTTTTCGTCGATGATAATTTCATCTGCAACAAACGTCAGCTCAAGGAGGAGATCCTGCCCGCCATGATCAAATGGCGCAAGGGCAAATCCGGCTGCAACTATCTCACCGAAGCCTCCATCAACCTGGCCGACGACGAAGAGCTGATGTCCCTGATGGCTGCGGCGGGTTTCAATTCGGTCTTTGTCGGCATCGAAACCCCGGATGAGGAGAGCCTGGCGGAGTGCAAAAAAGGCCAGAACGTGGATCGCGATCTGGTGCAAAGCGTGCAGACGATGCAGCGCCATGGTCTGCAGGTGATGGGCGGCTTTATCGTCGGCTTTGATAACGACACGGAGACGATCTTTGACCGCCAGATCGAGTTCATTCAGAAGAGCGGTGTGGTGACCGCCATGGTGGGTATGCTGCAGGCGATTCCCGGCACGCCGCTGTTTAACCGGCTGCTGGCAGAGGGACGGATCTCCCATGACATGAGCGGCGACAACGCCGATGGCACCACCAACATTATCCCTGCGATGGGTCTGGACCGTTTGAAGCAGGGCTACGACCGGCTGATGGCCGAGATCTACAGTCCGGCCAGGTTCTATGAACGGGTCAAAGTCTGCCTGCGTAATTACAATCCACCCCATGTGCGGGTGCGGCTGCACACGGCTGAGCTCTACGCCTTTGCTCGTTCGATTTGGAAGTTGGGAACCCTTGGTGAGGAGCGGCGGGAGTATTGGAAGCTCTTTTTCTGGACCCTGTTTCGCCGTCCCCGCTATCTGTCCCTGGCGATCACCTTTGCCATCTATGGATTTCATTTTCGCACGGTTAACGCCCTGAACGGCATACGTTGATGTGCTTGTTTTCAAGCGAGTAAACCCGCCTGATGTGAACCAGCGTGGGTGAAAGGGCTTGAAAAACTGCTTGTTTTTTGCCGTTTGTTTGGCTAACTTTTTTGCCGGCTCTCTGGCTCTATGCGTGGCTGCACACCGCCTCGATGGGCCTGATAACGCCGCGAGTAAGCCATTGCTCCGATCACCGGTCTGGAAAAGCCCGGATTGAGGTTGATTGGGGAAGCGTGTGGAAAGATCGAAGGAGTGGGCTATGCCGCGATTCGGCAAATGGCAGATTTATCATCCAGAGGTGCAGCGGGCGGGGCGGCTGGCGCAATGGTACATTCGGTTGTTCTCCTGTTCCTCCTATACTGCTCATAATTTTTTTATCCATATGAACGCTCTGCCGCTTAAGACGGACCCGCGGATCATCCTGGACGCCGGTTGCGGCAAGGGGGATTTTACTTTTTACCTGGCGGAAAAGCACCCGCAGGCGGAAGTGGAGGGGTGGGACAAGGCGGATGATGATCTGCATGAACTGGGTCAGAACATCGTGATCTGCGAACGGATCCGGGAGATCAGCGGTCTTGCCAACACCGCGTTTTATAAAAAGGATCTGCGGGAGTTATCCAGTCAGGATCGGTACGACCTGATCCTTTCCATCCATGTGCTTGAGCACATCCAGGGCAATCAGGAGGTTCTGGAAAAATTCTTCGCGGCTCTGCGGCCGGGCGGACAGCTGCACCTGCAGATGCCGAACGTGCACGAAGGCCGTTTCCCGCTTTTGCAAAAATACACCGACATGAACGAGTGGGTGGAGTCCGAGCATACCGGGGAACTGTACAGCATGGAGCAAATGCTGAAAGTGCTGCGCCGCATCGGCTTTACCATTCTTTGCCGGCGCACCGACGGTCATTTTCTCGCTTCCCAGCTGTTCGATGTCACCGAGACCTTGCGGCGCCGGCGCATGAACGCACTCTATGGACTGATGCTGCCGCTGGCCAAAACAGCCAATCGTCTGCTGCGTCCTTTTGACAACCAGCGCGGCAATCTGATCATCCTGGCCGAGAAACCGCAGGCCGCATCGGCGTGCGCCTGATCTCCCGCTGGTTGAATACGTTTTTCTCATAAAGACACCACGCATGCGTCTGCTCTATTTTAACTATCTCTACGATCTTCGCGGCGCTTCCATCGGCTCGGTGATCAAGCCGCTCAAGTTGTTCTCCGGAATGGAGCGTCTGGGCCATGCGGTCCAACTCTGCTGGTTACGCGATCGCCTGGCCGGTTCCGAAGCGGATGCGCCCACGACCTCACGCCGGCTCCGTACCCCGCTGCTGCGTCGATTTTTTCACGACCCGAAAATTCTCCACGAAAACATTCGTTTTCTCAGAGAGGAACGCCGGCAGATCAATGCCTTTCGTCCGGATCTTTTGGTCTCCCGATTGGATTTGTATCTCTTCTCGGCAGTGAGGAACGCGGCCGGAAGCGGTCTGCCGCTGGTGCTCGAGGCCGATTGTCCGGCGGTCTATGAGGCACGGACGTTTCAGCCGGACTATTGGCATCCGCCGTTGCTGGCGGAATGCATCGAGCGCAAGGTGGTGCGAGCTGCGGATCACATCGTGGCGCAGAGTTTATCACTGAAAAACTATCTGGTATCTCAGTACAGCGTACGCGAGGATAAGATCGACGTCGTCAGCAACGGCGCAGACATCGTCGCCGATGTACCGGAGGAGCGGATCAGGCGGGTGAGGGAGCAGTATGGTCTGCAGGACAAGATCGTGGCCGGCTTTATCGGCTCCATGAGCGCCTGGCACGGAATCGAGAATCTTTTGAATATCTTTTCCGCCGTCATCCCGCAACATCCTTCCCTGCACTTTTTTCTCGTCGGCCAGGGAGGTGATGCGCGACGGTCCGTGGAAAAGTATATCGCGGAAAAATCATTGGCTGACCGGATCACCCTGCAGGGTTTTGTGCCGAACGAACGGATTCCCGAACTGCTCGCCGCCATGGACATCGTTCTAGCGCCCTATCCGCAGATGCCCTTTTTCTATTTTTCGCCGGTCAAGATTTTTGAATACATGGCGGCCGCCAAGCCGGTGGTCTCCACCCGCATCGGCCAGATCGCCGAGTTGATCCGTTCCGGAGAGAACGGCCTGCTTTGCGACTCCGGCCAATGGCCTGACCTGGCGGAGGCGGTGATTGGCCTGGCCCGGAATCCGGAATTGCGGCGCCGGCTGGGTTTACAGGCCCGTGCGACCATCGCAGCGGCGCACACCTGGGAGCACAAGGCCAGGGCCTGGCATGAGATCTGCACTCGTGTACTGCAGAATCATTCTCAGCGGCAACAGGCCCAAATCAAACGGTGAACCGGCGTCCGATGGAATTCCCCTCGTCGGCCACAACCGAACCGCGCTTGATGCTGATTGACAAATACCCTCTCGGCACTCATGCTTTTCGCTTGGCTTTGTTGCCGTTTGCCTGCCAGATTTCCGTACAATAGGTTTGGATAGCCCGGTCAGAGGAAAACTGGCCCATGTACACAGCGTTCAATATGGACATTCTGCTCCAGCGCACCTGATCGCGGTACGCCAGGTCCACCTGTTGCTGGCAGTCGATATAGGAAGCGAAATCTGCGAAAAGCATATATTCATCCTGATGCAAAAGGCTGTCCACCAGGGGCTTGAAGAGTTCCGGTTCCTGCGGTGAAAAGACGCCGCGCCGGATGAGATCGATGACCTCCCGCAGCAAGGGATTGGCTTGATAAATTTCTGCCGGCCTGTATCCAGCGGCCTTTTTTTCTTGTATCTCTTCCGCGGTGAGCCCGAAGAGGAAAAAGTTTTCCGGCCCGACCTCTTGTCTGATTTCCGGATTGGCGCCGTCGAGAGTGCCGATGGTAAGGGCGCCGTTGAGGGCGAATTTCATATTGCCGGTTCCCGATGCCTCTTTGCCCGCGGTGGAGATCTGTTCGGACAAGTCCGCCGCCGGATGAATGCGGTGGGCGTTTTTCACGTTCAGGTCAGGCAAAAAGACCACGGCTAGCCTTCCGCCGATATCCGGATCGTTGTTGATCACTTGCGCAACCGAATTGATCAATTTGATGATCAGCTTGGCCATAAAGTACCCTGGCGCCGCTTTGCCGCTGAAGATAAAGGTGCGCGGCGTGATCTCAGCGGCCGGGCTCTTTTTGAGCAGCAGGTAGCGGCTGATGATGTGCAGCACGTTGAGGTGCTGGCGTTTGTATTCATGAATCCGCTTGGCCTGGATGTCAAAAAGCGTGTCCGCTTCCACGACAACGCCCGTTGTTTCGCGGATGCGTTTGGCCAGTTTTTTCTTGTTCTCGAGCTTGACGCGCCGCCATTGCTCACGGAATTCCTCATCATCCAGCTGCGCTTCCAGCCGGCGCACTTTATTCAAGTCCCGAATCCAGCCTGAGCCGATTTTACTGCTGATCAAAGCGGCGAGTTCGGGATTGCATAGCGCCAGCCACCGCCGTGGAGTGACGCCGTTGGTGACATTGGTGAATTTTTCAGGCTCCAGCAGGTAGAAATCGTGCAGCACCGTGCTTTTCAGCAGGGCGCTGTGCATGGCGGCCACCCCGTTCACCCGTTGACTGCCGACGCAGGCGAGATGGGCCATGCGCAGATACCGGCCGCCGGTTTCGTCGATGAGGGACAACCGGGCCAGCAGATCTTTATCCTCCGGATGGCTGAGGCGCACCTGCTCCAGGAACCTCCGGTTGATTTCAAAAATGATCTCCAAGTGTCGGGGCAATACGCTGCGGAACAGCGGCAGGGACCATTTCTCCAACGCTTCGGGCAACAGGGTGTGGTTGGTGTAGGCAAAACTGTTTCGAGTGATCTGCCAGGCATTTTCCCATTCCAGGTGATGCTCGTCCACTAAAAGGCGCATAAGCTCCGCCACAGCGATGGAGGGGTGGGTATCGTTCAACTGAATGGCAAAGTGCTGGTGAAAAGAGTCCAGGCTTTCGTTGCGCGATAGATGGATTCGGATCATGTCCTTCAGCGAGCAGCTGGAGAAAAAATATTGCTGGATCAACCGCAGCTGTTTCCCCGATTCTGTGTAATCGTTCGGATACAGAACTTTGGTGATGGTTTCCGACGTGATCTTGTCTTCCACCGCGGCATAATAGTCGCCGACATTGAAATCCTGAAAATCAAACGAGACCATCGCCTCCGCTTTCCATAGGCGCATGGTGTTGCAATGGTCATTTTCATACCCGATGATGGGCGTGTCGTAGGGGACCCCTTTGACGAACCGATCTGGAATCCAGCGGACGACATACCGGCCATGCGGGTCATAATAGGACTCGGTGCGTCCGCCCAGGCCCACCTGCTGCCACCATTCGATTTTACGGATCTCCCAGGGATTTCCAGACCGCAGCCAGGTGTCGGCGATCTCCACCTGCCATCCGTCTTTGATCTCCTGATCAAAGATGCCGAACTCGTAGCGCAGACCATAACCGATGGCATTGACGGACAGGGTGGCCAGCGAGTCCATAAAGCAGGAGGCCAACCGTCCCAATCCGCCATTGCCTAATCCCGGTTCTTCCTCCTGATCCAGCAGTTCCTCCAAATTCACACCCAGGAACTCCATGGCCTTATGGGCCTCTTGCATTAATCCGAGGCAGAGCAGATTGTTGGCCAGATGCGGGCCGGGCAGGAATTCCGCAGATAGATAGGAAACAGTTTTAAACTCC
>DAIQOA010000164.1:6061-9520 GCA_036788095.1 bacterium | reverse complement strand
GAGCACGGTGGACAAACGGTGGGCGATCACGAACGATGTACGGTGCTTCATCAGCCTTTCGATGGCCTGTTGAACCAGTATTTCCGATTCGGTGTCCAGCGCAGAGGTCGCTTCATCGAGAATGAGGATCGGCGGGTTTTTTAAAACCGCGCGTGCGATGGCGATGCGCTGGCGTTGCCCGCCCGAGAGCGTAACCCCGCGTTCACCGATATTGGTGTCGTACCCCTGCGGCAGCTGGGAGATAAAGTCATGGGCGTTGGCAACCTTGGCCGCTTCCATCACCTCGTCCAGAGTCTTGTCCTCCAGTCCGTAGGCGATGTTGCGCATCACCGAATCATTGAAAAGAATAGTCTCCTGGGTGACGATGCCCATGAGCCGGCGCAGATGGTTCAACTCCAGATCGCGCAGGTCTTGTCCGTCCAAGGTGATCCGGCCCTTTAGTGGATCGTAAAAGCGCGGCACCAGATCCACCAGTGTGGATTTGCCGCCGCCGCTGGGCCCGACGATGGCCAGGCATTCGCCCTTGTTGATCTTGAGCGTGATGTCTTTCAGCACCAACCGATCCCGATGATACCCAAAGAAGACCTGCTCAAAAGCGATGGCTGAGGCAAAGTCGACCATGGGGATGGGATGGACGCGGTTCTGCACCGTGGGCTTGAGATCCAGGACATGAAAAATACGTTCCGCGGCAGCCAATCCCTCCTGAATGCGGTTGTGCACGCTGGAGAGTTCTTTGATCGGCTGCATCATGGAGAAAGCGATCAGGAGAAAACCGACGAATTCCTCCGGCGCCAGCATCTGTCCTGCCAAGACCTGGCGGCCGCCGAACCAGAGAATCCCCACGGCCACGCCGGCGGCGAGGAACTCGGTCAACGGTGAGGACAAGTTGCGCGTGCGGGTGATCTTGAGCAGAGAGCGAAAATAACGATCGGTCTCGTTTTTAAATTTACGGATCTCAAAGTTTTCCATGGCAAAGGCTTTAACGACCCGGACGCCGGATACGGTCTCCTGCAAGGTGGAAGTCAGGTCCGCCATACGTTCCTGGGAGATGGTGCTCTCCTTGCGCAACCGTACGCCGATCCAGCCGATGATCGCCATGCTGAACGGCGCCACCAGAAAGGCGACGAGGGTGAGCCGCCAGCTCAGGGTGATTGCCAGGGTCAGCGCGGCGATCAGCATCAACGGATTTTTGATCAGAGTGACGAATCCTGCCGAGATGCTGCTGTTCACCAACGTGACGTCGTTGGTGATGCGGGAGATGATCTGCCCCGCGCGGGTGCGATGATAAAAGTCCAGCGACAGCCGGTTGATGTGTCGGTACAGATCATTGCGTATGTCGCGGATCACGCCCTGTTCCACGAACGCCATAAAATAGGCCTGCAGATAATCGAACACGCTCTTGAGAAAAAAGAGCATCACAATGAGCAGGCACAGCCGCTGCAGGGCCCGTTGCCGGTCTCTGCCGATCAACCGGTCATAGACCCACTCCTTGGCCTGATCCTTGGCCTGCAGCCATTTGCCGGCTGCCGGCGCTGCCGGAGAAGCGGCGGCGTGAATCGCGGCGGTCACGGCCGGCGGCGCTTGCTGCTCCTGGCTGAAGATCGTGTTTAAAAAGGGGATAACCGACAGGGTCAAAACGCTGTTGAACAGAGTGAAGAAAAGGATGCATACCAGCGATCCCAGGAGATGCGCCCAGTACGGCTTGATATAGGCAAGTATGCGCAGATAGAGTTTCATAGGGGTGATGGCTTATTTCGGCAAGTCTTTATACTCGACATCTTCAATGTCTGATTCCGTTACATCAAGGGGTTTGGAGTGAGCTTGACCGCGCACCTCCTGATCGCGTGGCGGCGGCGTCCGGCCAAACACGTATTTAAAGATTTTGTTGATCACATAAAACAGAATGATCAGGATGAGCAATTGGAAGAACATGTGCCACTCTGGTTTTCGATGTTAATGGATTGTGGATTCGAATATCGTGCCCGGCAGCCGGCGCAGGATCATCGCCGTGTCCTCTCCGGCCGGGTCGGCGAACGCCGAGGCGGGTCAGCGAGCGGGCGAATAATATTCGATCCCGGAATGGGGCCGCAAAATCTGATTTACCAGTTCATCCAGATGTTCGCGGTTGTTGACAAAATCGATCAAGGCGCTGTTGACGACCAACAGGGGCGTATCGGAATAATGAAAGAAAAAACGATTGTAGGCCTCGTTCAAAGAACGGATGTACTCCTCCGACATCTCTTTTTCGTATGAGCGTCCGCGCTTTTGAATGTTGGCCATCAGCCGTTCGATCGAGGATTGCAGATAGACGACCAGATCGGGTTTGAGAATATCCCGCTCCAATAATCCCGCCACCCGGTCATAGAGAAACAACTCGCGGTCTTCGAGGTTTAGATGCGCAAAGATGCGGTCCTTGGCAAAAAGATAATCCGAAACCGTGGCTGGTTGGAACAAATCAGGCTGCAGACTCTCCTGCTGCTGACGATAGCGGCTGAGGAGAAAAAACAGCTGTACCTGGAACGCATACCGCGCCGGGTCTTTGTAAAAGTCCGCGAGAAAAGGATTCTCTTCCGGTTTTTCATAAATCACCCGCGCATTCATCCGCTCCCCCAGCAATCGAGCCATGCTGGTCTTGCCGGCGCCGATCACGCCTTCGACACAAATGTATTTGGGCATCATATCGTTTGAATCCTTCGACGAAACTCCGTTGAGGTCAGATACAAATTAACGCGATGAGGATCCGGACAGGCAGACAAAAGCTGCGCGATCGTTTTTTCGAACCCCGGCAACTGCCACTCCGGCGCTATTTCCGCAAACGGTAAAAGCACAAACCGGCGTCCGGTCAGACGTGGATGTGGAAGCACCAGTTCCGGATCGTTGCTCATTGCATCCGCCATGGCCAGAAGATCCAGATCAATCGTGCGAGGGCCCCAGCGCTCGCCGCGCTGCCGGCCTAACTGCCGCTCCACTTTAAACAGATGGTCCAGAAGCCGACGCGGCTGCCACGATGTTTGTATCTGCAGGACGGCATTGAGAAAATCGGCTTGATCAGCCTTGCCCACCGGCTCCGTCTCGTATACGCTGGACAGAGCCTGCAAATGGATCTCCGCTTCTGCCATCAGCCGGCGGACCGCTGCACAGAGATAGAACAGGCGATCGCCCAGATTCGAGCCCATACTGATGTGGGCAATGCCGGCGTTGGTCGCGTTACGGCCGGCCGCGTGTGATTTCAATTTCCGTCCCATCAGTCAGACCCCCCAGCGGGGCGAACGGCTTGCGCACCGCCACTGTCACTGATCCGACCGGAAAACTCTGCAGTATACGTTGAGCGATGTGTTCGCCCAGGGTCTCAATCAAATAAAAGCGGTCGTTGGTCACGATATTCTGCACTTCACGGTAAACCCGGCGAACGTCGATGGTGTCTTTGAGGCGGTCGCTGGCTGCCGCGGGCGCTGCATC
>DAIQOA010000164.1:0-5961 GCA_036788095.1 bacterium | reverse complement strand
GGCGAACGTCGATGGTGTCTTTGAGGCGGTCGCTGGCTGCCGCGGGCGCTGCATCGAAAACCAGATCCAGGTCCACTTCAAATCGTTGGCCGTTGGTGCGCTCATCCTGTTCACAGCCGTGATAGGCATGAAAAATCATGCCGCGAATGCGTATGTGATCTCTGGTCATTGTTACTGGTTCCTCAAGAGTATGGATAATTTATTAAAAACTGGGCAGATTGTCAAGATAAATTACCTTGACAAAACTTATTTAAAAATAATAAAATTAGCAAATAAGCGCAGGCTCTTTCTCGCTGGTAGCTTTACGCAGTTTTGCGGATTTTTAGTAGTTTTATAATAAACAAGCTATAACCACCCAGGTCTGATTTTTTCTCAGGAGGGATCTCCTGGGAGCGTCATGGAGATAGGAATGCTGAAACACCGTTTGCCAGGCGGGATTTTTTTACTTTTATTGGTTTTTTCGTGGCCCCTTTATGCTTCAGCGGATCAGTCTGCGCCTGCATCGCAAAAGGGAACGCCGGTTTTGCCGTCATCGGTGGCTGCACCTTTACCAAGTTCAACGGTGCAAACGCAGTCGCTTCAGCCGGCGCCCATGGTTTTCGGCGCTTCTCCACGCCTGATGCTGATCGGGGATTCTATCACCGAGGGGCGCGGTGCATCCGATTCCATCGGTTTTCGCAAAATATTATATCAGCTGTTGCAGACCGCGGGCTTGTCTCCGGATTTTGTCGGCAGTTCCGGCGAATCGCCCTATGAGGGGCATTTCAAAGGCGGCAGCAAGATCTGGGAATTTTCTGCCGGCGGGTCCATGGATGTTGCCGCGGATATGGAAAAATTCCAACCCACCATGGCGGCCATTCATCTGGGCACCAATGGATTCACCGCCAACATCGAGCCCATGATCACGCTGGTGAAATATCTGCTGACCTGGCGCTACGGCAAGGGACAATATCTGCAGCATATCGTCGTCAGCCAGATCATCCCCAGAAAAGGCGAGGACAGTCTGGTGGTGGTGTTCAACACACAACTCGCCAAGATGGTCCAGGATTTCCAAAAAGGGCATCTCACCGGCCGGTTGGAACCGGTTTATCTGTGCGATCATTTCACACGGTTTTTGGAAAATCCTTTGTGGGCTGCCACCGATGCAACGGTCCTCATGGCTGATGATCTGCATCCCAACTCGCGCGGCCATGAAGTGATGGCGCATGCGTATATGGACGTGTTGGCGCCGCTGATCTCGGGCACGCCGAGGTGGTTCACCGATGCCACCTGGCGTTTCGGCGTAGCGGGACTTGATCATTATTACGGCGGTCAGGGAATGGCGCTGGCGGATCTCAACAACGACGGCAAGGATGAACTGTATCTTAGCCGGATCGCCGCCTCCTCTAAACAGAACCGGCATGCCTTGTACGCCAGCGGGGATACGCTCCCGTACCCGGAATCCGCGGCCGCCTGGCAGGCCAAAGATGCGGGCAACAGCCGGGGAGTGGTGTTCTTTGACATGGACGGCGACGGCGATCTAGATCTGTTCAACGCCCATTCTCCGGGACAGAACGTTCTGCTTGAAAACGTGAACCATCAATCGTTTCGTAACGTGACCTCCAGCCGCGGCATTGAGTCGTCTTCCGAAGAAACCACCTCGGTGCTGTCCTTTGATGTGGAAGGCGACGGCGACCTGGATCTGTTTGTGCTCAACAAGCGTGCGCCCAACGAATTGTATCTGAATGACGGCAAGGGGTATTTCACCCGCAGAGACCGTGGCTGCAACGACGTCAAAGAATCCAGCAGTGTGGAACGTCAGAGCGCCGCGGCGTGTGATTTCGACCTCGACGGCGATGTGGACCTGTATGTGGTCAAACGCTTCGCCGCCAATCGACTCTATGTCAACGACGGCGCCGGCGTTTTTACCGATCGCGCGGCCGCGCTGGGCGTGAATTTGAACCACAAAGGCAACGGCGTGTACTGGAGCGATTTGGACAATGACGGGGATTCCGACCTGCTGATCACCGTGTCCGACATCAGCGGCGACGCTGATCCGTTGCTGCGCGTGTACCAGAACGCCGGCGGCGCCTTTACCGACGTCAGCGCCGCGGCGGCCATCCCGATGAATGGATATTCCATTCTCCTCGCCGACTTTGACAACGACGGCCGGCAGGACATCCTCACCAGCGGAGAAGCGAACGCGGGCGCCCTGTATCGCAACGACGGCGGCCTGCGCTTCACCCGGGTCGACGACACCGGCGCCGAAGTGTTCGCCGGCGACGTACGCGCCGCCTCAGCCTGGGATGCGGATAACGACGGCGATATGGATGCGTTCTTTCACCGCGCCGACGCGTTCAGCGTGTTGAAGCAGAATACGCTTACCAATGCCAATCACTTTCTTCACGTCACGGCCAGGGGTCCCTCCGGTCTCTCCGGAGGATTTGGCGCCAAACTCTGGTGCTATCGCAGCGGTGAACTTGGCAATCCCGCGGCGCTGCTGGGCTATCGGGAGATCGTCTCCGCCTCCGGTCATCTCACTCAACCATCGCCCACCCAGCACTTTGGTCTGGGCGGTGAAAGCCGCGTCGATTTGCTGGCGCTCTTTGCCGACGGCACGTTGCGCGCCCTGTGCGATCTGGCCGCAGACCAGTCCATCACCATTGAACCCGAGATTGATCCGGTCTCCAGTGGTGCGCCCGCTCAGCTGCTGGCCGAGGCGGGCGGGGATCAGTCGGCGGTGGTGGGCCGCACGCTGAACGCCCCGCTCACCGTCAAACTGGTCGATGCAAACCATCGTCCGGTGGCGAACGTGCGGGTGGATTTCACTGTGCTTTCCGGCGACGGCCAACTGATCGAGCCGGCCGCGCCCTCCAGCGCGCTCTGGCTGGAGCCGGAACTAGGAGGGCTGTCAGGCGCGATGCGCTGGTGTTACGATGATCAATGCAGCGGAGGCGGACTGATCATGCGTTCTCCGCTGGGCGGGGGCGCCGGGTTCGATACGCTGCGCTTTCAGATCAGTCAGGCGGCCGATTATTATCTCTGGCTGCGGCTGAAAAATCCGGATTCGTCGCCGGTGGCCCTGTCTGTGAAAATGGATGGTACTGTCGCCGAGACCATGACCGTACCTCCTACCGCAGGCTGGCAGTGGCAGCGGCTCGCTCTGGCGAGCGTTGATCGCCTTTATGCGCTCAGCAGCGGCGCCCATGTTCTGCTGATGCGCTGGGACGCCGGAGCGCTGCAGATCGATCGGGCCCTGTTCACCATGGACGCCTATTACACGCCGGTGGCGCTGGGAGAGCAGAACAGCGATGATCTTTTAGCCACGGACCAAAACGGCCTGGCCTGGCGGCAGCTGCAGTTGGGACAGAATGCCGGACCCCTGGTCATTCAGGCCAAAGCGTCACCCTATCCCGCAGTGCCGGCGGCACAGTTCACGGTCACCGCGTTGGCCGACAAACCCACCAGCCTGGTCAAGATCTCCGGCGACAATCAGGTGGCGAGCAAAAAAGGAGAAAGGCTGGCTGAGCCGCTGACCGTCGCGGTGCATGACGCTTTCGGCAATGGCGTGAGCGCACGCCCGGTTCGTTTCAGCGTGCTCTCCGGCGGCGGCACGCTGACGCCGGCGGACGGACAGACCCTGACCGACGCCGATGGCCGGGCTTCTGTTCTTCTCACCGTAGGCGGCTCTTCCAGCCTGCAGCGGGTCAACGCGGCGACCGACAGCGTGATCAATTCGCCGGTTACATTTCAGGCCACAGTCACCGGCGTGGCCACCGAACTGCGCCTGTACAATTGGACCATGCAAACCGACACGGTCAACCGCGTGCTGAGCAAACCCCTGCAGCTCTTTGTGCTTAACGACAGCAGCAAACCGGTCGTCGCCTATCCGGTGCGTTTCCACGCCTGGGGCGGTGGGCATGTTTCCGCGGGTCAGAGCGCAAGCAGCGATACGGCCATCACGCTGTACACCAATGCAGAGGGCATGGTGCAGGCCTGGTGGCAGCTGTCCACACGGGCCGGTGAACAAAAAATCACCGCGGAAGCGCCGGGACTGATCAACTCTCCAGCCACGGCCACGGCCTTGGCGTTGGCTGCGCGTCCGGCCTCTCTTCTACCGGTTTCCGGCGATCATCAGCAGGCGCAGGTGGCCACGGTTTTGCAAGCACCTTTTCAGGTGCGGGTTTTGGATGGCTATAACAATCCGGTCTCCGCACAGACCGTGCTCTTCCAAGTCAAGACCGGTGACGGTCATTTCAACGGCAGCCCTCAGGTTACGGCGGTTTCAAATGGAAACGGCCTGGCGGCCGCACAATTTACTGTAGGTACCAAGGCGGGGATCAATGTCTATACCGTGGAGGCCGGCGCTGCGTTCAGCGCCGCTCCGGCTGTTTTTTGGGCCAGTGCTACAGCCGGCCCGGCAGTTGGATTCACCGCGGTTTCCGCGACCCAACTGAGCGGCGTTCTTGGCACGCTTATGCAGAGCCCGATTCAGGTGGCTGTGACCGACAGCTATAAAAATCCAGTGTCAGGATTTCAGGTGCAATTCACCGTGGTGAAAGGCGACGGTGTTTTTTCCAACAACGCCCAATTGCTGACCGCTGCGACCGATGAGCAGGGTATCGCCGCTGCGCACTATCGGGTCGGCACAGTGGCCGGCAGCGACAGCCAACAGGTAAAGGCCTTTGCCGCTGGTCTGAATCCCGGCAGTTATATCTTCCGTATCTCAGCGGTCGCCGATCGTCCGGCTTCGTTGACGCCGGCGTCCAGCCAAATACAGGTCGGTTCGATTCACACCCAGCTCGCGGAGCCGTTTGCTGTCCGCGTGACCGATGTGCACGACAATCCGGTTCCAGGCCATCCGGTGCATTTCACGGTTCTCAGTTCCACCGGCACTTTGCAGGGTCAGCGCAGTCAGACGGTACTTTCCGATTCGTTCGGATTGGCCAAGGTCTATCTGGTGCTGGCAGCAGAACGGGGCGACTCGGTCTATGTGGTGGAGGCAACGAGCGATTTTGATGAGGACCCGCTGCTCAACAGCCCGGTGCGATTCTATGCTTCTACGCCGATGACGGTCCCGGCCCGATTGTTTCCCATCACCAATCCCAATCAATGGTTGACCGGTTATGCCCATCAGGAGATCGATGAACCGGTGACGGTTCAGGTCATCGATGAGAGCGGACTGGGGGTCGGTCGGGTTGCGGTGATTTTCACAGTGACTGCCGGGACCGGCGTTTTTCTGCCGGATAGCGTTCAGACTATGCAGGTTGTGAGTGATGCAACCGGTCTGGCGCAGGTGCGCTGGGTTTTGGGTGAAGCGGGCATGAACAACAAGATTTCCGCGGCTGCCTTTAACGGCACGATCCAACTAGGCAATTCACCGATCATCTATTCGGCAGCCGCTCAGGCGGTCAGCATGCGGATGGAACTGGTTTCAGCAGCTGTTCCCACGGGAACGGTCTTTATGGCTCTGGCTGAAATGGTGCAAGTAAAAGTCACGGATATGAACGGCGCAGCGGTTTCCGGTCATCCGGTTCGGTTCGCCGTGGTAAAAGGAAAAGGGGTTCTGACTGCCACGCTGGACAGCGTTCAGAATGCGATGACGAACAGCCAGGGGTTCGCAGCAGCGGGATGGCGGTTGGGCACTGAAGCAGGCCAAGCCACTCAACAGCTGGAAATCACCGCGCTTAATGACGCCGGCGCACCGATGGCCGGTTCGCCGTTGAGGGTGACCGCCCTGGCCCTGCCGGAGGTTCCGGATCAAGGTCAATCCGCGCTCACCGCTTCTTCTCCGGCGTACACCGGCAGTGCGAACGGCAGCGCCATCGCGCTGGTTGTCAGAGACCGCTACGGCAATCCCGTCGCCCGGTGTCCGGTCGGTTTGACTGGAAGCGGCATGGCCGCGACGATTACGCCTGCAGAGGGATTGACCGATTCGAGCGGCGTTTTTCGCGCACAGGCCTTCAGCAGCAGCACCGGCTC
>DAIQOA010000163.1:0-9676 GCA_036788095.1 bacterium | reverse complement strand
GGCACTTGCGATGAAGTTTGGGATGTGTGCCGTGGCGCTTCGAAAAAATGGGTGGATAGTCTGGGGTTGGCTGCGGTTTACAGTTACCATTTGAACCGCATCAGCGCTGAGCTGAAAAGACATGGCAAGATGATGATGATGTGGGCGGACATTGCGCTTGAGCATCCCGAAATCCTCACGACCCTGCCGGCTGAAACCATCCTGCTCCCCTGGAACTATGATGCCGCCGACTCTTTCGATGTTATGATCCGGCCGCTGGTTAAAGCAGGTTTCAACACGATAGTGTGTCCGGGGGTTCTGAACTCGCGGCGGCTTATGCCCGATTTCATGACAGCGAGAAAGAACATTCACCGTTTCATTCGTGACGGCAAGAAATACGGCGTCTTGGGCGCACTGACGACGGTTTGGGATGACGGAGGGGCGGCCGCTTTTTCACGCGACTGGTATGGCGTGGCGTATGCCGCCGATCAGGCCTGGTCCAACGGCGGGCGTGCAGAGGCCGGCTTTGACGGCAGGGTCGATCAAGCGTTGTACGGCAATGCACAACCGACGTTGGCGCGAACCGTGAGAATTCTGGCGCCGCTGGCGGATCTGGCGGCGACACAAGAGATGAACGAAGCGGTGTTCTGGTCCAAACTCGTTCCGGATTCAGAAGAGCAGTTGCGCTGTAACTTGGCCGACTGGTATGAGGTGCGGGAAATCTGCTCCCGGGCGGATAGCGCACTCGATACGGCTGCAGCGAAAATACATGCGACCGATTATGATTATCTGCGTTTTACCGTGCAGCAGTACAGGTTCATGGCCGAGAGCAGGATCCAGCTGCAGGCCGCGGCGGATTTGTACCGGCCGGCATGCCGGCGCCAAAGCGAACGGGACCGGGCGAGCGCCGAATTGAACACGGTCCTGAGCCTCGCATCCACGCAGCGGCAAACCCTGGCAGGACTGGCGCAAGAGTTCGAGAGATTGTGGCTGCTGGAAAACCGGCCGTATTATTTGGATAGAATTCTGCAGAAATACGAACGTCAGGTTGAGGCGTTGACCGATGTGGTTCGACTCATAAAATCCGCCATCGCCGATTATCACAAGGGCTCTTTTCTCCCGCCGCCCAATCTGGTCCGATTGGATATCGAGGAATCCGTGGGCCGCTATTTTACCGGCTGGCTGCTGTGCGGTCCCTTTCCCAATCCCCAGTACAGCGGCGAAGAGGTGGATTATCTCAGCTCCCTGGGAGGCGAGCGGCGGGTGCGGCCTACGGTCTGGTCTGAGACCGAATGGCCGCAGGGGCAAAAAACACGCTGGCGAAAATACAATTCCCCGGATCCGGCGATGATCGATCTGTTGCCGCTCTACGAAGACAACCAAAGAGTGCTGACCTACGCCTATAGTCAGATCGATTGTCCGCAGGCACGAACCGTGCAGGCTCGTTTCGGCAGCAATGACGGCATAGAAATTATTCTGAACGGCCGCACCGTCCTGAAAAAACTGGTCAAGCGCAATCTGCTGGTGGATGAGGATCAGGTGCCGCTGGATTTAAAACAAGGTAACAATCATCTGTTGTTGAAAATTTATCAAGGCAGCGGCGGTTGGGGTTTTTCATTTCAGATGCCGCAAGTCAAGGTGCGTAATCACGATCATCGCTATCAAATCCTCGAGTAAGGTGGGATTAACCAGGGAGACTCTATGCAAAAAACGACATGGTTGTGTGTGGTTCTGATTTGCGCGGTTCTGCGGCCGATGCAGGCCCAGGAGCGCTGGAAATCCGAATGGAAAAAATTCCCCGACCCGGTCACCGGCCGTCCAGTCTGGCAGATCACCAGTCACGATTCACCCAGCGTGGCGGTCTATTTCGAACGCCAACCTTTTACGGCGGATGATCGTTATCTTGTTTTTGGCTCAAAAAGATCCGGGACTTGGCAACTGTATCGCGCGGATATGCGCAACGGCAAAATCGTGCGCGTCAGTGCAAAAAAAGATCTTTCGCCTTACAGCTTTACCATCCATCCGGACGGAAAAAGCGCCTGCTATATTCATGAAAATATCCTCTATAAAACCGATGTGCGCAAGCTGAAGGAAAAGGTGTGGATGGATTTTAATGGAAAATTTTCTACGCCGCTTCGATTGTCAAGTTCCTTTTCAGCCGACGCTCGCTTCACGGTCATGACCACTAAAACGGATTCCGGGGTCGGCATTTATCGCGTGGATCTGGAGGACGGTTCGCTGCAGGGAACTCTCTGGAAGGCCGGCCCCCTATCTCATCCGCTCATCTGCCCGACCAATCCTGATCTGATCACCTTTGTCCCCGGCCCGGACACCCAGAACGACATGACGTTACCCATGGAAAAACGGGCGCGCACCTGGATTCTGAATTTAAAAAACGGTGAAACCAAACCCTTTCTAATGATGCCCTACGGCTTTCGCGCCACTCATGAGAGCTGGTCGGCGGACGGTCGACGTTTCTTCTTTTACAAAAAGGCTGTTCCGGGCTGGAAACCAGTGTCCATCTGCTCCATCGATCAGGATGGCGGCAACTTGCGTGAATACTATCGGCACGACAGCATCAAGCTGGGCCACGGCATCTCGTCGCAGGATGGTCAATGGTTTCTCAGCGATGGCCAGGATCCGGATAAAAATCCGCTGATCCTGATCAATCTGCAGACCGGCGAGGCCACGTTTTTGTGTTGGCCGAACGCAAGCATGAACGAAGAAGCGGGACAGCACGGTCATGTTCATCCGACGTTGAGCTTTAGCGGCCGATACGCCTGCTACACATCGGATGTGACTGGTGTTCCACAGGTGTATGTGGCGCCGACTGGCTTGAAGTAAATACGCAGAGCTGAATCGCTCAGCAATATCAATCCAGCTCCTTCCGTCAAGGGCAACTAGCCAGTGTTTCTGTACGTTATAGAATATGGCCGGTCACCAGCGCAGCCGGACGGTGCTGGTGACCGGCCTCGATGATCAATCAGCCGCACAATTGTTTTTTAAAAAAGTTTAGTCCTGCGTTCATGCGGCGGTTCGCGTCTCTTCGCTTGTTTTCACCTTCCTCGATTTCTCCTGAGGTGTAACAAAATGAATTACCCTGCCGTATAAGCTTATAAAACAATCTTTCGCAAATGGGATCTAATCCTTTGGAGCCTCCTGTTATGACAAAACGGAGCAAGAAAAAATGGTATTGGCTCATCGCCGCAGCAGCGGCGGTCATTGTGACTGCGATCGCCCTGAGCGCTGGAATGAAAAAAAACGGCGAGACGGGTCCGGTAAAAGTCAAGGTCGAGCGCATGGACATCGTCGACAAGGCCCTGGCTGTGGGGGCGATTGAGCCTAAAAATGAGATTGCGGTGAAATCCAAGACCTCGGGGGTGGTGGGAAAAATGTACATCGAGGTCGGCGATTTTGTCCAGGCGGGTGCGCCTTTGCTCGATGTTCGTCCTGATCCCACACCGCTGGAACTGGCCGAGACCACCCGCGGCGTAGAGATCGCAGAGATCGAGCTCTCCACTCTCAGCCGCGAGTTGGAGCGCCAAAAGGAACTCAAAGCAAAGGGGTTGATCTCGCAGCAGGCCTATGAAACCATGGAGCAGCAATACGACCAGGCCGCGGTGCGCGCCAAGATCGCCCGGGAACGGCTCGAGCTGCTGAAAAAGGGGCGCGTCCAGATCGCCGGCAACGCCATTGAAACCACGGTCCGGGCGCCGATCACCGGCTACATATTACTCAAGTCGGTCAACCTCGGCGATCCGGTCGTTCCCCTGACCTCTTATCAGGCCGGCACCGAGCTGATGAAGATGGCCGATATGAAGGAGCTGCTCTTTCGCGGCACGCTTGACGAGATCGACGTCGGCAAGATCAGCGAGGGCATGCCCTGCGAGTTGGCGATCGGCGCCCTGCCGGGCAAAGTGGTCAAAGGCCATGTCGCGCTCATCTCGCTCAAGGCGCGCAAGGAGGAGAACTCTACCCTCTTTCCGGTCGAGATCTCTATCGATGATGCGGCCGGCGCGGTGCTACGCGCCGGTTTTTCCGCCAACGCCACCATCATCATCAACAAAAAGGTGCAGGTGCTGGCCATTCCGGAGCGGGTGGTCACCTTTCGCAATGATTCGACCTTTGTCCAGATCAGCACCGGAGCAAAGGAAAGCAAAGAGATCCCCATCAAAACCGGCCTCAGCGACGCCATTCATATCGAAGTGATCTCCGGCCTGCAGGAGGGGCGGGAGGTGGTGGAGAAAAAAGTAAAGCCGATCGTCTAACCTCACGATCTGCCGTCTCTGCGCAGCGGAAACCATCGCATGAGTTATGTCTATGAACCACTTGGTTGAAACCATCAAAGAGATCTTTTACTATCTGCGTCAGTACAAGGCCCGCACTTTTATGACCCTCTTCGGCATCGTCTGGGGCACGGTCAGCATTGTCGTGCTGCTCGCCTTTGGCACTGGAGTAAAAAAAGCACTGAGCAAAAGCATGCACGGGATGGGCGAGCGCATCGCCATCCTCTGGCCCGGCCGAACCAGTCTAGCCTGGATGGGCTTTAACCGCGACCGCTACATCCATCTGGTGGAAGAGGATGCCGAGCTGTTGCGTCGAGAGGTGCGGGAGATCCGCAACATCAGCCCGGAATACGCCAAGTGGAACGCGCCGTTGCGCCACGGCGAGCAGATCAACAAGCCCAACCTCGCCGGCATTTATCCCGAGTACGCAGGAATGCGCAATATCCAGGCGCAGCCGGGAGGCCGCTGGATCAACGATCTGGATATGCAGGAACGCAGACGGGTCATCTTTCTCGGCGACGAGCTGGCCAAGTATCTCTTTGGCCAGGGCAGCAACCCCGTGGGCCAGTATATTTTTGTCGCTGATTCACCTTTTCTGGTCATCGGCGTGCTCGCCCACAAGTTGCAGAACTCTTCCTACAGCGCCCGCGACCAGGACCGCGCCTTTATTCCGGCCACGACCTTTCAGTCTCTCTTTGGCCACCGCACTATCGACAATATCGTCTATCAGATCAGCGGACCTCTGGATTCGCAACAGACGCAGCGGCGCGTCTATGAGGTGCTGGGCAAGAAAAAAGGCTTTGATCCCAGCGACAAACAGGCCCTGAGCATCTGGGACACCACAGAGATGGACAAGTTTGTCTATTACTTTTCCCTCGGGTTCACTCTGTTCATGGGGCTGATCGGCATCATGACCCTGACGGTGGGCGGAATCGGTCTGGCCAATATCATGTACGTCGTGGTCCAGGAGCGGACCGCGGAGATCGGCGTGCGCCGCTCCATCGGCGCTCGCCGCGTGCACATCCTGAGCCAGTTTCTGCTCGAGGCCTTTATCATCGTCGCCGTGGGGGCGCTGATCGGCTTTGGCCTGGCCGCGCTGATCATCAAAGGCATCGCCGTTCTGCCCTATGAGGATTTCGTCGGCGATCCGGTCATTGACCTGCAGGTCGCTCTGATCGCCGTCCTGATCCTCGGCCTGGTCGGCATCATAGCCGGCTTTTTTCCGGCGCGCAAAGCCTCGCGGCTCACAGTGATCGAGTGCCTGCGCCACTGATTCACTCGAATTTGCGGAATCTCATCTAGCACAAGGTTGTCGCCATGCATATCTGGATGCTGGTTAAAGAATTCATCGAGGACATCAAGAAACAAAAGCTGCGCGCTTTTCTGACCACTTTTGCCATCACCTGGGGCACCATGGTGGTGATTCTGCTGATGGCCTTTGGCGCCGGCCTCGCCTTTCGCATGCGCGAGGGGCTGCTCAATGCAGCCGACCGCATCATCACGGTCTGGCCCAACCAGACCAGCGTCAAGTACCAGGGGCTGCCCATCGGCCGCCGCATCCGTTTTATCGAGGCCGACGCCGAGCTGCTCAGGCGAAGCATCCCCATGGTCAGTCAGGTCTGCCCGCAGCAGGGCAAACATGGAACCCGCCTGCGCAATGGCAATCGCACCGCCCTGACCTATATGGAGGCGGTCTATCCCAATTTCGAGTTCATGCGTCGAATGTACCCGGTCGCGGGCGGTCGTTTTCTCGACGAGATGGACCTGCAGCAGAAACGACGTGTCGTCTTTCTCGGCAGTGGGATCGCCGGAGAGCTCTTCGGCGAGGAGAATCCGGTCGGCAAAAGCTGTGAGTTGGATGGCCTGCCCTTCACCGTCGTCGGCATCCTGCCTAAAAAGCTGCAGACCTCGATGAACAACGGGCCGGACGACCGCCGCGCGGTCATTCCTTATTCTACTTTTCAGAGCATCTACGGCAGGCGCTATCTCAACAGTATTATCCTCCAGCCGGCCAACCCCCTGGAGGGCAAGCGGATCAAGGACGAGGTTTTTAGGGTTCTGGGCCGCAAGCACCGCTTCGACCCCGCGGATGAAAAGGCCCTCTTTGTCTGGGACACGGCCGAGTTCGTCGCCCAGCAGGAGAAGGTCTTCCTCGGCCTGAACATTTTTCTCGGCGTGGTCGGGGCCATGACCCTCCTCATCGCCGGGGTCGGGGTGGCCAACATCATGTATGTGGTGGTCAAGGAGCGCACCCGCGAGATCGGCATCAAACGGGCGGTCGGCGCTAAGCGCTGGCACATCATGCTGCAGATCATCTTCGAGTCCCTGCTGATGTCCAGCGCCGGCGGCGTTGCCGGCATCCTGCTCGCCGTTGGCATCATCAGAATGGTGTGGATGATCCCTGCCGGTGAAGGGGCGATGCAGTTCCTTGGCCGGCCTCTGCTCTCAAGCGCGGTGATGGGCGCGGCGGTCTCGTTGCTCGCCCTCATCGGTCTGCTGGCCGGAATTTTTCCCGCGCACAAGGCGGCGCGCATCGATCCGGTCGAAGCGTTGCGCTACGAATGAACGCATCGCCGCCGCACAATCCCTGGCACACGCTCTCCCTGCAGGATACAGTAGAGGCGGCCGTTGCCGTTCAACTGCCATGCGAAAAGGCGCCGGCAGATTTTTGGTGATCCTGGGCGCGACAGTACCCATCTTGAAGCCGATGCCGTCAATGATCATCAAGGTGATCCCCGGGAGCGGCTGTACCGTACGGTGAGGGATCGCGCAGCTGATCTGGATGGATGGCTGGATTTACTAAAGGCAGCCGGTATAGCGGGCTGCCTTTTTGCTATTTACGCAGGCCATCGTCTATTCTGAATTTTACCGCCTGGGCCTGACGCAAGTCTTGATGGTTATTGTGGATCGAGGATTTGCAGACGATATCCCACCCCTGTCTCGGTTAGCAGCAGGCGCGGGCGCGCCGGGATCTCCTCGATTTTGTGTCGCAGCTGCGAGACGTAAACTCGAAGATATTGAATTTCCTCACTATTGGCAGCCCCCCACAAGTCACGGGCGATATGCGTGTGAGTGATAACTTTACCCGCATGCTGGATTAGCAGGCGCAGCAGATCATACTCGGTGGCGGTCAATTTAACCGGCTTTTCGCTCACCATGACCAGCCGGTTGGTCAGGTCCACTTGCAGCGAGCCGCTGCGGAAAACTCCGGCCTCAGCCTCTGGGGCTGCATGCCGCAGTGCCACACGGATGCGCGCGGCTAGTTCGTTAGCGCTGAAAGGCTTGGTGAGATAATCGTCTGCGCCGGCGTCAAGCAGGGCGATCTTGTCTTTCTCTGCATCGCGGACTGAAAGCACAATCACTGGAGTTTGCGACCACTCGCGAAGATCGCGGAGAATAGCCAGGCCATCCCGGTCCGGCAGGCCCAGATCGAGGAGGATGATGTCCGGCCGGACCATAGTAACCTGCACCAAACCGTCTTGGCCGGTGCTCGCTTCGCTGACTTGAAATCCTTGTGCTTCCAAACTGATCCGCAAAAACCGGCGGATTTGGATTTCGTCATCAATGACCAGTATTTTGATCGAGCTCATCTGGGGGGGCTTTCAAAATGGGGGTCATGGTTTCAACCGGCATCCGGATGGTGACGCACAGCCCGCTGCCGGGCGCGTTGGCCGCCGTGATGGTTCCGTGCATGCTTTCAATCATTCCCTTGCAAATCGACAGACCGAGCCCAGTCCCTCCGGAGCTAGTGCCGGCGACGCGGAAAAATTTTTCAAAGAGATGCGGTAGCGCGTCTTCAGGGATGCCGACGCCATGGTCGAGTAGGGTCAGGTGCAGCTGCGCATCGGCCAGTCGGGCGCTGATCTCGATGTTGCTCTCTGCCGGGGTATACCGGATAGCGTTCTGAATGATGTGAGCAAGGGCTTGTTCCAACAACCCCGGATCGATGAAAATCAGGGGCATGTGATCGATAATGTTGAACTCGATAGGATGCGACGGAATGTCTGGTTCGAACCGTCGGCAGAGCGCGCTGAAAACATCTCCGATTTCGCACCATTCCAACTTGGGATAGATCCGGCCTGAGTCGAGCCGGGACATGTCCAGCAGGTTTTCCACCAGCCGATGCAGTCGGCTGGCCGCCCTCTGGATTTCCTGCAGCAGTTCATGGCGGCTTGGCTCCGGGAGCGAAAGGGCGGCGTCCGTAAGAGTTTCGATCGCTCCGGAAATGACTGAAAGCGGCGTACGGAATTCATGTGAGACCGCGTTCAACAGAGTTTTGTAAAGTTTCTCGGACGTTTCTGCCAATTCTACTTGGTGGCGATGTTCATTAAAGCGCTCGCGTTCGATGGCCGCGGCGATTTGACTGCAGAAATTGGCCAGAAGCGATTCCTCATCAACGGTAAAAACGGTCTCTTGTGAAAGCTGAATGCCGATGACGCCATAGACACCGCGTGAAGTAGCCAAAGGCTCATAATGGCCATGGGCCTGTGGCAGATTCGGTGTAAATCGGCCGGCCGGTTTGCGGTTCTGCGCAACCCATTTTGCCACCGAGCTTTCCTTTTCATCTGGAATCCAGGATGATCCTCGACCGTTTTCTTTTTTGTCTTGCGCTGGCGGTTTCTTACCTTCGTCTCCCTTTGGCTTGGTCCAGCATTGATCACCGGTCTGTAAAGTGAGTGCACCATTTAGTAGTAAAAATATCGCAACGTCCGTGTTAAAGGTCCGGCTGATCTGTTCATCCGCGATTCCCAGGATCGCGATCAGGGAATCGGCTGAGGCCAACTGCTGGGACATGTTGTAAAGATCCCGCGCCCGTTTTTCCCGCTGACGGACAATTTCTTCCTTGCGCCGGATCTCAGTGGTGAGCGTTCCAGTGACGATCGCTATCAGAAAATAAAGGCAGAGGATGAGCACATCCTCGATCCGCCCTATGGAAAAGGTGTAGTGAGGCGGAATAAACAGATAGTCCCAGAGTAGGGCGCTAAGGGCGGCAGCGGCCAGGACCGGCCCCTGGCTGAATTTAAGGGAGAGCAGCGTGACGACAAAGAGCAGGAACATCGCCACTGCGAGATAGTTGATCTGCATGCTCAGGGCAAAGAGAATCGCCGTGGTCACAGCCACGGTTAGCAGACTCAGGCCATACTCAAGGGCGCTGCCAGGCGGGTGCGGGCGCGTCCGTCTGGCAGCCACCTCCACCTGCTGCGGCGCCCTCTCGCCACGAACGACATGGATATCGATCTGGCCGCTGCTGCGTATCAATTTATCCACCAATGTCTCTCCAGTGAAGAAACGACGCACCCGCCCGGCTGCAGGCTTGCCGACTACGATCTGAGCGACATTTTTTTGCCGGGCAACCTGCATCAGCCCGGCGGCGACATCTTGCGCGAACAGCGCCAGGATCGCCTCTACCT
>DAIQOA010000162.1:0-9775 GCA_036788095.1 bacterium | reverse complement strand
TCAGCGAACGGTATCATCTGGAGCAGGCGGCAGTCATTGAACAGCGTCCGGGCTTTGAACCCAGTCCCGGCGAGGCGGCCGAGATCATCGGGTTGGCCAAGCGGTTGCAAGTCAGGGCCATTTTCGCTGAACAGCAATTTCCGCTCAAGATCACCGAAATGATCGCCGCAGAGAGCGGCGCCCAGGTTCTGGTTCTGGATCCCCTCGGCTCTGACGGCGAAGGCTATTCCTATGTATCCCTGCTGCGCAGTAATGTGGCGCAGATGGCCAAGGCTTTGAGGTAAAAGTGTCTGATCAATCGGCAACGATCGTGAATCTGCAGAACCTGTTTGTGGCGTACCAGGACAAGCTGGCTTTGGAAGATGTCAGCTTGCGCATTCAAGCCGGAGAGTTCTGGGGCATTCTGGGACCCAACGGATCAGGCAAGACCACCATGCTGCGGGCTATGGTTGGCCTGCTGCCCTTGTTATCCGGTTCCGTTACGGTGTTCGGCCGGCCGGTGGATCGTTTGGGCGATGTCCGCCAACGGATCGGATACGTGCCGCAGCACAGTCGCATCGATATGTATTTTCCCATTCGAGTCAGGGAGGTGGTGATGCTGGGACGGTGCGGCAAAATAGGTTTGGTCAGGCGCCCAGACCGGGCGGATCATGAGGCGGTAGCCCACGCTTTGCAGTTGGTGGATCTGGAGGATCTGGCGGACCGCCAGATCGGTCAATTGAGCGGAGGCCAACGGCAGCGGGTTCTGATCGCCCGGGCTCTGGCGCTGATGCCTGACCTGCTGTTGTTGGACGAACCAACAGCGGCGCTGGATGTGGGCGCGTCTGAGAGTTTTTACGCCTGGTTGCACCAGATGCACTCCAAACTTTCAAGCACGCTGGTCATCGTGTCGCACGATGTCGGCGTGGTTTCACGCTATGTGACCGCGGTGGCCTGCCTGAATCGTCGACTGGTGGCGCATGGCCTACCCCATGAAGTGCTGAACCGGGACACCCTGGAAGGCATGTATGGCTGCGACGCCATGTTCTTCCGCCACGGCGATGTTCCTCATCTGGTGGTGCCGCGTGAGCAACCTGACGTTCCGCTGAACAGAAAGCCGACGGACGCGTGATGGAAATTCTGGGCTACACTTTTATGCAGCGGGCTTTGTGGTCTGCTACGCTGATCGGCGCCCTGTGTGCTCTGATCGGCGTGTATGTGGTTTTGCGCAGCATGTCCTTTATCGGCGCCGGCATCGCGCATGCTTCATTTGGCGGCGTCGCCCTGGGCTTTATTCTCGGTGTGAATCCGTTTTTCACCACCGTCATTTTTTGCACCCTGACCGCCTGGGCCATCGCCTTTTTCAGTGAAGGGCAAAAGATCCGCGAAGACACCGCGGTGGGCATATTTTTCGCATCGACCATGGCGTTTGGCGTTCTGTTGATAGGGTTAATGCGCGGATACAACGTCGACCTATACGGCTATATTTTCGGCAATATTCTGGCCGTTAGCCGCTTTGATCTCTACACCAGTCTGGTTTTGGGGGTGGTGGTCCTCGGCCTGATCGTGCTTTTTTACAAAGAGTTTCTCCTGCTGACCTTTGATCCGGAGATGGCACGGGTGGTCGGGCTGCCGGTGCGCACGCTTAATCTGCTGATGTTGACGCTGGTGGCTTTGACCGTCGTGCTCTCCATCAAGAGCGTAGGCGTGGTGCTGGTTTCCGCATTGATCGTCACACCCGCCGCCTCTGCCTTTCTGCTGACGGATGATTTTAAAAAAATGATGTGGATCTCTGTGGGGATCGGAGTAGGCGGTTCCTGGCTGGGGCTGTTTTTGTCCACCTGGCTGAACGTCGCCTCCGGCGCCGCCATTGTCATGACCGTGACGCTTATTTTCTTTTTATGTTTTCTGTTCTCTCCACAACGGCGGCGCCTGAAACAACGGATGTCGCATCTCAAACAACTGATTAAATCCTAATATCCTCTAACCAATCGCGAGGAATGCATGATCAAAGAATTCATCGATATGCCGCGTCTGGAACGGTGGGTGGGTAAAAATTTTCGTTTTTTATCGCCCAACACCTGGACAACTCTCTCCTTTTTCGTGGTACTGATCGCTTTCTATGCCGTGGTGATCCATCGACCGATATTGGCCACCGTCCTGTTCACTGTGGGAGCTGTCCTGGATGTGGTGGACGGCAAGGTGGCGCGACTGAACGGTTGTGTTACTAAACTGGGCGCTTTTTGGGACGGCACCATCGACCGGTTCGTGGATATGCTGATGATTTTAAGCCTGTTCTTTTTGGATCTGCCGCAGCCGTTCATTCGGCTGGATATCCTGCTGTTCCTGCTGTTGTTCTTTACCTTGTTGCCGCCCTTTATCGTGGCCTATGCCAATCACCGGGGAGCCGTTCCGGCCCCCACTGAAAAAGTGATCTGGCGCTTTGCCTTTCGCGTCGAATATGTGGTGCTGTTCATCGCGGCCATTCTACTGGCCGATTCGTATCCAAAGGCCGCTCTGTATGTGATCTATGCCTCCCTGGCTTTGATGGTGGCCACGGTGATTCAATCGATCATCCTGGTTTTTATTAAATCGAAAAATTATCCGCAATAACAAAAAAGCCGGCTTTCTTTGCCGGCTTTTTTGTTATCAGTTCTTTTTCGCTGTTCCTGTACTTCCGCTGTGCCGCACGGTCATGCTCTCCACCTGACCCCGGCGGTTCAGAGTAAAGTCGAGCACCACATCGAGAATGGTTGCGTTGAATCGGCTTTCCGATTCCGGCCGAATCTCCGCTTTTTGCCCTTTATACATGCTGAGATACAGCTTGTCGCCTTCTCTGATGATCGTATGCGTGCCGCCGGAGGGGAATTGATAGACGCCTGCATAGCGCTCCAGCACCTCGGGTTTCAACTCGATAACTTGATCCGGCGCCAGGGTGTACGCATCCCCGGGGATCTCGCCGTCATCCGCTAATTCGCGAATCCAGATGTTGCGATAACGAACCGGATTGCCATGATCCTGCAATCCGAGGGGCAATTTGTCCGCATGAGCGCTATAGCCCGGCCGTGCCATCCACGTTGTGGGGCCGAGCAACTCTACATGATCCTGGACCAGCACCTGGTTGTGAAACACGGTGATGGCCGCTTTGGCCGCCAGATTGCCGCGGTCGTCGAACCGGGGACGATGGAATACGATGTCGTAGGTCTGCCATTGGCCCGGCGCCAGGGAGGCATTGACCAGCGGCGGATATTGGCCATAGATCGCAGCGCACTGTCCGTCGCTATAGGTTTTGTTGTTGTACGAATCCAGCACCTGCACTTCATACAGATTCATGAGGAAAACCCCGCTGTTGCCGCGTCCCTGTCCTTCGCCCTCCACCTTGGCAGGGGTGGCAAATTCCACATGCAATTGACAGCTGCCGAATTTTTCTTTGCTGTAGATGAAACCGCTTCCTTTGACGCATTCCATATAGCCGTCGCGGACAATCCATTTGCTCGGTTGGCCTTTTTCATCAACCCATTGTGACAGATCTTTGCCGTCGAACAACACCAAGGCGTCCGAGGGCGCTTTGCCAGCATGGTCCGGCGTGCTGGAGAGCGCCGGGATGACCGTCGGGCGTTCGGGCCGTCTGGTGTCGTGATTTTTCCATTTGCCGGGAATTTGCGCCATGGCCTGAAAGGCCATGGACAGCATGACCCCACTCATGGCAAAAAACAGCAGATTGCGCATTGCAATGATCCTTTCCTGTTAAGTGGCAGGGCAGAAGGTTCGGGATTTAGTTTCCAGTCGAACATGCATGTGACAGTCGTGGCAATCAAAACTCAGCTGAAATCGGTTGCCTTGCTCGTCCTGCAGAAACAGCGGTTCCTTGAACCGACGTTGGGCCAGCCGAGTTCCGCAGAGGTCCAGTTCGTAACGGATGCAGTACCGTGCGGTCATGACGATCTCACCGGTGAGATCCCGCCCGGTCTCAGCTCCCGGAACCAGGGCAGTGATGCCATGGCAACTGTAAAATTCTGCAGCCTTGCGGTTGAGCACATTGGCGCGAAAATCGGGCAACGGATCCGGATAAGGGGTGTCGCAGGCCTGCCGGGTGATGGTTGGGCGTAAGAAGCGACGCCCACGTTCCTGGATCAGGGCTTCCACCATGCGGCGGCGGACGCTGTTCAAACCGGAGGCCGGAAGAAAAAAACACGGGTTCGTCTCGATCGTCAGCGCCTCACAGGTAAAATAGGTGTCGCCCAATCTGCTGAGGTGCTCTTGGATCTGTTTTATCGCCATCTCCTGATTGCGCGCGACCTGCTTTTCCGTCTGCCATTCGATGGAGACAGAGATCCCGTCTTCATCCGTTGCCTCCAGGCTGAACCCCGTAGGAATTTCTCGCCAGTTCAACCTCAGGCGGATGGTGCGATAGACGCGGCTTTTTTCCAGGCTGCGGATAAACCTATGATCATGGCTGCGGAACAGCTCCAGGCCGGCGGTCAATCCTTTCATTTTATCCGGATAGATGCAGCCGTCCTGCACCCGGTTTACATAGGTGCCCTGCCAGAGACGGCCGGCGTCGAGGAAGCAGAGGCCGTCTCCGGCGGAAAGAGCGTGTGCCCCTTTTAGGATAAAGTGATCGGGCCCGAGGCGGGAAATTTTCCCCAGCGGCTCGCCGATGGATCCTGCCGCTTGCATGGCCGCCATCTTGTTACGACCGGTTAGAAAATAATCGGTATAGCCCCGGTTAAACGTTTTGCTGAGATCAGGCTGAAAATCGGCGATCGAGACGCCGGAGGAAGCCCGGCGTAGTTTCTTTCGCTGGATCAACTCGTCCAACACGCGGCGGTAGTGGCTCACCACGTTGGTCACATAGGCCGTGTCCTTGAGCCGGCCCTCGATTTTTAAACTGGTGATGCCGGCCTCCACCAGGGCGTCCACATGCTCGCTGGCGTTGAGATCCCTTAGCGACAAAAGATGGCTGCCGGCTGCAATCACTTGGCCGTCGCTATCCTCGAGCGTATAAGACTTGCGGCAGGGTTGGGCGCACTCGCCGCGATTGCCGGACCTGCCGCCAATGCTATAGCTGAGAAAACACTGGCCGCTATAGCCCACACACAGAGCGCCGTGGACAAAACACTCCAATTCCACCCGTGTGTCGCGGCGGATCTCTCTGATCTGCTCCAGGCTCAGCTCCCGGCTGAGAATGACACGGGAGAGGCCGACCTGCTCTAAAAACCGGACTCTTTCTACGCTATGGTTATGCATCTGGGTGCTGGCGATCAGGGGGATGGGAGGGAGTTCGCATTGCAGCAGCCCCACATCCTGAATGATCAACGCATCCGCGCCGGCCTGATACACTCGATGAATCAGGGCTATGGCCGGATCGATTTCCGCGTCGAACAGCAATGTGTTCAAAGTAACATAGACGCGCGCCCAATAGCGGTGCGCATATTCGCACAGACGGTGGATATCCTCCACGGAATTTCCGGCCTGGGCGCGCGCGCCAAATCGTTCCGGCCCGATATAGACCGCATCGGCGCCGCAATCGATGGCCCGTTGCCCGCTCACAACATCGCGCGCCGGCGCCAGCAATTCTATAGGATGCTCAGGGGGATTCATCGTGCTTTCGTTCTCTATTCATTCAATCATACCGGCTGCGATAACCCTGTTGGTGAAAAAGGGCATGCCGGCTTTTTCATCCTTCGTCAAACCGGTTGAATGCCATTCTCCTATCTGGCCGTCTTGCCCTGCCAATAGCGGACTTTGGTCACCCCCGGAGCGTCTGGAGAGCCGTCGAAAGCAAGAAACGCGTTGGTCGGTTCACCTTCATAGAGCACGTTATCTTTATAGATGAATCGGGTCAAATTCACCGCCGTGTAGCTCAGCTCATTCTTGTGTTTGACCGTCACCACGAAATCCGCATTGGTCTCCACATCGAGGAAGCGCAGCCGGCCGGATTCATAGGTGTACTTGGGCCGGCGGTAGTCCCGGATCACATCCATGCGCAGGTCGCGTTTGGCGCCGATCAGGATCTCACGATCCTCCAACTGGATCTGCAGCGCCACGCTTTTTTCATCCGGTTCTCCCTGCACCATCTTGATCTTTTGGGTCCAGGGCTCCGGCGCCTCTCCGGCCGCGTGAGGGATCAGCACGGTGGTAAAGACGATGGTCTGTCCCAGTTCGAAATGTTGCCCCGTGGTCTGATGGATGAGCCATTCATTCTGATAATAGCGTTTCTCCGGCTCGATGCCCTCCATCCGGTAATGGGTCTGCGGAAAATAAATCAACAGGTGTTTATTTTGCGGAAAGGCCAGAGCGCCGAGAGAGTCGTACACCGTGTCATACCAGTGTTCGCCTCGATCGACGATTTTACGGGTGTGCCACATGTTGGATGCGGTGAAAAAGGATTCTGTGCGCGACTTGACCACATCGAAAACCACGAACATCTCCGGGTTCTTTAGATAGGTGATAACGCGGTCGGTTTCGTATCCAGCCAGGTCGTCGATCAGGCGGGTGCGCGAATAATCCAGGTCGGCAAAGCTGAGAAAGTCGATTTTTTGCGTGCGCACCCTGCGGTAGGAGCCGGCGTTGTGAAAAAAGTCCAGAACCGATTGCCCCGGGACCGCGCCGACGCGATACATGGCATACCGGCTTTCCCCCTCTTTTTGCCCAAAAAAGATCTTTTCCTGGCGCACACAGAGCCGGTTGTGAAAATAATCCTGGCGGTAAGCGCCAAAGGGTCCGCTGGGCATAAAGTCCCGATAACCGCCGTCATGGAGCAGCAGCGAGCCGCCGGACATCAGCAGGCTCAGGCTGTTTTCATCCGCATGGCCATGGGTCATTTTTTCTTCTTCCACCGGAATGCTGTCGCGCAGATAGTCGCGGTAGAGCAGTCCACCGTCGCCCTCATCCCGATAGTTCAATAGCAGATAGGTCGAGGCGTTTTCCCAGCCGTTGCGAAAGACGATCTTTTTTCCCTGCACGTCCTCCATGACCTCTCCGCTCAATTGGGTGGGTTTGGCCGGTTTGACGCGATCGTCGGCCCAACGATAACAATCCATAAAAGTGTAGCCCAGGCTCACGGATTTCGGGCCTTTCCAGTCCACCATGGTTTTAATGATTTGATTCGCCGCCCACTTGAATTCCGGGTTGGCATGGACCTGGGCGCTGGCCTCAAAGAACGCGATAAAATGGCTCCAGCTGCTGTGCCAGTTGGCGTCGCCAAAGTCCGGAATGGTCCCATCCGGAGACATCAGCTGAAGAAAGTAATGGGCGTAAAAGTACATCTCCGGTGTTTTCAGCAGCTCGGTAACTTTGCCCATGGCCTCCGCCGTGCCCAGCAGAGAGTAGAGCCAGACGCCGTGATAGCCGGTGGCGTCCTCGATCTCCCAGGTGCCCCAATTGTCTGAAACCAGGGCATCCATGTTCATGCGCCACATCGTGCTGCTGGGATGATCCGGGGACGCGCGCAAAGCCCAGGCCAGGCATTCGCCGCGCAGAATGGCGCGATTCATGGCGCCCCATTCCTGACTGGTGATCACATAATCGGTGCTTTCGCCAATCAGGTTCTCAATCTTTTTCTGTTCCGACCCACTGAGTACATTTTTTTGACGCAAGATGTCATAGGCGCGTGTATAGCGCATGGCGGTGAAAAAGTTCGGCAAAGCGGGCAGCACCTTGTTGTATTCTGGCCTTTTCTGGCGTGCCGCGGCTGGATACTGCGACCGATAATCGCCGTAGGCCAACAGTACTCTTTTCGCCCGCCCGGCGTATTCCCGTTTTCCTTCCAGTTCGTAGAGCTGGGCATAGATGGCCGCCATCTCGAGCAGATAGGGGGGAGCGTTATAGCCGAAAACATAATCCGGCTCGAACTGCTTTTTCCATGCAGCCACCAGGCTGTCGTAATGCTGCCAGGTCCAGTCCGCGCTGGATCGGGCGTATTCGAGATACTGCTTTCGGGTCACGGTCTGGCCATGGCTGGAAACGACCAGGAGGACGAGCCATAGGACGATTAACGTTTTCTTCATGGGGGATTCGCTCCATTTTCATGTTGTATTTAAGGAATAAAATCGAAATATTACAGCACTTGCCGGCCTTGAAACAGCCAGCAAAGATACTAGATTCTCTTCGGATTGGCAAGAAAAAAATGGCTTCACCGGAGGGTTGGATTTCGGTTGCTCAACGACAGGAACGGGTATGCGCGCCATTCAACTGATCGATTTGCTGGTGCTGATCTTTTACATGGGATTGATGCTGGGCATCGGCTTGTATTTTCGCCGCTTTATGAAAGGCGCCAATGAATATTTCGCCGGCGGCAACATGATCCCGTGGTGGGTGGGCGGCATCTCTCTATATATGAGCAGTTTTACCGCCTGGACCTTTACCGGCGCCGCCGGCTTCGTCTATCATACTGGATGGTTCGGTGTGCTTTATTTTCTCAGCTGGCCCGTGGCCTATTTTTTAGGCTATCGCCTCACCGCAGCGCGCTGGCGACGGTCGCGGGTGCTCTCGCCGGTCGAGTATGTCTCCACGCGGTTCAATCCTCTGACACAGCAGATCCTGAGCTATGTCTTGGTCACCAGCGGTTTGTTGACCCGCGGCATCACTCTGGTTGCCGTCTGCAAGATTATCTCCGCTTCGGTGGGCTGGCGCATGGATTACATGATCGTCGGCACCGGACTGGTTATGCTGCTGTACACGTTGCATGGTGGGTTGTGGGCGGTATCCATCACCGATGTGGTGCAATTTATTTTTTTGTTCGTCATCACCGTGATTGTTACGCCGTTGAGTATCCAGCATGTAGGCGGCTTGCAGGCCCTGGTGCAAAAACTGCCGCCGTTGACCATCCATCACGAGTATGCGGGCATGCCGTATGACATCCATTATATCATCGCCTTTCTGCTGGTAAACATCCTGAATGCCAACTGGGGAGCGGCGCAAAGGTTTTACAGCGTCAAGGACGAGAAGGATGCCAAGCGCGTCGGGCTTTTCTGCAGCGCGCTTTTTCTGACCGCCCCTATTTTGTTCGGCCTGCCCCCGCTGGCAGCCAAGCTGATGTGGCCGGACTTGTCCGCAGTCCCCTTTTTCAGCCAATCCGGCCGGCCGGAGGATCTGATCTATCTCGGCATCGTCCTAACCTGGATTCCCAACGGCATGATCGGCTTTTTTATCGCCGCCATGTTCGCCGCCACTATGAGTTCGCTGTCCGGCGCCTATAACGTGGATTCCTCCATCATCGCCCGCGATCTGTACAAGGGGATGATCAAACCGGAGGCGACCAACGAGGACATGCTGCGCGTCGGCAAGATCGCCACCATCTGCCTCGGACTGATCACCATCCTCACCGCGCTGATTTACGCCAAGAGCGCACTGGGCATTTTCAATCTGATGGTGGTCTTTGTTTCGTTGTTTCAGGTGCCCATCGCCGTGCCGATGGTTTTCGGATTGATTTTCCGTAAACCCTGCCGTCGGGCGGCCCTGGCCTCGATGGTGAGCGGATTGGCGGCCGGCTTTATTTTCCGTTTTGTCATCGGTTGGACCGTGGGGCCGCAGATTTACGGCATGATCGTCATCTCGCTGGCAGTGCTGCTGCTCTATCATTTGATTCGCCCCGATTCAACGCTGGATCGTGAGATCGTCGAACGGTTTTTTGCGAAACTATCCAAGCCCATAGACGTGGTGCAGGAGGTGCTGGCCGGCGGCAAGAAAAAGATGATCTCCGCATACCCGGTGGTCGGCGTGAACACCATGCTCATCGGCCTGGTGATCATGCTGCTGGTTTTGGTTCCATCGGCAGGAGAGCTGAAACAGG
>DAIQOA010000161.1:0-9867 GCA_036788095.1 bacterium | reverse complement strand
ATCCCTGCGCGACCATTTTTCCATGCACGACACCAGCCGGAGCCAGGTGGAGGGTGAACTCTCCTTCCCCGATCCGGCACATCTGCAGTTCCGGCCTCGGCAGCCGCTGGCGGAAAACAGGCTCTATCACATCACCCTGCCGGTGGATTCGGTCACAGACGCTTCAGCAAACCGGCTGGCCGACACTCTGTTTGTCAAAAAAATAAAAACCGTTGCCGCCGACACCCTGTCTGAGATCAGCGGAACTATTACTGATCAGGACCGTTTAGCAAAAGGGGACATCCTGGTGCAAGCGGCCGGCCTCGAGGGCAATCGCTATCTTCTGCGCATTCCGGGCCCGGGACCATACCGGTTCGAAAACATTCTGCCCGGCGCTTATCTGCTCTATGTCTTTCGCGATCAGGATGGCGATGGGCAGTTCACCCGCGGCGCCCCATTTCCCTTTCAACCGGCCGAACGGTTCATCCATTATCCGGACACCCTGACCGTGCGAGCACGATGGCCCAATCAGGGCAATGATGTGCAGCTGCCCGCCCCCTGAATCGGCAGCGGTCGAAAGCGATAAAAATTTTCCGAACAACCCTATACAACCCGACTGGACAGAAGACCATGAAAAAAACCATCCTCTGCACCCTGATGCTGTTTGCTTTTGCCTGGGCCGGACAGCGCGCCATGACCATTCAGGACCTGTGGGATATGAAACGCATCGGCGATACCGCTCTGTCGCCGGACGGCCGGCTGATGGCGCTGGTCGTGACCAGCTATGATATGGAAAAAAACAGCGGCAACGCCGATCTCTGGCTGCTCTCCACGAACGACAACGCCCTGCGGCAGCTGACTTTTTACGAAAAATTCGACGGCACGCCGCGCTGGAAGCCGGACGGATCCGGCCTGGCCTTCCTGTCTGACCGCAGCGGCACACGGCAGATCTTTTTTCTTTCTCTGGCAGGCGGTGAAGCCAGACAGATGACGCATCTGCCCGTCGCAGTGGAAGACTTTATCTGGACACCGGACGGCGAACGGTTTGTCTTCGTTGCCTCGATTTTTCCGGACGCCAAGAATCTGGATGAAACCGCCCGGCGGCTGGACGAACAGGAACAATCCAAAGTAAAAGCCCATATCAGCGACCGGCTGATGTACCGTGTTTTCGATCACTGGTTCGAAGGAGTGCGCAGCCATATCTTCGTCTGTGATCTGGAGGGCCAGGCTGTTACAGACCTGACGCCTGGCGATTATGACACACCGCCGGTGGACCTTGGCGGCGCACGCGACTATGCGGTATCCCCGGATGCCAAGGAACTGGCCTTTGTCCGCAATCAGGATCCAGTCGTGGCTCTATCGACCAACAACGACATCCTGCTCACCGCTATGGACGCAGTTTCGCCGCAGCCGTGCACCGACGCCAACAAAGCCACTGACAATCAACCGCTCTATTCGCCGGACGGACGATTTCTCGCCTACCGCGCTATGCAGCGGCCGGGCTTTGAGGCTGATCGCTATCAGCTGATGCTCTTTGATCGCACCACCCGGCACACCTCTTCCCTCACCAGCCGGCTGGACCGCAGCGTCAACGGTGTCGCCTGGGCGGCCGACTCCCGTACGCTGTTTTTCACCGCTGACAACCAGGGTCACAGCAGCATCTATTCGGTGGCAACAGCCGGCGGCCGCATTGATGAGATCGTCAAAGACCATGTCAACAGCGGCCTGATGCCGAGTCCGGACAACCGGCTGCTCTATTTCAAACGGCAAAGCGCCGCTTCACCGGATGAGATCTATTCCCTGGATCTTTCCACCCGGCAGTTCAAACAGCACACCCATATCAACCAGCCGCTGTTGGATCAATTGGCGTTGACCCCTGCGGAAGATTTCTGGTTCTCCAGTTTTGACGGCAAAAAGGTTCACGGGCTGTTGATCAAACCGCCGTTTTTCGCCGCTGAAAAAAAATATCCGCTGATCTATGTCATTCACGGCGGCCCTCAGGGCATGTCAGAGGACGGCTTTCACTACCGTTGGAATCCGGCGTTGTTCGCCGCTCCAGGGTATGTGGTGGCCATGGTCAACTTTCGCGGTTCCACCGGATACGGCCAGGCCTGGACCGACGCGGTCAGCAAGGATTGGGGCGGCGGCCCCTATCGGGACCTAATGGCAGGCATCGATTATCTGATCAAAACCTATCCCTTTATTGACCAGGATCGCATGGCCGCAGCCGGCGGCAGTTACGGCGGATTCATGATCAACTGGATCGCCACTCACAGCGGCCGGTTTAAAGCGCTGGTGAGCCATGCCGGCGTTTTTGATCAGCGCAGCATGTACGGCGCCACCGAAGAACTCTGGTTCCCCGAATGGGAGATGGCCGGTACGCCCTATGATCGTCCGGAGCTGTACGCCAAATGGTCGCCCTCGTTCTATGTGCAGAATTTGAAAAAATTCAACACTCCGACCCTGGTCGTCCACGGCGAGGGCGACTATCGCGTGCCTTATACCCAGGGGCTGCAAATGTTCACCGCGCTGCAGCGCATGGGCGTCCCTTCCCGGCTGCTGGTGTATCCGGACGAAACGCACTTTGTCACCAAACCGCAGAACGCGCGGCTGTGGTGGAATGAAGTGCACGGTTGGATCGCCCGCTGGCTGCGTTAACCGCTTCGCTGCGGAAAGGCATCAGCGTCTGTTATAAAAAAAGCTGGATTGAAAGAGAAAAACATCACACATGCCGCGAACCTTGTCGAAATGGGTGGTTCTAGTTTCGCTCGCAGGCCTGCTGGGGAGCGGATGCAAGAATCCGTTCAAATCCGAAGAACCCACCAAGCAACGCATCAGAATTCTGATGAACAACGAATACCTGGTGGATACCGGCCGCTATGTGGCGTATTGGGATGGAAAAAATGCCGACGGAAATTATATCGCCGCGGGGAAATATATCGTTCTGCTGGAGGCAAAGGATTACAACGATCAGGCGTATGTGACGGCTGAGGAGGGGGGCAAACCGGGCGCTAACAACCAGCAACAGGTGGAATTGGGTTTTTATTCGCGCTATACACTGGAATCGCCCTATCCGGATCCGTTTAAAATTTTATCCGGAGTGAATATCCCCTTTCTCGTGCCCCAGGCAGGACGGGTCAAGATCTCCATCTACAAGGACTGAGCTGCCGCCCACCTTTAATCCCCTTTGTTTCGACAAACCACTTCCATCGCATCCGCCTCAGCGAGCCGCCTGGACAAAATCGACGACCCCGCCGCTGATGGCGCCGGCCAGGCGCCGCAGAAACGGCGGCTGCATCAACAACCGTTCGTCCTCAGGATGGCTCATGAACGCGCCCTCCACCAGGATCACCAGCATATCGCGAACGCGCGTGACCGTGTACGCCTGCTGAATGCAGCCATAGGGCGACAACGGAATCCTGCGCAACCGGTTGTACACTTTTTCCGCCAGAGCCCGGTTCTGCGGAACATAATAGTACGTGCTGGTTCCTCGTACCCGGCCCGCATCCACCTCAGGTCCCACTGAATTATTATGCAGCCAGAGATAGAGATGGCAACGCTCCTGCCGAGCTCTGTGGATACGCTGGGCAATGGTCATCAGGGTATCCGCGGTGCGGGTGAACACCACCGCAGCGCCGGCCCTGCGCATCTCCTCAGCCAGATAGCGTGCAACCTGAAGATTGATCTCTTTTTCTTCCAGCCCGATGCTGCTGCGGGCGCCGCTTTCACCGCCCCCATGGCCGGGATCGAGCAGGATGGTCAGCCCGGCCAGCGGCCTGCCGGGATCCTGACTTTTTGTCGGGGCGCGGCGGATATACAGCGAGAGCCGCTTGTCCTGATAAGCGACATAATGTCCCCATTGCTGTCTTTGATCCAGCTCGATCCTCCATCTCACCACCTGTTCTTCCGGCTGGGTCCAGGAGATCTGTTTGATGATCGTCTCCGCATTGGGATGGGTGATCCATGCTGAAGAGACAAACGCGCCGTACAGGGTCAGCTCCAAAACAGCGGGATTCACGCTCTGTTCAAGGGTAAACGGCACCGGGTGGTCCACCCGCATGTCCAAACGCAGCCAGTCCTGTTCAAACGTGATCGAGGGTGCAGAGACCGGTGTGGCAGGCAGAGCCATGGCCATGGGCTCTGTCTGCAGATCGGTCGCTTCGATATAACCGGCCAATGCCTTGCCCAGGCGGATGCGCCAGCGGTTGAACACCTTGCCGACGATTTGAACAGGGATCGAATCCGGCAGCACGGTTAGAACAACGCCTTCCCGGGCCGCATTCCACACGTTCGTCTCCGGCCGGGTATATCCCAGCAGCGGGTCCTCCGGAGACAGGACCGTCACCCTACCCGGCGCCGCCAATTGGAGGCGCTGACCGTCACGGCCGGTCACTGAAAACACGATCTGCAACGGCTTTTGCAGCGGCCAGTCGCCCACTGTGAGCACCGACCGGTAGCAACCGGCCGGCAGGCCCAAAGCAGGCGCCAGCGGCCGGCTGCGGCCTGTGCCCTCGATATACACCTCCGCCTCTGCCGCAGGACTCGCTTTGCACACCACTTCCAATGGATCGCCGGGTGAAAGTAAAAGGTCTGCAGCGGGCTCGAGCAAAGCTGGGTCAAAAAGCGTGGGAATTTCCGCAAGGGGGGTCAGCGGGAGCGGACGAAAAGCCCTGACCGTATCCACCAGGGTGCGTTGCCGCCAGGTACAGCTCACCGGTATGGCGTTCAATCCCGGCTGCAGATCCACGCGGCCGATAAACGCGCCGTGCGGATACACACGGACCGGAGAACCGTCGATGCGAACAAGGGCCTCAGCCGGGGCATAACCGGCGATGCGCAATTTAGCGATGGCAAACGTATCTTCGGCTGCGGGATAGGTGACGGCGAAGATCGGATCGCGCCCCTGCGACCGAAGGGCGGTTGCGGCAAGAAACAAAGCCAGAAAGAAAACAGCCCGGGGGAATCGGCGCATGATATTTCCGAATACGGGTGAAATCCGGTTATAGATTTTTTAAAACGCTGTGCAGCTCTTTTGGTATCACCGCCACTTTGTAATGCCTGGCCGGACCGGCGGTTTTGCCGATCACCAGCAGACCTTTATAGCGCAACCGGCCGATCACCGATTTGGGCGGATGCTGGCTCCAGTAATAGTCGTCGCCGGATTCACCGCCGAACGCTTTTTCCAGTTTGCTGTACAAGAGTTTGCCGCCGTTGTCCATGATCATTTTCACAACCTGCCGTTCCTCGGCGGACAAGGCCGCACTGATCTCTAAAAAACCCTGCGGCGATAACAGAAACTCGCACAAATCCTGGATGCGTTCCTTGCGGGTGGCTTTCTCCGGCCGCCGCCACCCGGCGGCCATGCCCTCGATCCATTCGCTCGGTAGCCTATTGAACGCCGCTGCCAGTTTGACGCCGGCAGAGAGCACCTGGTTGTCGGCCTCTTTGTAAAACGAACTGCTCACGGAAGAAAAGGACTCATGTATGAGATTATTGATATAGATGTTGTAAGTGCCGCGTTCGCCGGTGATCTCCCGTTCGGCCGCCGAGCTGGAGAAATCGGTGTGCACCTCGCGTTCCAGATCATGAACATATTTTGCATCAGAGATGGCTTTTTCGCCTGAGCGACTGAGACGGAGAAACGCCCGCGCCAGACGCCGCTGCCGTTCACGGCGGACCATGTTTTCCGGAAACCCGTTTATAAAGATGGAACGTACGCCCTTGGGTTTATCCGCATTCACCTGTTTGTTGATCTCCCACAGGGCGGCGAGCAGGGCAAAAGGATTCTCCTCCTCCGGCTTGTAGAGGCGGGAGATATCGAGCATCTTGCGGGTAAAGGCGTTTTGGATCTCCGGGTGAGCGAGAATTAAATCCACCAGCTCCTGCTCCGCGGGGCTCAGAGCGATGCGGTTGTTGTGCAGAAACCAGGCGCGCTGGACAAACAGACGAAAGGTTTTATTGTCCACTTCTTCGGGTAAAAACATCGGCTGCTCCGTTCATTGCTTCCGTGCGATAAAGGTCATAAGACCGCTGTAAAAGTCGTAGGGCTTTCCATCAAAACCGTTTTGACAGGAGATGGTCTTGAATCCGGCGGCGCGCAGCAGCGCTTCCATCTCGTAACGAAAGATATACCGGTAGGTCATTTGCGCCCGGCGAATCCGGTTGTTTTGGTGATACCTGTTTTCGATATCCAGCCTCTGCTCGGCCGGGGTGTGCCGCACCGACGAGGCGATGGTAATGCCGGGCGCGAGATCCTCCGGTGGAATCTCCACCCGCCAGGTCGTGCGGGAAAGAACCTGATACAGGGGCACAAAGAGATCCAGCGCCAGCACGCCGCGCGGCCGCAGCGCGCGGTGGAGACCGTTCAACGTTTGCAGCTGTTCCTGCTGCGACAGATTATGCAAAAAGGCGCGAAAGGGGATGATCGCCGTGCGAAAGGTGTCGCGAAACCGCAGCCGGCGCATGTCCGCTCGCCGCAGGGTCAACCGTTTACGCGTCTCAGAATCCATGCGGCGCACTTTGTCGCGCGCGATCCGCAGCATCGGCGCCGAATTGTCCACGCCGCACACCTCATGCCCCTGAGCGGCCAGTGTCAGAGCGATGCGTCCGCTGCCCACTCCGATCTCCAGCACCGGGCTGCCATAGCGGCCGACGACGTCCAAATAAAAATCGATGTCATCCTCTTTACGGCCGTACTCCAGTTCATAAAAAGGGGCAAAACGATCATACATGGCGGGCATGGCGGTCCTCTTCATTGAAGGCTGGTGTAAATTAAAAAAAATGACAGTGAAATGCAACAGGGGTTTTACCCCGGGTGCAGCCGCCTGCTGCGGCGGTGTACGGCCTGGTCCGCAGGCACCAGGTTTGCGGCTGGGGCGGATCGCACAGGGATTCCGTAAAGGAAAAGCGCTCGAGTGGTTCAGAGAAAGGAAATAGCCGGGCCTCCCTCTTTAAGACAGGCCGCGCGCACCAAAAAAAAAGCCGCTGACAACAGCGGCCTCATGGTTTAAGATCCGTATCTAGATCTCCATGATCTCTTTTTCTTTCAGCACAAGAATCTCGTCCAGCTTTTTGACGCACTCATCGGTGAGCTTTTGCATCTCATCCTGGCTGCGATGCAGATCGTCCTCGCTGATCTTGTGATCCTTTTCCAGCTTTTTCAATTTTTCATTGGCATCGCGACGGATGTTGCGCACCGCCACGCGGCCGTCCTCGGTGATCTTTTTGGCCACCTTGACCAGCGATTGCCGGCGCTCTTCGGTCAGGGTCGGGATCGGGACTCGAATGACGATGCCGTCATTAGTGGGATTCAGTCCCAGGTCGGATTTCAGGATCGCCTTTTCGATCTCGCCCAAAAGGCTGCGATCCCATGGCTGCACCACCAGCAGACGCGGCTCCGGGGCGCTGACGTTGCCCACCTGGCGCAGCGGGGTGTTGGCGCCGTAATAGCTCACCGTGATGCCATCCAAAATAGCCGGCGAAGCCTTGCCGGTGCGCAGTTTGGCCAGCTCGGTGCGCACGGTTTCCACCGCCTGGTCCATGCGGTGTTTGACATCTTTTTTTACGTCTTCGATCATAATTTATTCACCCTTGACTAAAGTTCCAATGGGCTCGCCCGTAATCACTTTCTTCAGGTTGCCCGGCTCGTTCAGGTTGTAGACGATGATCGGTAACTTGTTTTCCATGCACAGGGTAAACGCCGTGGTGTCCATGACCTTGAGTTGCCGATGAATGCACTCCTCCGGGGTCAGGCGGTTAAAGCGCACCGCATCCGGGTACAGCACCGGATCCTTGTCGTAGACGCCGTCCACCCGGGTGGCTTTGAGGATCACATCCGCTTGAATCTCGATGGCGCGCAGCGCGGCGGCCGTGTCGGTGGTAAAGTAGGGATTGCCTGTGCCGGCGCCGAACACAACGACGTAGCCCTTTTCCAGATGGTGCACCGCACGACGGCGGATGAACGGTTCGGCGAGCTCTTCCATCTTGATGGCGGTCATGACGCGGGTCTTCACCTGGTAGCGCTCCAGGTAGTCCTGCAGCGCCAAGGAGTTGATCACCGTGGCCAGCATGCCCATATTATCCGCGGTGACGCGATCCATGCCGCGGGCGCTGGCCGACAGACCGCGGAAAATATTTCCGCCGCCGATGACCAGGCCGATCTGCACGCCCAGGAGCGCCGCCTCCGCCACCTCACCACAGATGCGGTCCACGGTTTGGGGATCGATCCCCAGCCGTTGGCTGCCGCCCATCAGGGCTTCCCCGCTCAGCTTCAGCAGGATACGTTTATAAACCGGATGTTCGCCGTTCATATAAGAGCCTGATTTATCCGTAATCCGACGCCGGAGGTACCTATAAAAAGAGCGAAGCCTTGGCTTCGCTCGAAGGATGATCTACTCGCCAAGTTGGAAGCGGACGAATCTTCGAATGGCCATGTTCTCGCCCAGTTTGGCGACCAATTCCGTCAACAGATCGCGAATGATCTTGTTGGGATCTTTGACAAAACTCTGGTCCAGCAGACAAATCTCCTGGTAATACTTTTCCAATTTGCCCTGAACGAATTTATCCCAGATCTTTTCCGGTTTGCCCTGTTCGCGGGCCTGTTCTTTATAGATCTCGGTCTCTTTGTCGATCAGTTCCTGAGGCACATCGCTGCGATCGACATGCTTGGGATTGGATGCCGCGATCTGCATGGCGATGTCCTTGGCGAACGCTTGAAAATCAGGCGTGCGCGCCACAAAGTCGGTTTCACAATTGATCTCGACCAAAACGCCCAGGCGGCTGCCGGGGTGAATGTACGAATAAATGACGCCCTCTTTGATTTGACGGCCCGCTTTTTTCTCCACCGCCTGCAGGCCCTTTTTGCGCAGGTATTCCACCGCTTTTTCCATATCGCCGTCGGTTTCGGCCAAGGCCTTTTTACAGTCCATCATGCCGGCGCCGGTGGTCTCTCGCAATTGTTTGACTATATCTGCCGTGATATTCATGTATTCTTCTCCTGGCCGAGACTATTCTTTGGCTTTCTTTTTATCGCGCGAGTAACGCACCACTTCTTCGTCGTCCGCGTCTTTTTTGAAATATTTGGATTTATCGTCCAGATCGGAATCCGACGCCATCTGCACATCCACGCGTGCGGCTTTGCCTTCGATCACCGCTTCAGAGACGGCGTGGGTGATCAGGCTGATGGCCTTGAACGCATCGTCGTTGCTGGGGATCGGAAAGTTGATCAGGTTCGGATCGGCGTTGGTGTCCGCAATGCAGACCGTGGGGATGTTCAACCGGGTGGCCTCCTGAACCGCGATGGCCTCCTTCTTGGCGTCCACGACGAACAGCATGGAGGGCAGGTAGTTCATGTCGCGAATGCCGCCCAACACCTTGTCCAGCTTTTCTTTTTCGCGCTCGATGGTGAGAATCTCTTTTTTGGTAACCTTGTCGTAGGTGCCGTCGGTCGCCTTTTTCTCCAGATTCTTCATGCGCTTGATACTTTTTTTAATGGTGATGAAATTCGTCAGCGAGCCGCCGAGCCAGCGCTCGGAAATATAGGGCATGCCGCAGCGTTCCGCTTCCAGCTTGATGATGTCCTTGGCCTGTTTTTTCGTGCCGACGAACAGCACCGTGCCGCCCTCGCTGACCACTTTGCGAACCGCTTCGCGGGCCTCAGTCAGGCATTCCATGGTTTTTTTCAAATCGATGATATGGATCCCGTTGCGCTCCATGAAAATGTAACGCTTCATCTTGGGATTCCAGCGCCGGGTCAAGTGGCCAAAGTGGCTGCCGGCAAGCAACAAATCTTGGATCGTGATGTCTGCCATGATTCGATCTCCTTGGGGTTAAACCGCCACCCTCTCTAACAAGCTATGTCCCTTGCGGGCACCCCATGTTCGAGAGAGG
>DAIQOA010000160.1:3016-9937 GCA_036788095.1 bacterium | reverse complement strand
GCCACTTTGGCAATGGGGGTCTTGCGCAACCCGCCCGGGTAACCGCTGTACGAGGTGAAGGTTTTCTGCTGCAGCTTGTTCCCGGTCAACAGGTACTTGTCCGCATTGACCACTACGATAAAATCGCCGCACTCGACATGCGGAGAAAAGAACGGTTTGTTCTTTCCACGCAGCACACCGGCGATTTTACTGGCTAAACGCCCCAACACCAGACCCTTGGCGTCGATGACATACCATTTTTGTTCTATATCTTGTGGTTTTGGCGATAAGGTCTTCAAGGTCTAGTTCTCCTATATTTATACAATAGCCGGGTAATATAAACATTTTCAAGAAATTTTGCAATGCTTTTTTAGCGGTTTGATGATGTTTTTGACAGGGGGAGGGCAGAACAGGACCCCAGGCCGAACGACGCCGGCTGCGGCCGGGGCCCTGCTGTCAAGACCCCGGCCGTGGCGAAAGCCCTCGCCGCTCAGGAAATGCGGGTCGGCGGGGCTGTGGGAGTTCGTTTCTTGCCGGCGGCGATGAGGATCACCACCACGATGGCCAACAGCAGGGCGGCGGCGATAAAATAAACCAGACGGCTGGTCGTCTTGGGCACGACCGGCGTCCGCACGGAAACCGCATCCAGCGCCGTTTTGTACTGCGCGATCAACGGCGACTGATCGGCCGCGATGCCGTTCTTGGCAAAAATGCGGTTATAGCCGGCGATCTTTTCGTAATTCTGCGCCAGCTCCCGGTATTCGGCTGAATCGACACTGGCCAGCGAGCGCAGCCGCGTGATCTCTGATTGAATCGTCTGGATGAACGCATTTTCAACCTGGTTGCCGTTTAACGTCACCGGCCGGTTGAACGATTCCGCCGACGATTCACCGACCAGCATTTCGGCGATGGAGTTGATATAGTTCAACCGTTCCTGCGACAGCCGCGCCACCTCTTTGCTCATCTGCTCCATCTGCGCTTTGTTGGCCGCGTTGGTTTTCATCAGCTTCGCCAGCTTTTCCGTCGCCCACCGGTAACGCAAATCCACGGCGTTCAAAGAATCCACCAGTACGGTGGTCATCCGCTCGAATTTTTCCGACAACCGGTCCATGATGCCGACCGAGGCCAGCTGCTCGGTCTGTGCATAGACCGGCAAACTGCGCACCGCAGCACGGTACTCCGGCGCCAGAACGTAGCGGCGGATGATCTCGTCCCGCCGTCTCGCCAGATCCAGGCTCGCCTCTTTCGCTTGAGCCGTATACCGCCTCACCGCCTCGGCGCCGGGCGCCAGATCCTGAAAAAAGAGTTCATTCTGCACGCCCTGATTCAACGCCTGCAGCGCGGCGACGAGCTCACCCATGGTGCGGGCGTTCTTCTCCACCTGCGGCAACAACCGGTTGGCGAAAACCTGGTTGGGGTCCACCTGCGGATCTTTGTCGATCTCGGCCTTGGCTTCTCGGATCAGGGTGAGCGCCAGATCGTATTGTCCGGAGGTCAATACCTCCCGGGCCTGATCATACAACTGCTGCACATCCTGGCCGAACAGCGCCGTGCCGCTGAGCAGCAGCAGCAGAAAAAGCTTATTGATAGGTCTCATGCACACCGCCTTTCCGGTCGATAAAAAGCTGACGATTGTTGAAACGAAACCGCACCATGGCGTTTTCTCTGGACCCGTAGCGACTCAGCCCAATCTGGGTGTAGATATCCGTCTCATCCTCCGGCGTCACATCCAGGGATTTCGCCTTGGCGGTGACGCCGTCCTTGTGCGGCTGCAGAATCCACACGTTTTTAAATTGATCCGCGCAGAGATAGAATTTACCGAAATTCTCGATCAGCTTGACCGATGCGGCCGCGGTCCCCTCGGTTTCAAACACCTGGTTCAGCCAGAGCACGCCGTTGAACTTTTCATCGGTGCCGATGAACACCGAGCTGTCGGGTTCCACGGCGAGCGTCATGGCCACCGAATACTGTTCAAAGGGCACCCGCCGGGCGCCGGAACAGAACACCAAAATCGGTAAAAGAAAAACCATCCATCTTTTTTTCATAAAGACTCCTGACCCGGCAAAGCCGGAATTGAGGGTTTCGAGAGAAAATGGTTCGCATGACAAAATGGATTAACAACGTCTCGTGTGGTTTCGGCACGTTGCGGTTGCCGGGGAGCGTCGGCGGCGTCCGGCCGCCATTTTTTCACCGGTAGCGCAAGATGACATCGTCCCGCTCACGGGCTACTTCTTGCAGCAATCGGGATATCCTGAGATAATCCGGCCCCAGAGCGGCTCGCGAGGCGCGATAGGCCTTCCAGGTGATCGAGAGGGGGCCCGGGATATCCGTGGTGAGCACATCCCACAATGCGTCCAGATTGCGACCGAAATGAGCGGGGAAATCCAATTGCCGGGCGAGACTGTCATAGACGTCGTTGAGAGAGGTGAAGGAGCGGCCTTCGAGAACGCATTTCTTCATCGGCATGATGGGACCTCCGTAAAGGTCTGGTAGTGGTCCACGGTGACGTAACGCAGTCCGTCGTTGGAATAGAGCAACCGCTTGGCATTGCGGCGGCCGCCCTGATAATCCAGATCAGCCTCGCGCCAGACGCGTTTTCCCGCGGGCAGCCTTTTTTCACGATTGAGAAACCGGTCGCCGCCGATGGACTTGCCCTGCAGCTTTTTATATTTCCACAGGGGCTGCCCCGGCCGCCAGCCCAGCTTGCGCGCCCGGGCTTTGGTCACAAAGGTTTCGGGCAGCCGGGCGTTGTCGCTGACGTTCAAGGAGGTCAGAACAGCGACCAACTCTTTCTCATTGATCGGCTCCGCCAGCCGCAGGTTCAGCGCGTGAACCGCCTCACGGCAGGGCGGCCGTTGATCGATGGCAGCGCCGTCCTGAACCAGCATCAGGAAGAAGAGCAACGGCACAACAAAAGTGATCAGCTTTTTCATAACCTAGTGTGCGGATTTTTTAACAACCAAGTCATGCGGTGCGTCACAAAATGAACGATTCCCCGCAGCCCGTTCAAATCGCCTGTGAACGCCGGCGGACCGCCTCAGGCGATCCAAAGCCTGCCTTTGTTGCAGACACCCCAGATGACGCCTGGCAGGGTCCAGCCGAAATAGGGCATGTTGCGGGAGCGGGAGCGGTTCAATCCCGAGTTCATTGTCCAGGTTTTTTCTGGATTTAAGACTGTAAAATTCGCCGCCTCCCCCTCACGGATTTGCGGCACATCCAGGCGCAATATCGTGCGTGGCGTGATGATCATTTTCGCCAACGCCTCGGCCAGACTCAACACCCCCGGTTGCACGACTTTAGTCAGCACGATGCCGAGCATGGTCTGCAAGCCGAGAATGCCGTTGGGCGCTGCGCTGAACTCGACCTCTTTTTCCTCAGCCGAGTGGGGTGCATGGTCAGAGGCAAAAACATCGATGGTGCCGTCTTTCAATCCCGCCAGCAGCGCCTCCTGATCGCTGAGCGTGCGCAAGGGCGGGCCCATTTTTAGATTGGTGTCGTACTGCACCAGCATTTCTTCGTTGAGCGCCAGATGATGCGGGGTCACCTCGCAGGTCACCTGAACCCCGGCCTCTTTGGCGCGGCGGATCTGTTCCACCCCTTTACGGGTGGAGAGGTGCGCGATATGGATGCGGCCGCCGGTGTACTCGGCGAGGCTGATATCGCGCGCGATCATGATCTCTTCGCTGATATCGGGTATGCCGGCTAGACCCAGACGTGTGGACATGCGGCCTTCGTTCATGTGGCCGCCGCTGGAGAGAGATTCGTCCTCGCAGTGATCGATGACCGGCGTCCCATACATGCCGGCGTATTCCAGCGCATGGCGCATCACCGCTGCGTTCTGCACCGGACTGCCGTCGTCGGAAAAAGCCACGGCGCCGGCCCGATGCAAATCAGCCATTTCGGTGATCTCTTTGCCCTCGCGCCTTTTGGTGACCGCGGCGATGGGAAACACATCGACCAGCTGATCCTCGCTGCGCTTCTTGATGAACCGCACCACCTCCTGCCGATCGCAGGGGGGATCGGTGTTGGGCATGCAGCAGACCGCGGTAAAGCCGCCGGCCATGGCGGCGGCGCATCCGCTCTCGATGGTCTCCTCATCCTCCCGGCCCGGTTCACGCAGATGAACGTGCATGTCGATCAGTCCGGGCACGACCAGATGGCCGCTGATGTCGCGCACCTCGCCGCTGAAGGAGGCGCTCTCCTGCCGGCCGATGCGGTCGATGCGGCCGTCGCGGATCACCAGGTCGACCGGGTGGCGTTGATTCGTCTGCAGGTCGAGGATGGCCCCGCCGGTCAACAAAACGGGCGTCGTGATAAAAGTTTCCACAGGATTCCATTCCTTTGCTTTATCGATTGTCCACAGCTGTTACCAGGGGCTGCGCCCGCCGGCGGTGTTTTAACTCACAGCCTCTTCCGCGCCGCTCAGCAGATAGAGGACCGCCATGCGCACAGCCACGCCGTTGGTCACCTGATTCAGGATCACGGAAAATTCTGAATCCGCCAGATCGCTCTCCAGCTCGACCCCACGGTTGATGGGACCCGGATGCATGACCGTGAGATCGCGCCCCGCCTTTTCCAACCTCCGCCGGGTGATGCCGTATTCGTTGTGATATTCGCGAAGGGATGGAAATAATCCCGCGTCCTGCCGTTCCAGCTGAATACGCAGAACGTTGAGCGCATCCGCCCAGCCAAGCGCTTCATCCACCGAATGACTGACGCCGACGCCAAAGCTCTCGATGTCTCGCGGCATCAACGTCTGCGGGCCGCAGACCATGACCTCCGCGCCCATGGTTTTCAATCCGCGCATGTTCGATCCCGCCACCCGGCTGTGGCTGATGTCGCCGATGATGGCCACCTTGAGTCCCTCCAGTTTGCCGAATTTTTCCCGCAACGTCATCATATCCAGCAACGCCTGCGTGGGATGTTCATGCATGCCGTCGCCGGCATTGATCACCGACGCATCGATGCACTTGGTTAGGAACAGGGGAACGCCGGCGGAGCGATGGCGCACGATCACCATGTCGATTTTCATCGCTTCGATATTGCGCACGGTGTCTCGGAGCGTCTCGCCTTTTTTCACCGAGCTGCCGGAGGCGCTGAAATTGACGGTGTCCGCGGACAGGCGTTTCTCCGCCAGCTCAAAGGAAATGCGCGTGCGGGTGGAATCCTCATAAAAAAGATTGACCACGGTTTTGCCGCGCAGAGTCGGTACCTTGGGAATGGGCCGCTGCAAGATCTCTTTGAAGGTGGCCGCGGTGTCCAGTATCTCGGTGATCTCCTCGCGGGTGACGCCCTCCAGCCCCAGCAGATGCTTGCTCTTCAGTGCCATTATTCGTCCTCCTTGGGAACCTCGACCAAAAGCACGCAATCCTCTCCGTCGATCTCCTGCAGCCGCACTCGAACTTCCTCTCCGATGGAGGTGGGTATCTTTTTGCCGACATAATCAGCGGTCAGCGGCAGTTCGCGATGACCGCGATCCACCAGCACGGCCAATTGAATGCTGGCGGGCCGGCCGAAATCCATCAGCGCCTCCAGCGCCGCGCGCGTGGTCCGCCCGGTGAACAGCACATCGTCCACCAGAATCACATCGATGTCGTCGATCTCAAACGGAATATCGGTGATCTGCACCACCGGTTGTTTGAGCCGTTTGCGGAAATCATCGCGATAAAGGGTGATATCCAGCACGCCGTAGGGCACCTTGCGGCCCTCCAGCTCCTCGATCTTGGCCACGATGCGCTCTGCCAGCGTGGCGCCGCGCGTACGCACGCCGACCACCGCGATCTTGTCCACCCCCCGGTTCCGTTCGATGATCTCCAGCGCTAAACGGGCCACGGTGCGCTGCAGCCCCTCGCTGTCGATGATCTTGGCTTTGATTTTGACGTTTTTCATGGGTCACCCGTTCGCTGGGATAAAAAGGGCTTTGATTAGTTGAAAAACTTTTGTAGACTTTTATCACTGTTTCAGGCGCCCTTAACCGGCGCGCTACAAATCAACCGATGCAATCAGGATACAAATGCCACGCTACGGAGATCGCTTTCGCGAGGGGGAAGTGGTTCTGATCCACTTGAACGACAAACCAGGGCTTTACGCCCGCATCGAACAGATGCTGCCAGACCGTAAAAAGGGCTGGTGGCAGGTGACCTTTCTGTTTCTCACCCTTCCGCCTCATCCGGCGACCTGGATACTGGACGAAGATCAGGTCCGCGGCGCGGATTTCACTATGCAGGGAAACCCAATCCGCATCGAACGGGTGGCGTATCGGCGCGAGGCGGATCAGCGGCAGACCGGCACCAGTCCCACGGAGCGAAAGAGCCGCCCCGAATCCAACGGCAACGTCGTCTCCCTGTTTGAAGAGGACGACTAGGTCCGCTCAGAGGCTCTCCCTCTCCCGCACCACTTGCCAGCTTTCGCCCTGCACCATCACCTCTGCGGCCCGAGGCCGCAGGTTGTACTGGCTGGACAACACATATCCGTAGGCGCCGGCGGTCATAACAGCCAGCCGTTCTCCGCGCTTCATGGCCGGCAAAAGCCGGTCTTTGGCGAGAAAATCGCCTGATTCACAGATTGGTCCCACCACATCCGCCGTCTCCATGGCGGCCGTCTTTTGCTGCAGCGGTAAAATCTCATGATGCGCTCCATACAGCGAAGGACGGATCAGATCGTTCATACCCGCATCCACCACGATAAAGTTTTTTCCAGCGGTCTGTTTGGTGTACAGCACAGAAGCCAGCAGCACGCCGTTGGGGCCCACCAGAGAACGGCCGGGCTCAAAGATCAACTCACACCCTGTTGCTTTTAAAACGGGCAGCAGTTCCTGCGCCAGGTCGGCGGGATCGATATAAAACGGCGACCCGTGTTCCGCCAGCACATGGCTATAGTCCACGCCAATGCCGCCGCCCAGATCGATATGCTCGAGATGAATGCCCTGGTCCTTCATATCCG
>DAIQOA010000160.1:1195-2916 GCA_036788095.1 bacterium | reverse complement strand
ATGCCGCCGCCCAGATCGATATGCTCGAGATGAATGCCCTGGTCCTTCATATCCGCGACAAACGCGACCAGGGTTTCCGCCATTTTACGGTAGGGCTCTGCTTTTTTAATCATGGAGCCGATATGGCAGTGCACGCCAACCAGACGCAGCGACTTGTGAGTGGCGGCCCAGAGATAGGCGTCCCTCGCCTCTGCCAAGGAGATGCCGAACTTGTTGGCGCTTTTCCCCGTGGTCAGATAGGGGTGCCCGTCGATATCGATGTTGGGATTGATGCGCACCGCGATAGGCGCCTGGACCTGCATCTGCTCAGCGATGGCGGCGATCACCTGCAGTTCTTCGCGTGATTCCACGTTCAACGCCAGGATCTGCTGCTGCAGCGCCAGACGGATTTCATCATCGGTCTTGCCCACTCCGGCAAAGGCGATTTTTCCCGCTGGAAAGCCGGCCTGCAGCGCCTGTCTCAATTCGCCGCCAGAGACCACGTCCGCACCCGCGCCCAGGGACGCCAGCCGGCGCAGCAGCTCAGGATTGGCATTGGCCTTGAGCGCATAGCAGATCCGGTGAGGCTGGCCGGCCAAGGCACTGTCGATGCGGCGATAGTTTTCAATCATCCCGGAGAGACTGTACACATAGAGCGGCGTCCCGCATCGCTCGGCGATACGAGTCAGCGCAACCTCTTCGCAATATAATTCCTGATGACGATAGTGAAATGGTATCATGTTCGGCTCCTCGCCCATGGGTCTGATCCCTGTGGCCGGTAGGCGATGCCCACACGTTCGCGCGCCAGTTCCAGGAAAGGCCGGCCGACCTGTCGTGCCTTCTCCGCGCCGGCTTGAAGAATTTCAAACACTCGATCCGGGTGGGTGAGCAACTGCTCCCGTTTATCCCGGAAAGGCTCAAAGTATTTCCAGATGGCTTCCAGCAGCTCTTTCTTCACCTCGCCGTATTTCAAACCAGGCTGCAGATAGCGTTCATGCAACGCCGCTTTTTGTTGCGGATTTAGAAACAGACTGTAGATGGCGAACAGATTGCAGGTGTCCGGATTCTTGGGCTGTTCGACCGGCGTGGCGTCGGTCACGATAGACATCACCCGTTTCTTCAGATCGGCGTGGGTTGAAAAAATGTCGATGGCATTGCCGTAGGATTTGCTCATCTTTTGGCCGTCCAGACCCGGCACCAGCGCCACCTCTTCAGCGATGTCCGCGTCAGGGACCACAAAAGTCTCTCCATACGTCTGATTAAAGCGGATGGCGATATCGCGCGTCATCTCCAAATGCTGTATCTGGTCCTTGCCCACCGGAACCCGGTTGGCACCGTAGAGCAGAATATCCGCGGCCATCAACACAGGATACGCGAACAAGCCGTGGTTGGGAGAAAGCCCTTTGGCAATTTTGTCCTTGTAGGAATGACCGCGCTCCAGCAGTCCCATGCTGGTGACATTGGACAACAGCCAGGTTAGCTCGGTGACCTCGGGCACATCGGATTGGACATAGAAAACCGAGCGATCCGGATCGATGCCCAGCGCCAAAAAATCACAGGCCGCCTCCACCGTCTGCTTTTTAAGCAGACTCGCGTCGGTCACGGTGGTGAGGGCATGCAGATTGACGATGAAACAGAACAGCTCGTGGTTCTGTTGGTATTCAATCATCCGTTTCATCATGGCGAAATAGTTGCCCAGATGCAGAGCGCCTGATGGTTGAATGCCTGAGAGTACGCGCACG
>DAIQOA010000160.1:0-1095 GCA_036788095.1 bacterium | reverse complement strand
TTGTTCGCCAAGGAGACCTGCGAACTGCTGGGATACGAATCCATGCTGCCGATGAACGGCGGGGCCGAGGCGGTGGAGACCGGTATCAAACTGTGCCGCCGCTGGGGCTATGTGACCAAAGGCATACCGCAGTATGACGCGGAGATCATTGTCTGCTCGGGTAATTTCCACGGCCGCACTACCACCATTGTCTCCTTTTCCGACGATCCTCTGGCCAAGGATTTTTATGGGCCCTATACTCCTGGATTTATTACCATTCCCTACGGCGATGCCGAAGCCCTGGAAAAAGCGATTACGACGCGCACCGCCGCGTTCTTGGTCGAGCCGATTCAGGGCGAGGCCGGAGTGGTCGTGCCGCCGCCGGGATATCTGGCCAAAGCGGCCGAGATCTGCAAGGGTCATAACGTGCTGCTGTTCTGCGATGAAATTCAGAGCGGTCTGGGCCGCACCGGCGCCTTGCTGGCCAGTGAGCATGAAAAGGTCAAACCCGATCTGATCAGCATCGGCAAAGCGCTCTCCGGCGGCATGTACCCGGTGTCAGCCGTGCTTTCCAGCCGTGAGATCATGAATGTGTTCAAGCATGCCACCCATGGCTCCACCTATGGCGGCAATCCCATGGCCTGCGCCGTCTCCCGTGAAGCGCTGCGGGTGCTGGTGGAGGAAAAACTGGCGGAAAACGCCCTTGTCCAGGGCGCTTATTTTATGGACGAACTGCGCAAGATCCGGCATCCGCACATCGATTTTGTCCGCGGCAAAGGGCTGTGGATCGGTCTGGTGCTGAAGAAAGAAGGGCCCAAAGCCATGACCTATTGCCACCAGCTCAAAGAACAGGGCGTGCTGGCCAAAGACACGCACGATTGGATCATCCGTTTTGCACCGCCCCTGGTGATCACCAGGGAAGAGGTCGATTGGGCGATGGAACGGATCCGTCGAGTGTTTGCCTGAGCGAGCCCGCAGGCTAGCCTCATTGGGCTGATTGCAAGGATAAATGAATATCAGACGGTATTTTTTACCCGTTTAATAAAATTAGCTTGCGTTTGCAGGAAAAATTTATTAACGTCAATAAACATAATGATGCACGCTTAACGGGAAAAA
>DAIQOA010000159.1:0-10062 GCA_036788095.1 bacterium | reverse complement strand
CAGGTCCAACCGTTTGAAGCTTTTCTGGTACTGATCCCATTCCTGTCCGGATTGACTGATGTAGGTCAAAAAGGGTCCTTGGAAATAAATCGACAAGCGGCCGGAAAAGCCTCCCTGATCGTAGCCAAGCGCCAGATTTCCGGTGTAATCGGTTTGGCCGGTCAACTCCCTTTCGGTGAAATAATACACCGGTTTGTACCTCGGCGGGAAACCAGTCGCTTTACCCAGCTTGAATCTCGGGTAGATCGTCTCGGACCAGATTCGGCTATAGTTGGCGTTGAAAATAAAGTTTTTGAACAGGCCGGGCAGAAAGCCCAGATTGGTCTGCAATTCCAGCTCAAAACCCCACACCTTGGTATCCGATGTGTTCACCGGTTCGCTGAGCATATATTGGTTATAGGGTCCGTATTCCGCCGGCAATCCGATGCTGTCGGCATGGGCGGGTCCGGCGATGCGCACATCGTTCAGCCAGTAAAACATATTGTCGATTTCCTTGTAAAAACCGGCAACCGTGAACAGACCGTATTGGGTGGAGTAAAAGGACATGTTGGCGTCATAGTTGTGCGACAGCGCGGTTTTGAGATTCGGATTTCTGCGCTCGATGGTGGCTTCCTGACGATCGATGTACAACGCCGGCAGGCGCATCTGGAAATCCGGACGGGCCAGCGTCTGAGTGGCGGCCAGCCGGATATCCCACCATTTGGCGGGTTTGAGACGCAGGTGGGCGATGGGCAGCCAAAAGCTGTTGTTAAAGTGTGCCGTGCTATCGGTGACGACGCCGTGCTGGGCTTCAAATTGCCCGACGATCTCCGGGGCGTATTTGGCGGTGTAGGTGTTGTTCTCCTCATCATAGCGGACGCCGGCGATGACGGAGAGGAACTGACCCCAATTCAGTTTGGTCATCAGGTAGCCGGCGTGGACGTTTTCCTGCACGTCGTATTTGTACCGGTTGCTCTCCAACAGATAGTTGTAATCCTGGCGCAGACCGTCTTCGCTGATGCCGTTCCGGTTGATCTCCCACCACTGCCGGACCCGGTCTCCGCTGACCAGCGGATTGAGCAGATAATCCTCGTTGATCACCCGGGAGGAGTAGGGCGGGCCATCGAGAAAATCGGTCAGCAGACCGGTATAGCGTTTGCTCTCCCAATAGGTCCCGGTCCAATCCTTGAGCACCTTTTCTCCCCGGTCGTTGTAAAAATAGTCCTGGGTGGTGCGCAGCCAGTAGGGACCCATATAGTAATCGGCATCGCGGGTTCTTTCCTTGCCGCGGAACTTGTAGCCCGTTTTGATGAATCCCGCCAGTTTGGAAGAGAGCGTAAAGGATTTTTTTAGATCCAGCTTGGCGACCAGGTTGCGGTCCTCATTCGAGTTTTTATAAAAGAAAGCGCGATCCAGGCCGGCTTTGTTAAAGTTGTTATAGGCGTAGGGGATGAGATATTTGCCCGGCATGTGAAGCGTGTCGATGCTGCCGACCGTGCGCATGCCGGCGATGGTGGAATTGGGTTCATAGAAGCGCATGTAATGTTCAAAGGGGCTTTCGTTTTCCGTATAGGTGTGCGCCAGTGCCCAGTCCACATCCAAACCCAGCAGATGGTTCTCGCCGAGAAGAGAGTTGTTCAACGCGCGAATGGTCTGGTCGCGCACCGTGGCTTCATAGCGTACGTCCGCACTGACTGGATAGGTGCGGCCCCAATCCACGGTGCCGCGCGAAGTTTGGCTGTAGATGTTGAGAAACTTGATATTGCCGCCGTCGGGCGTGTTATAGTCCAGGGAGAGCTCGGCACTGTTTCGCTTGCGCTCCTCCTCGATCAGACTCACTTTGAGGGAAGAGATGGAATAGTCCAGATTGGCCGGGATCGACCAGCTGTCGATAAAAGATTCGCTGCTGCGGTCTCGTTTGGAGGCGCCGGCCGAAGCGCGTACGCCCAGCCGGTTGTCAAAAAAACGATCGCTGATGCGCCCGTTGAAATCATATTGACTGTAGCTTTTCATCAGCGCATTGTAGGAGCCGACCATATCGATCTGCACGTTTCGGCCAATGGGCGCTTTGCCGGTGATGAGATTAACCGTGCCGGCAATGGCATCCGCATCCTGATCCGGCGTCAGTGACTTGTACACTTCAATGCCCGCCAGGGCGTCCTGAGAAAGAACCGAGAGATCCACATCGCGGTTCTCGCTGTTGGTAGCTGGAATTTCGATGCCGTTCAGGGTGATGGTGGCGAACTTGGCGTCCAAACCCCTGATCAGCACTTTTTGCGCTTCGCCTCCGCTCCGTCGCACCGCCACACCCGGCAGGCGCCCGATCGCCTCTGCGGCATTGGCGTCCGGCAGCTCCTGAATACGCTCCTGAGACACCACGTTGACGATTTGATCTGAAGAGATCTGTTGGTTGATCGCCGCTACCTGGCCTTCACGCTGCGCCGTGATCTGGATTTCATGCATGGAGACCATGGTGTAGGTCATTTTGATGTTTTGCGTCAGCTTACGATCGCCCTGAATCGAGATCGGCGATTCATAGCGTTTGTAGCCGATGTAGGTTGCCACCAGAACGAAATTCCCTTCCGGTGCGTTACTGATCGAATAGCTGCCCTCAAGATCCGTGGTGGTGCCGACAGCGGTTCCTTTGAGAAAGACGTTGGCGCCCGCCAGTGCAGTCCCGCTCGCGCCATCCGTCACTTTACCCTGAATCTGAGCGGCGAAAACGCTCGACATCGACAGCACGAGGATCGCTATGGCTATCAGAGTGAATAGGCCGAATCGGTAACGTATCGTCATCATAACTCCTTTGAAGGGTTCGGGAAGAGTTCGTATGATGCAGGAATGGTTTGTCAAGAGCGGTTGCTGATCAAGGACATGAGTGAGACCGCCGATCTCTTTAGCTGCCTATAATACAAAAAGTAACCCGTCTAATCAAGTAAATTAACGGTTAATCCGTGGACCGTGTGCCGGTTACGTTTTTTGCTTGTTGTTTTATAGATAATTAATTATCTTAATTAACCTATGTTAAAACCGTTAAATATTTGCCGGCGACGGTGCTCCGATGCTTTTACTAGCCTTATTTATTCTATTTTTATTAATTAGTTAAGTCGTTGGCTTCACCATTGATCACAGACCTGCCATGGACAAAGCAGCTAAGAATGTATACCAGGAAATAGAATCTCGTTTGCTGCAAAGCGAACCTTTCAGAAATTCCAGGAACAGTCGCACCTTATTGACCTATCTGCTGAAATGTTTGTTGGCAGGAATCACTCCCAAAGAGATCACCATCGCCGGCGAAGTGTTTAAAAAGGGACAAAATTTTAATCCAGGCGACGATCCTTTGGTGCGGGTTCATGTGCACAATCTGCGCAAAAAGCTGGATGAATACTATCAAGGTGAAGGCAGAACCGACCGTTATCAGCTGCAAATCCCCAAGGGACAGTATACGGTGCAAATCATCGACCGGGCGAAAAGAAAATCCCGGCTTGATCTGCTTTGGGACCGCTGCCGGCGGCTGAACCGGTTTACCGTTTTGTTCGTCTTGGCCGCTCTGGCGGCGTTCTGTTTGGCGGCCTACAGCTGGTCGCTCCACCAACAGCTGAAGCAGTATCAGATTATCGACGCCCATGATCCGGTGTGGAGCGGTTTTGTCGACAATCGCAACGCTACGACCGTAGTGTGTGGCGATCACTTTTTCTACACCCTTCCCATCGACTATGACAAACGGTCGGTGCACATTCGCGACACCTGGATCAATTCCGAAGAGGATCTTCAACATCTGATCTTTCCCCGAAATGAATCGGGCGTGAAAGCCTCGGGGCAAACTTATTTCCCCTATGCCTGCATGTGGGCGTTGCCGGGCATTATCAAGGTGTTGAATGCTTCGCCGCGTTCGATTGTCATGCGCAGTTCGTCGCAGCTGACCGCCAACGTTATTGAAGAGCAGAACATGGTCTATATCGGCAACATAAAGTCCCTCGGTCTGCTCAACCACTATGTGGAACTGGCCAACCTCCGCTATGACATTCGCGAACGGAACATCAGCCACTGGATCAACGGCGACACCCTGCGTTTTGCGACCGTGGCCAATGAGGACCTGTTCCACAAAGACTATGCGCTGATCATCAAATGGCAGGGTCCGCGCAGCAATACCATCCTCCTGGTCGCCAGCTTTTTCACCATCGGCGCCAAGGAGGCCTGCCGCTACCTCACCGAACGGGACATGCTGAAACAGCTTGAAGATCGCCTGACGGCGTCGTGCAAACAGGCGCCGAAAAATTTTCTCATGATCCTGGAGGTTTCGGGCATCCGTCAGGCGATCACCGAATCCAAGTTTGTTTTGGCCGAATCTCTGGATCCGCTTGTTCTGAAGAATCTGAGGAAGCAAGGGGAAAGTGGTTTTCCCGCCAAACCCTAAGACTGATCCTTTGAATTTGCTCTACCCGGTTTTGGACAGCATGCGACTGGGCATGGTTTGAATTTCTGCGCCACAACCAAAGGGTTTCTATGGCCGGGCAGGCGCACAATCAAGCGTACGCTTATTCGATTTCGGCCGTGAATCTGACCGATTGGCGCATGCCCCGCCATTGGATCGTTTCCCGATCAAGACCTATTTCCGCGCCGGTCTGCTGATAGAGTCTTTTTATTTTTTTTCCTTCCGGCAAACGCAAATGCACAATAACCGTTATGTCGGTATCGCGATCCAGGGTGATCTCACCCTGCACACGTCTGTTTACAGGGCTGTATCGCAGCTTGTAGGAGACGACGCCGAAATGGGTCACCATGTTCTGCGCTCCGAGCAGCCGGCCTGAGTCCAGCCATTGCCGGGCGGCGCCGCGCGCTAAATGTAATGAGTCGCCGTCCTCCTGTACCATAGCGTCGCGAATGAATCGGCAGACCGCCAGGGGCGTCCACAAGTGTTGACGATCACCGGTGATCTCTTTGCTGCCCGGTTCCGGTCCGCGTTCTTCGCACCAGGAATAGAGCGGGGTGCCGTGGTTGAGCGTCGCATAGAGATACTTTACCGCTCGGTCGGCCTCGCCCCGCCGCAGCAGCACTTCCGCAAGGTTGTCCAGCGTAATGGCCACCCACATGCCGTCTTTCATCCAACCGGTGTTGATCGGAATGCCGCCCGGACTGATGCGTGATTCAATTTTTTGAATGGTCCCGGTGATCAGCTCGTGATCTCTGGGCAGGATTCCCAGGGGGAATGCCGCATTCAGCGCTCCCCAGCGGCTGCCGGAGGTTTTGCCTGGCACGCCTGGAATCCAGCGATAACCGTTTTCAGCGATGGCGCCATTCTCCAGGGCTTGCAGCAGATCCGCCAGGGCCGTGGTGTGGATTTTTTCCAGTTCCTCCACGTCTTGTTTTTGATCAAGAATTTTCGCCGCCTGCAAGGCGGACGCATCGGCAAAAACCGTCCACAGGTTGTGCGGCAAAAAGACGCCATATAGATCCTCCTCGTCTTTCAGTCCGCAATCCCCCATGCCCCGTGGCATCAGCCCGTAGGTCAACGGCCGATCTCCATCTGCCATTACGCGCGTTCTTCGGCGTTGTGTTTCCTGCCAACGGGAGCTGGCCAGCATTCTGGGATACACGGCTGCCAGATAGTTCTTGTTCCCCGTAAGGCGATAATGCTCCATGATCGGCCAAGATTTAAAACCGCTGGCGGCCCACCAATAATGTCCCCATCCCAACGGATCGCACCAGTTGCCGTCGGGTCCTTGTTCATCGATGCATAATTGAAATCCTTTTACCGCCTCTGCGTGCAGACCCAGTTGATTCAGGAGCACGGCGACGATCGCCGGTTCTCCGGAACCAGGCGCCCGGTATCCTTCGGTGCCCGGCGTGCCGGCGATGTATTCCTCGGAAACCTGCTCGCGCATGACGAAGCAATCAGCCAGTCCGGCATTAAAAGCATTTTGTACATCGGCATCCGGAATGATGACCGCGGCGGCTCTCTGAATCAGCGCCTGCCAGGTTTTTTTCATTGCCTCAAATTCCGCGCTCCATTCCGATTGTACGAGTCCCGGCAACATGGCATGGTTGGCCCGATAGGGCCGGATGAGCCAGCCGCTTTTCTGCGCGTGGGCTGTAAGATTCCATTTCATCGCGATGGTGGTTGGTCCTAAAACCGGATGCTCGTCTCCGCCGACGGCAAAGACAATGATGCGGTCAGCGCGGTCCTGCCAGCCGGCCAACAGCACGTTTGCATCCCATTGAGATTGTACCCAAGCGGGATTATATCCGGTAAGTCCACCCGGCCTTTCGCAGCGCACCAGAACGCCATGCGGCCTGGCGTCGTTGTTTCTCACCTCGACCCGGCTGATCGCCGCACTCTCACCACCCAGGATTTCAAGATGGACGGAGACTCCAGAGTCTTGAAAAGCATAGTTAAGCACCGGCAACCAGCCCTCGCTGCGACGCCATAAAGTCCCGGCTATTTTTTTTCCATCCACTTCTGCGGTGATGCGCACCTCCCAGTTTGTTCTCGGCGTCGTAAAGCTTCCCAGAGGCTTGTTGAGGAGGTTGTCATAGGTCCAGGCCATGCGCACATAGTCAGGATAGGCATCCAGCAGAGTTTTGTTCATGCTGTTCGGCAGGCATACGGTGATCCGATGCGGAGTGGAAAAGGCATAACTGAAATCGACCGTTAATGGGTGATCTGCCGAAATGGATTTTGAACGCTGCTTCGATTGCACCCCGAGACTCATGCCTATCAGCGTGAAAGACAGAACCACCCCGATTTTATGGCATTTCATATTCTGCCAGTCCTTTTATGAGAAGTAGATTCCTTGTTTTTAGCCTCCATTCAGCCGGCAGGCTTATGGATATGCCGCTGGATCAAATGTGCATCATTATACTCAGATGATTTCAAATAACCAAGGTGAAAAAGGGAGAAAGGTTCCCAACGGAAAAGAACTCCGCCTCAGCCGTTGTATTTCATTTGTCTTGATTCTTATCCGTTAAATATTTATTTTGCCGACATGACAATTGAACTGATCATTCTCTTAGCCGCCCTGACGCTGATCGCCGGCGTGAGCATGAGCAAGGTGTCCGAGCGATTCGGCATTCCTGTGCTGCTGTTGTTCCTCGGCCTCGGTATGGTGGCAGGCTCGGAAGGGCCGGGCGGCATCTATTTTGACAATGCGCAATGGGCGCAGGCGCTGGGAACGATCGCGCTGGCTTTTATCCTCTTCGCCGGAGGTCTGGATACCGACGTTCAATCCATCTCCCGGGTGATCAAGCCGGCGATGGCCCTGTCGACCGCCGGCGTGCTGATCACCGCGGTCGTCACCGGCGTGTGCGTTAGATTCGCCCTGGATTTTTCCTGGCTGACCAGCTTTCTCATCGGCTCCATCGTCTCCTCGACCGATGCGGCCGCGGTGTTTGCTGTGCTGCGCTCTAAGAACGTGGGTCTCAAAGAGCCCCTGCGGCCGCTGCTCGAACTAGAGTCCGGCAGCAACGATCCCATGGCGGTATTCCTCACTGTGGGATTCATCGAGTTGATCCGCAATCCCGGCCAGCCGGTGTGGACGCTGATTCCACTTTTCTTTCAGCAGATGCTCATCGGTTTGGCTGTCGGCTATCTGTTGGGCAGGGTGTTCATTTATTTGGTCAACCGGATCAAACTCGATTTTGAAGGGTTGTATCCGGTGCTGTGCGTCGCCTGGGTGCTGCTGGTCTATGGCCTGACGGCGGTCCTGCGCGGCAGCGGTTTTCTCGCCGTGTATATCGCCGGGTTGCTGTTGAGCTCCCGCAGCTTTTCCCACAAAAAAAGCCTCGTCCGTTTTCAGGACGGGGTGGCCTGGCTGATGCAGATCTTTATGTTTTTCACCCTGGGGCTGCTGGTCTTTCCCAGTGAACTGGCCACTGTGGCCGGACAGGGCTTATTTCTTTCTCTGGTCGTGATGCTGGTGGCCCGGCCGGCTGCGGTGTTTCTCTCGCTGCTGTTTTCGCGTCTCTCCATGCGTGAAAAACATCTGATCTCCTGGGTGGGCCTGCGCGGTTCAGTGCCCATCGTGCTGGCGACCTTTCCTCTCCTGGCAGGCCTGGATGCCAATCATGCCATTTTTAATCTGATCTTTTTTACCGTGATCACCTCGGTCCTGTTTCAGGGCACGACGATCCCGCCCTTTGCCCGATGGACCGGCGTGGATGAACCCCTGGTCAAGCACCGGCGCTATCCGATCGATTTCGAAAAATCTGAAGAGCTGGACATGCAGTTGGTGGATCTTTTTGTGCCCTATGGATCCGCCGTTGCCGGTGAACCCATCCTCAATCTTAGTTTCCCGAAGGAGAGTCTGATCACTCTGATCAGCCGAGGTGAAAAGTACATTATGCCCAGCGGCGCCACGATCCTTCAGGAGGGGGATGTGCTGTTGATCCTAGGCAACCGGGAATCCTTGGCCGCAGCGCAGGCGCTGCTGGAAAGGCCGAAGGAAAAGCCCAAGCCCTCGTCGGCCGCTTGAATCAGTGGCCATCGCTTTGCGGCTGGAGTGATCGAGTGAAACCCATCGGCGCTCGGCAGCGCAGAGGGAATGAAAAAATTTGATGAAATATTTCAAACGGCTTTTTACATTCATTTTGCTCATTTTGTTTCAATCGGCAAGTGCGATGGTTGCTCCAAAGCACACCCGCGATGATTCCAAGATGACGTGGTGGAAAGAGGCCAAATTCGGCCTGTTTATCCATTGGGGCCTGTACTGCGTTCCCGCCGGCAGCTGGCAAGACCAAAGAATTGAAGTGGGCGATGCCGCTGAATGGATGCAGAGCTATTTCAAGATTCCACCCGCTGATTATAAGCCTCTGGCCGGCCGATTTAATCCGGTCAGGTTCGATGCCGAACAGGTAGCGCGCCTGGCTCAGGCGGCCGGCATGAAATACATTGTGCTGACTTCAAAGCATCATGAAGGCTTTGCCATGTTCAAATCAGCTGATCCCTTTAATATCGTGGACGCCACGCCTTATAAAAAGGACGTGGTCAAAGCGCTGGCTGATGCCTGCCAAAAGTATGGACTGCGCTTTGGCCTGTATTATTCACAGGCACAGGACTGGAATCACCCGGGCGGAAGCGCGTGCAGCGGCCATTGGCATCCGGCGCAGGAGGGAAGCTTTGATGAATACCTGGACGCCGTGGCGGTTCCGCAGGTGAAAGAGCTCCTCTCAGCCTATCATCCCGACATTCTCTGGTGGGATACGCCCTGTGACATGACCCCGCAACGGGCCGCCAGATTTACTTTGATCATCGCCGCCTATCCAAAGCTGATCACCAATAACCGGCTCGGCGGCGGCATGGACGGCGATTTTGACACGCCCGAACAGCAGATTCCCGCCACCGGCATTGCGGGCAAAAACTGGGAAGCGTGCATGACCATGAACCACACCTGGGGATTCAGCGGCCATGATCATGACTGGAAAAGCAGCACCACTTTGATCCAAAACCTGATCGATATCGTTTCCAAAGGGGGAAACTATTTGCTCAACGTCGGGCCCACATCTGAAGGGCTTATACCCCAGCCTTCTATAGAGCGGCTGCAAGAGGTCGGCCGCTGGCTTGCCGCCAACGGCGAAGCCATTTACGGCAGCGGCGCCGGCCCGTTCAGCGAAATCACCTGGGGACGAGTGACCCAGAAAAAATCCGGCAATCTCACAAAATTGTACCTGCACGTTTTCGACTGGCCCAGCGACGGGAAATTGGCGGTTCCTGGATTGGCGGCGAAAATCAAACAGGCCTATCCGTTGGCATCGGCTGCAAACCGGCTGCTGACAGAAGAAAAAGATGGTGAATGGTATATCGATGTCAGCTGGGTGCAACCGGCTTCCTCCGCTACGGTGATCGTGCTCGAGATCGACGGAAATTTTACCGTGAATAGCAGGCCGGAGATTACGGCGCAGAGCGCTGTTTTTATCGATACCCTGGCGGTTGAAATGACCACGGAGATAAAAAACGGGGTTGTGCATTATACAACCGATGGCAGCTTGCCTAATGCGAGTTCGCCGCAAGCCAATGGCAGAATTCTCCTGGCCAGTGAACAGAATATAATCCTTCGAGCCCGCGTTTTTGTCCGCGGCAAGGCCGTA
>DAIQOA010000158.1:0-10139 GCA_036788095.1 bacterium | reverse complement strand
GAACCGCTTGATGGTGGAGGTCGCCAACACTCTAATCAATCGCGCGGCCGCTTCCACACAAACGGTTTCTATTCCTGAAAAACTGATCTTCCATTATGGTAGTGGAACGACGGCTTATACAAAAAATTTTCGCGGTCCGGCCGGCTTTGCCCCTCTGCCCGCTTGCGGATTGATCGGACCAGTCCGCATCGTTGCTGAAAAGATTACGTCCATTCCTGTGAGGTGAAATGAAAACAAAACACATGTTGTTCTCGTCCTTGCTTACGTTCGTATGGTTCATCCGATGCGCGGATCAACCGGCAAGCAATTCCCGCGCTCTGACCCTCTGCTGTCAGGAGACGAATGATCTGTATCGGGTTTTGTCTCAATCAAAAACCATCCCCTGTGCACGATGGACAACCGCGGAGCAGGCCCTCTCTGCGGCGCCGCAGGGATCCGGGGTTCTTATATTGGCGGATGGCTATCCAGACCGGCCTACGGAGATCGACTCTGTGTTGCTGAACATTGCGCGAGAAAAACGTTTGCGCGTGTACTTGGAGTTTCCCGCGTCCTTGCCCGGCCTAGCGGTGAACTCGGTCAAGACCACACGCTATGAACGGGCGGTGGTGTCATCGGAATTTTTTCTGCCGGATCTCAAGCCGATGACCATCCTCGCTATTCATGATTGCCATTACACTCCCCTCATCGTGCCCGCGCCTCATCTGGCGCTGTCACGCGTTGCTGGATTCGATCAGGCGGTCTTCGGACTCGCCGAGAAGAGCTGGCCGCTGTTGGCATTCTACCCGGACAGCTCTGTTTTGATTTCTTCCACCAAACTGAGTCAGTTTGTCAGTGCAAGGTATGCGCCCGAAGCAGCCTGGTCCGTCATCTGGCAAAAAATACTCGGCTGGGCGTGCCCGGGCGCCGGCGCCATCGATCTGAAGTGGACAGCGACAGTTCGCCCTTCTTTCTCCAGGGAGGATGTTTTACCGCAGGCGGTTGAGGCGAACGCCCTGCAGAGAGGTACCGCCTGGTTTACCCAATCACGGCTATTGATGCATCAGCCCGATGAAAGCCAGGTGCCGGCGCTGGTTCAACGCTCGGACGATGGCTCCACGATCGAAGAGCCGAGCGGGGATGGCAGGTACGGCATACTGGAGGGCTATGCTTCGAGCGTTCGTCATGATGGCCGGCAACCCCGTCAGATCATCCGGCGTTCCGATTGCACCGGCGAATGCGCCATGGGTCTGGCTTTCGGAGGTCAGTTAACGGCGAATAGCGTCTACACTCCTATCGCCGGACGCCTGTTGAATTTTTTGTTTTTCGATTGTATGGCGCAGCAACAGGAGCGTGCCGATCCCAACCATCCGGCTTTTGGCCTGATCGTCTGGGGGATCAGTTCACCTGCCTGGCAGATCGCTTATTATGGAGACGACAACGCTCGGGTGATTTTGAGCACCATGGCTACCGCCGCCCTGCTGCAAAGCACTGCCTGGGATATCCCTTTGCTTAAAGTTTTGCTCGCCAATTTGCGCACCAGCGGCCAGTATGGATTTCGCACCAATCGCATCAATATGTCGGACATATCGTCAAAAGGATGGCAGCATTACTACCATCAATCACCAGTCAATTATGCCCCGCACTATGAGTCCTATCTGTGGGCCTGTTATCTGTGGGCCTACCGTCATACCGGATTTCCTCTGTTCCTGCAACGGGCCAAAACCGCGATTCGGATGACCATGCAGGCCTATCCTGATCAATGGCGCTGGACGAACGGTATTGCCCAGGAACGTGCACGCATGCTGCTTCCGTTGGCGTGGTTGGTGCGCAGTGAGGACACCGAAGAACATCGCGGCTGGTTGCGTCAGATGGCGAACGACCTGATCGCCTTGCAGGATTCCTGCGGCGCGCTGCGGGAAGAACTGGGAAAACCGGAGATGGGACAATATGGACCGCCTATCTCCAATGAGGAATACGGTGAAAAGGAGGCGACGCTCATCCAGGCCAACGGAGATCCTATTTGCGATTTGTTGTACACCAGCAATTTTGCTTTTCTCGGCCTGCATGAAGCGGCTTTGGCCACCCAGGATTCCATGTACATCGCCGCAGAGGAAAGGCTGGCTAAATTTCTCTGCCGCATTCAGGTGCGTTCGGAAAAATTTCCAGAACTGGACGGCGCCTGGTTCCGCGCCTTTGACTATCGCCAGTGGACCTATTGGGGCAGCAATGCGGATGCGGGCTGGGGCGCCTGGTCCATCGAATCGGGATGGACCCAGGGCTGGATCGTGGCTGTATTGGGATTACGCCAGATGAAAACATCCCTGTGGGATCTTTCCAGCAGCAGCCGGATCAAAGAACATTTTACCGAACTTTATCCGCTATTTTTTCCGCCGGAGCGATGAGTACTATTTCATAGCCGGTGTTGGACCGCATCAAGGAGGATCTATGTGCAAGTGGACTGCAGGTTGGCTCTGCTTTTTCAGTATGGCGATCAGCCTGTTGGCAAAATCTGATCAGCAAAAACAACCGATGATGGAATGGAAAGCGCCGGCCGACGTCGCCTATGCGGTTAAAACGCTGAACCATGATTTCAAGGGATACACCAGCCGATGGGAAGAGTTCTCCTGGAAGTGGTTTTACAGCAGAGGCGTATTTCAGACCGCACAACCGGATATTAAAAGTCTGCTGTTGAGGATAGAAAATGATATCGCCAACCAACTGCTGTTGGAAGAGCTCTGGATTCAACCGGGTTTCCTATCGCTTATTGAAAAGAAACAACCAGTGGTGTTGCGGTCGCCCTCCAGGGCCGATTTGGAACAAGCGCTGCTTCAAGGGGATGTGTTTGCGGTGATCAGCCAGCGTGATCCGGTCGCCAAAGAGTTGCTAGCAAAACTGCCGGAAGAGCTTTATTTCCGCCGTAACAAGGCCTTTGTGCTTCAACGGGAAAACCGTCAGCTTTTTATTTCAGCCGGATACACACCGCTAGAGAGCGAACGGCTGTACGGCCATCTGCAGGCTGCCGTGGATGTGATTCATCGCTTTACCTTCAGTAAAGGTTGGATGGGCGTTCATACGAACGAGCTTTTGATCACGCCGGCAGTGCGCACCAATCCCTATGAGTTGATCAACAAGGCGCTTCAGGTGGGCTGTTCGTGGATGGCGGTCAGCGGGTATAATGATTTCATGCTGCCGAATGAGGTAAACCAGGCTCTGTCCGATATCCAGTTCCCGTTCGTTTTCATGCCGGGTCAGTATGGCAGCGGTGGGGTTATGTATGGTATGGCGCATTATCCGGAGGTTCAGGATAATACGGTGGGTTCCTGCCTGGAATGGTGTGAAAAGAACGGGGGATATTATTTCAGCAACCTTCCCGGTGACGGGGCGTTTGCGGCCCACTACCATGGTTATGTGATTAACAGCGCGGCGGATCAAGAGTCCATGGAAAAGCTGGACAAACCCTTCATCACCAACGCAGGGACCATCGAAAGATCCACGCCACCGGCCCTGTTGCTGTTTTTAGAAAAAAACGAGCCGTTGGATTCCGCTGCCATCATGCGCGCCATCCTGGCGCGGCGGAACGCAGCGGTATTTGAAAACGGCGCCGTGCTGGCGTCAAAAGAGTTGCTTAATCCATTACGAATTCTTATTTTGGAACAAGAGCATCTCAGCCGGACTTTTATGGATTTTATCTCTCTTGACGCAGAGATAAAAGAGAATCGCCTGCTGGTCACCCTGCGCAACTCTGGTGAACGGGTTGTGAAGGGCACGCTGAGTCTGCATCTTCCGGCGGACGTCACCGTTGCCGATCATGTGTATGAAACCGCCGTTGCGCTGAATTCCCAGGAATCACGGCTGTTGGCTTTTACCCTGAATAGTTCTGCCGCTGCTTGCGGCAAAGACAATCCGGTCGGGGTACGATTCTCCGGCGATTTTGCAGCGGTCGCCGCATTGACCCATTGGGATCTTCCCCATCGGGCTGAGCTGCATCCGTTGATTCTGGATTCGCCTGGTCCGATGGACTATCCGATCACGCTGTTGAACAGCTCATCCGTGAACCCATTCATCGCTGATCTGACCGTGACCGAGGTGAAAACCGGCAAACGGGTACACACCGAGACCCTGGTTGAAGAACTGGCTTCATGGCAGAAAAAAACGGTCAAGCGGAAAATGAGGCTTGCGCCGGGCGATTATATGGCGGTCGTGGCTGCTTCGGGCGACACGGTCCGCGGACAAATAGCGGTGCGGCGTTTTAAAGGCAACGCCATGGTGCATGAAGAGGACCTGAATCAGGATGGCGTGCCGGAGATCGTGCTGGAGAATCAAAAAGTTAAGGCCACGATTCTGCTGACCGGTGGACGGATCATCGAGTATATCCTTAAAAGCCGCGACGAAAATCTGCTGTTTAAATTGTGGCCGCAGACTCCGCCCTGGCATGGCGAACCGAGAGGAGCGCTTGCTTTTTATCCTTATGGCGGTTTGGAGGAATTTATCGGTTATCCCTATATCGCAGGTCATATTATCTATGAATACAAAATCGTTCAGGCGAAAGGAAATTACGTCCGCGTGGAACTCTGGGCCAATATTCATGGCAGCAAAATCGCGAAAACGATCACACTGCCGGGTGAGGGGCAGGTGCTCGAGGTGCGCTACAGCCTCGATGAGATAGATCCCAGCCTCCATGTCATCGGCATCAATCCGTTGATCGAGATCGGGCCCTCTACCGGCCCGGAAGACGTTTACACTTTTCCGGAAAAAATATGGGTCAGCAAAAGCCCGGTGCTTGATCGGTATTACGGCGCCGCCTGTTTGCTCGAAGAGGGGTGGGCGGCCGGCTACGATACTCAAATGGATGTAAGCCTGCTCATCGGCTATCCGGTCAACGATGCAATCTATCTGCATATGTGGAACAATCATCCGGACAACACCCCCACGCCGTATTATTATACCGAACTGCAGCCCTGGCTGGCGATCAAGCCGCTGACCACCACTTATTTTTCCTATTATCTGTTGGGTCAAGACGGTCCCTGGCCGGTTGCTCTTGAAGCGTTCAAGAAACTGGGGTTATTGACGAAAAGAAAAACCAGCCAATAATAGAAGGTTGAGAGCACCCAAGCGCTACACGGCATGCCTCGCGGTATGGCAAATCCGATCGGCGTTCACTCGGCCAGCAGGCTTTTTTACATTACATGATGTGGTGCGATGTATTTATCCTGGAGGGTTTTATGAAAAGAGCATGGTATGCGATGATCGTTTTTCTAGTCCTTATGGCGATGCCGCAAGAGGGATGGACGAAAAAAATCCGTGTGCTGTATGTCGGCGATGCCGGGGTGATGCTGGGTCCCAATGTTATCGCTTCACCGTTTTATTATGAACAAAAGGGTTATAGCGTGCAGATCTGGTGTCAGCCGGTGCTCGACGCGCTCAAAGCCGAGCCGGATATCACTGTGGAGCACATGGCGAATTGGGACGCGCTGGCCAAGTTCCCTGAGACGCCGGAGGCCATCGCCGCCCGCTGTGATGTGGTGGTTCTCTCAGATTGCGAGCAAGAGGTTCTGGTACTCTATCCGTGGGAGCGTTTTATGGACTCGCCGATGGGCCCGAACCGTCTGGAATCCATCCGTGAGTTCGTTCGCAACGGCGGTGGTTTGATCATGATCGGCGGATGGGAATCCTTCACCGGCCGCAGAGGCGTGGGCAATTGGGGGGATACTCCGGTTGAAGAGGCTTTACCGGTGGAATGTCTGGACGTCAATGATGATCGCCGCGAATCTCCCCAGGGGGTGCACATTCAGACGCTGGTGTCGGATCATCCGGTGACCGCTGGTCTGGATTGGGAGACCTGTCCGGTTTTCACCGGGTATAATCGGATTCAGGCGAAACCCGGAGCGACCGTTTTGGCCAAGGTGAAGGAATATAACGATCCCTTTATCGTCGTACAGCAATTCGGCAAAGGCAGGAGCATGGCCTTTGCCTCGGATATCTCCCCGCATTGGGGAGCCGGTTTTCAACGTTGGCAGAACTATGGAAAATCTTTTGTCCAGGCCATCCGGTGGCTTGGCGGTTCGGAACAAAATGAAGGAAAAAAAGATGAGTGAACGATGTAAAGTGATTGGAGTCATACCCGCCCGGTTCGCATCCACTCGGTTGCCCGGCAAGATACTGGCGCCGATCGCCGGCAAGCCGATGATTCAGTGGGTGTATGAGCGCGCTAAGGAATCGAAACTGCTGCAGGAACTGTTCGTCGCGGCCGATGATGAGCGCATTATGGCCTGTGTACAGGGCTTTGGCGGCAAAGCGGTGATGACCGGTCAACACCATCAATCAGGCACGGATCGCATTGCCGAGGCGGTTGGCAAGCTTGAGGCGGACATTGTCGTCAATATTCAGGGCGATCAGCCCATGCTCGATCCCCGCATGATCGATGAGGCGGTGCAACCCATGCTCGACCATGCAGAAATCCGCATGGCCACTCTGATGACTCTGATCCAGCCGGAGGATTATCATGATCCCGGCGTTGTCAAGGTGGTGGTGGACGAGAACGGGTATGCACTCTATTTTTCCCGTTCGTTGATCCCCTATCCCCGCAAGAGCGAAAACCTGCGGGTTTTTGAGCATGTGGGTCTCTATGTCTATCGCAAGGATTTTTTGTTGATGATCTCACAGCTGCCGCAGGGGCATCTGGAAAAGATCGAACTGTTGGAACAACTGCGGGTGCTGGAGAAGGGCTACAAGATTTATGTTTCGGAAACCCGTTGTGCCTCCGCTTCAGGCGTGAGCGTGGATACAGCGGAGGATCTTGCCAAAGTAGAAAAGTTGATTAGCGCCAAACAATAAAAAGGTTGAGTGCAATGCGAATAGACACTGATTTTATCAACGCCCTTTACCAAAGCCTGGATGCGTCGGCGCGCCAGGCGGTGGACCAGGCGGTTTCCGCTGTGGTAACCGCCAAGGAGAAGGGCGGAAAGGTCGTTGTGGTTACTGGAAGCGGCCCAAATCTTCATGAAGGGGTCACCACACTGATCGCCGAATTGATTCACAAGGACATCATCGACGGTGTCACCACCAGTTCAGCGGTGGTGGCTCACGAGATGGCGGGTGTGCTGGATCAGGTCAAACGCGTGGACGGCAAATTGCTCGGTTTTCCCGTAGAGGTGTTGCCCCGGGGCGATTGTTTCGAGATTTCTCTCCTCTCCGACGCCCTTCTGAGCCGGCTCAAGGAAGAGATGGTGATCGATGCCGCTCTGATGCAGAAAGGCCTTCAACTGGATGGTAATGTGATCATCAAGGCCGCTGGAAACATGGGTTATCCGTTGGGCTTGCGCACCGAGAACCTGGCCAAGGAGATCATGATGGTGGCCCGCAGCAAGGGCTTGCCGTTTGAAGCGGTGGCCGGCGCCGGCGCTGATCCCCGCACCATGCTGGGCGCTGCCTGGGCCAAGGGCAAGCCGCTGCTGGTCACTGTTCCACAACTGGTCGGCGGCGGCATGGTCGGCATCGCCGTTGCCGATTCGATCTCCATCGCGGAACGCTGCAGTAAAATCGCCGCTATGATGCAGGGGGCGGATGTGATCATCGAGTCCGCGGTGGTGCTCACCCAGGAGATTCATGACGGGCCTTTCGAGACCTATACCGGTCACGGCATCTGGTCGGACTGGGAGGGTTTTGCGACTTATCGTCTGGCGGAAAAATCGTTGATCAGGATCGATCTCGACCCGGTGCTCAAGTCGGCGTGGGAATTCGAACATCATTCCGGAGAGGTGCAAAAAGCCATTGATCAGGGCATCCCAAAGACCAAGTTGATGCGCATCCCGTTCCGCATGGAGATGTCCGGCTTTTGCCGGCTGGCAAAAAGCGTTCCGGTGATCGCTGACATCGGCGTGGTTTGGCCGATCTTGGCCCTGCGCGTCGCTCAGGCCCTGGCGGTGCCGCTGGAATTGATCTCGTACCCGCAAAACACAGACCCGGGCAAAGAAATGCGAAAATGGATCGTGGAACAGATCCAACCGGTAGACAGGAAAAAAATCTTTCGCGCCTGATCGATGCTGTGAACGGAGAACGCAACCATGACTCGCTCCTTTACCATGCATGTCATCAGCAATACCCACTGGGACAGAGAGTGGCGCTATTCCTTTCAGCAGACCCGCATGATGCTCGTCGACATGATGGACAAGACACTGGGCCTGCTGGAAAATGATGCCGACTTTCACTATTTTCATCTGGATTCTCAGACCTCGCTCCTCGAGGATTATTTGCAGATCCGGCCGGAGGGCGAGGAACGGATTCGAAAACTGGTGCAGGCGGGTAGATTGTTCATCGGACCTTGGTACTGCCTACCGGACCAGTTCATGGTCAGCGGAGAATCCCTGGTGCGTAATCTGCTCTTGGGCCATCGCCTTGCCGGCCGTTTTGGACCGGTCCTGAAAGTGGGCTATTCGCCCTTCTCCTGGGGGCAGATATCGCAACTGCCGCAGCTGTATGCCGGATTTGGCATCGATACGGCGCTTTTCTACCGCGGCGTAAGTAAAACCGATACCGGCAAAGCAGAGTTTATCTGGGAGGGGGCGGATGACACACGCGTTCTTGCCTCCCGTTTCTCCAAATTACCCCGCTGCAATTTCTGGTATGAAATCTATCGGCCGGTGATTTTCAATCGTCAGGGCGGCGTCGATGACCGAGAGTTTCACTGGGAAACGCCGGGCTGTCCTGTTCGTTTTTGTGATCCCGCCCTTTATCGCCGGGACTATAAGCTGGCGGATCCCCCTGATGATTATCATTCGGATCGGCTGCAGGAGTCCTTGCAGCGGCTCACGCAGGCGGGCGAGGATGATTTTTCAACTCCGCATCTGTTCTGGGCTCAAGGCCATGACAACAGCGCTCCCAGCCATCGAGAATCTCAGCTGATCCACGACGCCCAAATCCTTTTGCCTCAGGACGTCATCCGCCACAGCAATCTGCCGGACTATGTAGCCTGTCTTAAAAAGGAGGTGAAGGACCTCAAGGTTCTGAAAGGGGAGATGCGATCCGTGAAAAAGGATCGCATGTCTTCTTCGCTGGCCGGCGGCGTCCTTTCCGCCCGGACTTTTATCAAACAGGCTAATTTCGACACTGAATCATTATTGCTTTATTATGCAGAACCGTTTGCCGCGTTCAACTGGCTGCAGGGAAGGGAATATCCTCAGGGCTTTCTTGCGGTCGCCTGGCGCTATCTTTTGGACAACCACGGTCATGACAGCATCGGCGGCTGCAGCGTGGATGCGGTGCACGACGATATGCTGTTCCGTTTCAATCAAGCCAGGGAGATCGCCCGTGGTTTGATGGAAAAGAACAGTCTAGCCCTTGCAGCGCAAATCGACCTTTCTGACACCGCCTCTGGGGAAATCCAGTTGATCCTCATTAATCCAGGCAATAGCTGCCGCGGTGAAATCCTCACCGCTTATGTGGATGTGCCACAGGAGTGGGGCGGACCCTATGCCATCGATCCAGTGCCTCTCACCCTGTTGATGGTAAATGAAGCGGGCGAAGAGAGCCCGGTGCAGCAGCTGTCGATGACTCCCGAATGGCCGGTGTTGCAACAGCCCATCGATTCGCCGCTTTTTCTTCGCATGAATCGTCATTTGATCTGTTTTCCGAGCGGCCAAGTGCCGGCCTATGGGTATCGCTGTCAAAAGCTGCGCACGACGGCCGCTGCCCGTCGATGCCTCGGTTCATTGTCGCCGCATCCTCAGGTGATGGAGAACGCCTTTTTGCGGGTTACCATTCAAGCCAACGGGACGTGGAACCTGTACGACAAGCGGAGTTCACGGGAGCATCGGGATCTTGGTTATATCTGGGACCGAGGCGAAATCGGCGATCCCTGGACCTACCAGGCGCCGGCGCCGGATCAGATCTTTACCAGCCTGGGAAACTCTGCTCGCATCTGCCTGGAGGCCGATGGCCCCTTTCTCTGCCGCTACGGGATCTATTTGGACATGGATTTGCCCGAATCAGCGGCGGAAAACGGCCGAGGCCGCAGCAGCCGTTTCCGACGGGTTGCAATCAAGCACACGCTCACTTTGACCTCTTTGGCGGAGCGGTTGGATCTGGTTACAGAGATCGATAATCCGTGTGAAGATCATTGGCTGCGATTGATGTTTCCAACAGACCTGGAGGTTTCCGCGGTC
>DAIQOA010000157.1:0-10185 GCA_036788095.1 bacterium | reverse complement strand
AATACAGTGGCAGGCGAGCCCTGTCGTCGAGCTGTATCCTCCCGGCCCGGATGAAACCATCGAGACCGCTACCATCATCAGGGATGGCAAGGGCAGATGGTGGGTGGCTGCCGTGGCCGGCACGACGGTTTACGTGTGGAGCGCTTCTGCTAATGGAAGGCAGTGGAGTTGTACCGCTCTGGCCCAGGGAGTTCACCGGGATGACATATGCGCAGTGACTCCGCTGGCGGACGGGGAAATCGGAGTGCTCTGGTCCGACCAGGTGCGGGACGCCGTTCTCCTGCGCGTACATTGCGACAAAAATCCGGCTGAACAATGGGATGCGGAACAGGTCATCGACCAGGGTCACAGAACCGCGGATGATCATCTAAACACCGCCCTTTCTCCGGACGGCGCCCTGTGGCTGGCCACCAAGAACAGCGTCGATCAAGTCGGCAAACCTCAGTTCGTCCTTCGCGTGCGATCACGAACGGGCAAATGGACCAACATCCCCTATGTGATCAAGGGAGAGCGGCAGTGGCAGAGTCGTCCCATTGTGATGGCAACCCAGGATCCCGGCGTTGTTTTTTCCGCCTACGGAGGGAGCGAACTGGCCCCACCCTTGCTTCGTCATCCGGTGATCGTCTGCTCGCTCATCGACACAACCCGGGCGTCAGTTCTGAAAGAACCCCAGGTGGTCATTTCTCCGGATACCACCTGCAGCCGATCGGTGCAGAATGTGACCGGCCCGCGGCACGCTTTTCCCGCCAAGGCCTCCTGGATCATCCTTGCATCGGATTCCGAGGGCCGCGTCTATGAAGCCGATGTGAAAAAGCTGGTTCAATGATGGTGATGCTTGCATGTTAATGCCCGCCGGATGACAGGGGTCCTGAATGACAACAGCTTGGAACAGACGGTTTATGCCTCGCGGTATAAACAACGAACACACCTTTGTATTTTTCCCAACCTTTGCCGGAGACGCCGGCTTTTTTTGCGTAGCGGCCGCCTGTGGTTCGAAATGAAGCCGAAGGGGTGGATCGAGCGCTGCTTTGGCCTGGAAGGGCGCAATGTGACCGGGCGATTTTACCACAGGGCTGTAAAAGTGATTTTTGCCGATACGATGCCCGTTCATGCGTAAGCAAATCGGTGAATTTTTCCTGACGGATTTACTGTAATTTCACTTTGGGGCGAGTTCTGCGGGGCGGGAGAAAGCCGTCTGATTCTTGTTTCTCGCATTAAAAGAGAGCGTGCGGGAAAAGGCGTGTTTTGTCACTGGTTTTCGGCAACTGGTTCTGGCGTTTTCAGGCGGCGGTTCCGGGTGACTTCTCTTTAAACCTGAAGCCCGGTCTTCTGCCGATTCACAGCAGACGCCAAGCAGAGCTTAGGAACAAGAATAAAAGACTATATCCTATCTTCTCCCCACTCACCCGCCATACTTCATCTCCCTCCATCTTTTTTTACAGCGGCTCCGTCCCTTCGCTCAAAATTTTCAAGTACCGGTGGTAAGCGAATACTCGATTTCTGCGGCGTCCGGTGATCTCACGGACAATTCCTTCCTTTTCCAGCGCCCGAATGCCTTTGGCAGCTGCCGGGAAAGTCAGGCCAGAGCGGCCGCAGACCTCCTTCAAAGTGATCAAAGGACGCTCACGAAGAACATGGAACGCGCGCGATGAGGTGGCAGCAATACGACCAAGCGATCGAAGTCTGTCTTCATCTTTTTGAATAAGACCGACCAATCTCTTTGCGGTCTCGACGGCGTTCGCAGCAGTATGTTCAACACCGTTCAGAAAAAAATCCACCCATGCTTCCCAATCACCTTCAGTGCGCACCAGATCGAGAAGCCGGTAATATTCAGCCCGGTGTTGCTTGAAGTACAAGCTCAGGTAGAGAAGCGGCTGGGAGAGCACTTGATCATGGTGGAGTACAAAGGCAATCAGCAGCCGTCCCATGCGACCATTTCCATCAAGAAAAGGATGAATCGTTTCGAATTGGACATGCAACAGTACTGCCTTAATAATGGAAGAGTTTGGATTTCTTTCGTCATGCAGAAAATGTTCCATCTGCGACATGCACTTTTGCACATGATGCGGTGGCGGAGGTACAAAATGCGCATTGCCCGGCCGCGTGCCGCCGATCCAATTCTGCGTCTGCCGGAACTCGCCGGGATCTTGATCGCTCCCTCGGCCGCGAGAAAGCAAAATTGCATGCATTTCCCTTATGAGACGGTTGGATAGTGGAAATCCTTCCTTGAGCCGGGTCAACCCATGATTCATCGCTGCAACATAGTTGGAAACCTCGACGACCTCATCCAGCGGAACACCCGGCGCCTCCTCCAATTCAAAAAGCAAAAGCTCGGTCAGGGAAGACTGAGTCCCTTCAATTTGGGAAGAAAGTACTGCTTCACGGCGAACATAGGCATAGAGGAAAAGATTCGGATCAGGCAAGAGCAAAGTGATGCTGTCCAATCGTCCCAGCGCCAGCGTGGCCCTTTCCAGCCGTTGCCGGCGCTCTTTATTCATTTCAAGGGAAATTTCAGGCGGCAGCGGCGCTGGAATATAGGCTTTTATCTGCTCCCCGGCAATCAGGGTTGTTTCATAAAATCCTGACGATCCACGTTTCATCTTCAAACATTCTGCTATTAAATGAATGTTAAATAGCTCGAATCACTATTAAACGATAAGGCTATTTCGTTTAATAAGCAAGCCATAATTTTCATATCACAAATCCTATAGAATCTTTGAATCAGCCCCATGAACCGCAGCAAGGCTCATAGATCCGGCCCTTGTCTTGTAGGGCGTCAGCATCTCGACTAAAACCCGGACGGTGCAGCGGGGGGGAGATTTGCCCGCCTTTTTTTTACCCTCGGGCTAGCCTGGAGAAAAGGCCAGCGCGCCTTCCTGGACACAAAAAGATATTCATCACGCGGTACTCGTCCGGGTCCTCGGAACTGCCCACTGGCCAGCCTCGGCTTGCATTTTGTCTAGCAGTTCCTCAAGGGCATCGGAGATGTATTTGAGAGGGATGAGTCCCAGCTCCACATAGTTGTACTCGGCGGCATCTATATTGGAGTGCAGGGCGGCGGCCGTGCGCCAGAGCTCCGCCTCGAAACCGAAATTGGAGCCGCTATCTGCGATCGTGTGAAGAAGACGATCGCGCCAAGGGCGGCACAAAACAGCGCGGTTTTTTCTTCGCTCCATCGGTTCTGCTTCGCGCGGTTAGAGATTATTATGAATCCCCAGTACGCCGCTTTTCTCCTCTCCGCTGAACATCATGGTGATGCCCATGGCGCCTTTTTGCGCGTTGACAGAGCCTCCGGCTTCTCCCAATTCCATCAGCTGGGTCTCCCAGCCCTTATTCTTCAGCTCCTTTTCATAGTCTCTCAGGTCCTGCATGCTGATATCCGCCAGATGAACGTTGTATTGCCAGGATTCACCCTGGTTATGGGTTTGGACGACATGCTTGATCCTGCCGGCGGTGAATTTCGGCACCTCGTCGGTCAGGCCGGACGGCCACTCGTTGGTCTCCGTCAGTTCTGTCTTGCGCCCATCGCTGGTCACTGTAACTTTTTCACCGCGCAGTTTAACGTCTACGTCCTTGCCGCCGCCCATTTCCAAGGCCCGTTCCATTAATTTTTCCTCAGAGCTTTTTTTGCCGCAGCCGGCCGCCATCACCAAGCCCAGCATCAACACGGCGACCAGAATCCCAACCGTTCTTTTTGCAGCGTTCATGTTCCCTCCCTTCGCAGAACGCACGCCCTGCGGTTTTGTTGTGGTAGTGCTGTTATCTCACTCGTACCGCCCAGTGTTCAGATCGATGTCAGCCGTTGTCTTGGGTCTTCCCATGCCGGGCGGCGAGCCACTATCGCGATCGAGCAATTGTATGTTCCTGTCAGAGAATCCATCATTCCTTCAAAACCCCGGCCGCCATCAGGGACCAGTAGATCCTGTCGTCCGTACGGGGGTCAGATCCTTGGTGCAACGGGGGGAGAGAAATTTTCAACGGTTTAACACTAATCAACTCGATATAGGGACAACAGGGCGTGAGGGAAGAGTAGGCCCACCAGAACGCGCCGGCATAGATGCGCTCTTCGCCCACCACCACGACAATGGGCAGTCCATGTACCGTGCCTCTTTTATGCGTCAACGTATCGAGCGTCGCCTCCATCGCGGGGGTGAACTCAATCTCATGCGTCTGCCAGTGGTAGGCAAGAAGGTCCTTGTGTGTGATCATCGGTATCGGCGCCAGCTGCAGTGCAGCCAGCGGCGTCTGCCGAATCTGATAGCTGGTCAGAGACGAATCCGCTAGCAGGTAGATCGCCCATTCGTTGAAACCGTCTGAATCATCGTCCACTCCTCTGCACTCGGGCAGGACGAGCAGGCAGATCAACGCCAGCGCGACACTCCATTTTTTTGCTTTCATGATACGTTCTCCCGGCTAATTGACGCACAGCGAATGCCTTGAATAGCGGCATTGCTTCGGGCCGCCAAAACCGCGGCCCTCGCAACGACAATACAGCAATCCCCTGCATTTTTAGAACTCGAGCGGCGTTCGCCGCCTGTGGACCTGTCATGGCAGCCTGCGGATTTCGAACAGCCATCCGTCGTGACGCTTGTCCCCCTGAACGATGAAGCCCTTATTCATCAGATCATGGCCGGTCATGGTCCCTATTGGTTTGCCCTCGGGTGCGCTCAAGATTTGGTAGCGCTGACCGCTATCCAGGCCAGGTACCGCGATTTTTCGACTGTCCTCAGCCGCCCCCTGGCGGAATACGCCGACGATGCCGCCGGAGCGGGTGTCGGTGTTGATGCGCGCCCATCCGTCCCACGCCCCTGCCGTCGGTTCGCTCATGCCGGGCAAGTCCTGTCGGTACATCATATAGTCATACCGGTCCTGCATAATCCGCAGCCAGTCCGCGTACCGTTTGAATTCCGCGCGCCTCGTTTTGGAGAGCTTGCGCGGATCGCCCAGCAGGATGGGCAGCGTTCCGGCCAGCGATTTAATGTAAAGGATGGCGTCGGGATCATCCATGCGCGGATTGCCGATGACCAGGGAGGCTGCGGGGATGGCCGGAGAACGCCACCAGGCCATGTGCCGTACGCGCAGGTTGCCGACCGGGGTCGGTTCGTAAAAATTGGACAGCCAGTTGCCCTCGGCGTGCTTGCACATGGCGTAATCGATGGCCTGCAGCTTGCCCACGGTTTCAAACGTGCAGTCGATGAACACCTCGGGAGCCGAATCGTGCACCTGGTCAAACATGGCGTACAACTTTTCAAAGCTCATCAACAGCGCCTCTTCGCGGTCTTTGTGCAGGTGCCCGTTGGCATAGCAGCCGCTAATGCGCTTGTCATAGGTGTAAGGACTGGTCACCACCGCCAGATCCAGTTTGGCGTAAGCGAGGCCGTACTCGTGGATGTATTTCAGGATGACCTCGCGCATGTGGTCCGGCCAGCCGGTGGAAAAGCACCCTGAGGCATTATCCCGATCGCCGGCCTGGTGCAGATAGAGAATTTCGCCCTCTTGGTCACGGACCCAATACTGGGGAAATGCGGCAAAGGTTTTGGAGGTTTTGCCCACGGTGCCGAGGCTGATCCACAGTCCGGGTTTCATGCCCAATTGCTTGATGTGGTCAAAGACCGGTTTGAGCCCGCGAGGAAACTTGATGGGGTCGATGAGCCAATCGCCGCACTGCTTATGCCAAGTTTTTTCGACGCTCGAATCGTTGTTGGCCAGGGTGAACCAGCCGGCGTCGATAATAAACTCTTCGATGCCGCACTCGGCAGCCGCTTCGGCCAGTTCATGAACCAGTTTTTCATCGATCCGGTCCTGGAAAGGGACCCAGGTGTTATAGACAAACACCGGTTTGTTTTTTATTTTTGCCAGTCGGATGCCCATATGTTTGCGGACAAAGTCGGCCACCGCGCCCTGCACCACGGCAAACGGATCATGGCTGTCGCGATACAAACCGATAAAGGTCCAGGGTGTGTCCCAGCTCTCCCCGGGCTTGAGCCATTTACGAAACCCATAGTCCTGGTCCGGATAGGTGAGGCCCACGGTCACCGTGCGGCCGTCGAGGTTGACGGCGGTTCGTTTGGTGACGCCCGGCGTTTCGTTTCCGAGCGCCATTCCGCGGCTGTTAAAGATATCGTGCACAACCACCACCGGATCATCCCAGTTGCCGAGATAAGGGCCAATGCGGCGCTGGCGCGCATAGTTGGCCAGCAGCACCGTCTGGGTCTCCGACCAGGCGGTGTTGAGGCGTTCTACATCCACGGCCTCTATTTTTAATTCATGGAGGCCGCTGTTTTCGAACGTCAGTTTTTTGCGGATGATGGGAAGGTCGGGATAGAGCAGATAGGTGATGCTCAGAGTCAGGTCCTGCAGACGGGGGTCCTCGGAGGCCAGGATCAGGCGTACGCCCTTTCCCTGCAGCTCATCCGTCGCCTCCTCGATGTGTCGAATGCGCCACTGGTCGCGTCCGGTGAAACACCGGCCTTCTAGGCAAAAGCCAAACTCCTCAGGCGGCGGCGCCTTATGGTAGCGATGCGTTTGGCCCCACGCGCCCTGGTCATCCTTCTCCATATAGTCCGGCCGGTCAACGGCGACAAAATTGCGGTCGACCCCTTTGAACTTGAGCGACACCGTGGTCGCACCCAGAGTGTCATGGATCATCACCGTGCGTTGAATGAGGCCGTTATCCAGGACAATACGATGATGATCCCAGCGTGCATAGGGCGCGGTCCGGCTGCTCAGCGTTCCAGGCTGCATAACAAGGAGCAGGAGAGGAAAAATCCAGGATTTCATGGTTCCTCCAAGTTTTTAATTTGCTGGCAGGAGACGGTTCACCGAACCGCGTTCGCTGGTCGCGTCGCGCGATCGAGTGGCAAGGAAGGCCAAGTTTATTTTATTACATTTTATGTTTGCATTCAAGTAAAATCAACATTCCGGCAGGCGGGGAGAAAAGCGTTTATGTGGAACGCTAAAACTTGACCGTGGTCATGACATAGCCCCAGGTGGAGACGGCGCTGCCGTGTAAAGCACGGACCAGCGCGTCGGGAAAGAGAGCGCAGCAACCGGCCTCCAGGCTCAGGCTTTTGCTGTGGGTCCAGATCAGCGTCATATCCAGTTCTTTGCCGATCGCTTTAACGGATGCGGAGGGAGGAGCGGCATCGGTTCTGAAAACATGGGCCTCCGCCGTCAACTGCAGCCGGTCGCTGTTGTGGGTGGTGAGGCCGACGGCATAGTCCTCCAGCCCCTGGTCAGCGAACATCCGGTCGGGATAATAATCCATCAGGCCGTAATAGCCGTGTTTGGAGCCGAATAAAAGATCGAAGGAACGCGCGGTCTTGTCGCTGGGATCGTTGTCACCGGAGATGCGGCAGGCGGAGAGCGACAGGGCCGTGGCACTTTTTTGTCTGAGAATCAGTTTTACCTCCGCGCTCAATAAGGCAGCTCGTATATCCGCCAGAGGCAGACTTTCCCGGACCTGCAGAGCGCCGGTCTGCCGATAGCCCTCCAGCGCCCATTGCAGATGTCCGTTACCGCCGTGCACATGCAGGCCAACGGTATAACGGCGCAGCAGGTCCTTGCCTAGATCGTTGCCGCTGGTGATGTTGCTAGTGTCGTAATCATGGAGTAGATAGCCGTCGCAGACCAGAGCTCTGTTGGGTCGCAGGGTGGAATAAACACCCACCAGGTTATCGGCGCCCGCGCTGTTTTGTCCGCCGCTCAACCGGCTGTAGAACAGATCCAGGCTGACCACTCGATGGCTGTAGGAAAGGACGCCGGCGTCGAACACTCTGCCGGTGTTGGACCAATTGTTGGCGCCGATGAGTCGTTCGTTGCCGAAGCGCAGTTCCTGGCGGCCGATTTTCAGCTGCAGCGGTGTGGAGAAAAGGCGGTCCAGCATAAAATAGGCCTGGTGAAAATCCAGGGCATCGGCGCTCGCATCCATGGTTCCACGCGCGAGTGAGGTGCTCTCACCGCCAAAGGGGCGGCTGTCCTGCATTTGCAGGAAAACCTGAATGCCGGGTTCAGGACGAACCTGCAGGCCGAAACGGCTGCGCAGCAGGTGATAATGATTCGTTTTGCTTCCGGGAACAAAGGATCGATTCTCCACTTCGCCGCGATAGCGGATTTGTCCGCTGAAGGTATAGACCGGCGATTGCGACCACGCTGCGCCGGAGAGTGCGATGGCCGGCCAGAGGCACGCAAGTATTTTTTTTATCGGCATCAACTGATCTCTCCCGATAGATAGGCCGCGGTTCTTTCATGTTGCGGATGGTTGAAGAACTGCTCGGCCGGAGCGGATTCCACCAACTCGCCCATGTAGAAAAAGAGCACATGATCGGCGATGCGCCGCGCCTGGCGCAGGATATGGGTCACCACCGCCAGGGTGTATTTTTCTTTTAATAATTTGAATTGTCCTTCGATCAATCGGGCGGAGATGGGGTCCAGCGCCGAGGTCGGTTCGTCCGCCAAAATCACCGAGGGTTCGATGGCCAGTGCGCGCGCCAGCGCCAAGCGTTGCTGCTGGCCCACGGAGAGCCTGGCCGCCGGCTCGTGCAGCCGGCCGCCCAGTTCATCCCACAGGCCGGCCAAGCGCAGATAATTTTCCACCAACAGGTTCCATTTGGTTTTTTCATCCAGGTGGCGGCCGATGTGCTTGACCTCGCCATGGCCGGATTGGGCGACGGCGGTGGTCAGGCCGTTGATGTGGCTGAGCAACTCGGCCTCGGACAGACGATGAATGCGCGGCGCAAAGGTGATGTTGTCATAGATCGACATGGGCAGCGGAAACGGGCGCTGCGACAAAAAACCGATCTTTTTGCGCAACGCCAGCAGGTCGGCCTGCGGCGCATAGATGTCTTCATTGTCCACCAGCACCTGGCCGGTCACCTGCACGCCCTCTTGCAGGTCGATGAGCCGGTTCAGGCATTTCAGGAACGTGGTTTTTCCGCAGCCCGAAGGGCCGATCACCGCGGTGATTTTACCCACCGGCAGGTCCACGCTCACGTCGCGCAGCGCCTGATGCGCGCCATAGCGGACGGACAAATTTCTGATCTGAATCGCCATAGATTCCTACTTGATCACGTTTTTGGAAAATTTTAAGTAAATCCAGCGCGACACCAGGCTGAGCAACAGGACGATGATGAACAAAATCAACGCGGAGGCGTACGCCCGCTGCTGCACCTCCGGGATGGGCGTGCTGATCTGAAAAAAAATGGCCAGCGGCAGAGAGGCCACCGGGTCCAACACCGATCCGGGCATGTGGTCGGAAAAGCCGGCGGTGAACAGGATCGATGCGGCGTCGCCGATGGCCCGGCTGAAGGCCAGCATGACCGCGGTGAGCAAACCGCCGATGGTCTGGCGCAGGATGACCGTGCTCGAACTCTCCAGCCGCGTCAAGCCCAGCGCATAGGCGGTCTCTTTCAGCTCCTGCGGCGCCATGCGGATGATCTCCTCCATGGCGCGGGTCATGATCGGCGTCACCAGCAACGCCAAAGTGATGATGCCCGCCAGCAATGAGGAACGCAGGCCGATCATCATCATGATGATGAAACCAAAGGCGCCGTAGACGATGGAGGGCGTACCCCAGAGCACATCCAAAGCCAGCCGGCTGTAATAGGTCCGCCGGCCGCTGCTGTACTCTTTTTGCAGCGCGAACGCTAACGGCACGCTGATCAACAGCGCCAGAAGCGTGGCGCCGCCGGCCAGATAGATCGAACCGACGATGGCGTTGGCCACGCCGCCCTCTTTGCCCAGATAAAAACCACCCCTGGGCGTCTGCGTGATCATGGACCAGCTCATGGCGCTAAAGCCCTTGACCACGATGACCGCCATGATGGCGGCCAGGATCAGGACAATCCCGAACAGGGAAAGCCGCATCACGCCGATCGCCAGTTTCTCATTGTTTCTCCGGTTCATGCGCTAACGGATCTCCAGTTTGCCGAGAATGCGATGGGCGATGAGGTTGACGGCAATGATGATCACCATGAGAATCAGTGCCGCCAGCATGATGGCCGAATCATACAACGGGATTGACATCATCTCGCCGTAATTATTGGCGATCAACGCCGGCAGAGTGTAAGCCGGATCAAAGAGCGAGCGCGGCGTCTTGGCCACGTTGCCGATCACCATCATCACCGCGATGGTTTCTCCGAACGCACGGCTGAATCCGAGCAGTACCGCGGCGAAGAAACCCCGCTG
>DAIQOA010000156.1:6484-10441 GCA_036788095.1 bacterium | reverse complement strand
CAGGAAGAGGCGGCGCTCAAATGGTATGATGATATCATCAAAGAGCACACCCGCACCGATGCATCCGCCAAAAGTTATTTCGCCCTGGCTCAGCAACAGGAGTACAAGATCGGCGATCTGGAGAAAGCGCGCGAGTATTATGAACTGGTGCGCGGCGAGTTTGCCAATTCCATCGTGGCGCCCAAAGCCAAGGAGCGATCCGACCACATCAAAGCGGCGATGGATCTGGTGGATGCCATCAACGAGATGCTGGGCATTAAAACGGCCAAGGATTCGTTGAAAGGCAAAGACGGGGAGGAGGCGGACAAGCGCAATGTGCGCGACGATGCGCCGATCAATCTTTCCAGCGACGGCATGTGGGTCAATTATAGCGGCCGCGATCGTCCGCCGCCGAAAACACTGGCCGATCTGACCGAAGAGGACAAACTTCGCGCTCAGGCGGCCAAAGCCATGGCCGCGGATTCGCTGTCAGCCAAAGGCGCTGCTAAAGAGGCCAAGCAGGACACTCTGTCCGCCGAAGAGAAGGCGGCGCGCGAGCTGAAAGACAAGAACCGCAAGCTGGCGGAAAAAGAGCTGGCCCTGGGCGAGCTGCTGATGTTTCATTTCGACAAACCGGATTCTGCGATGCGCCTGTTCACCAGCGTCTGCGAACTCAAAGTGGACTCGGCCATGAGCGCACGCGCTTTTTATTCCATCGGCTATATCTTCAAGTTCATCAAAAAGGATACCGCCACCGCTGACTCGGTGTTCCGCTCCATCATTCAGCTCTTTCCCCAGTCGCCGCACGCCGAAGGGGCGCGCAAAGAATTGGGCGTTCCCTTGTTGGCCGACCGGATCGATTCCGCCGCTGTGACGTTTACCCAGGCGGAACAGGCCATCTTTAAAGAGAATGAGGTGAAAAAAGGATTAGAGTTGTATGACCAGCTGATCGACTCCTGGCCCGCCTCGCCCTTTGCGGAAAAGGCGCTTTATGCCAAGGGGTGGGTCTTTGAGAACAAGCTGTATCAATACGATGAGGCACTGGACATCTACAAGCGTTTGACCACCGAGCATCCCAAATCCCCCTATACGGAGAAACTGACCGCCAAGCTCAGCGCGCATGAAAAGGCGTTGGCCGCGATTAAAGCGGCGGCGGATTCCGCGCGCCAGGCCAAGTCCGGCGCAGCAGCGGATTCGCTTCAGCCCGGCGCCGCGCCGGATTCTTTGCAATCAGCGGCAGCGGACTCGGCCGCGGTTCCGGCCAAACCGCCGGCTGTGGCCGGCACGGACGCAGCGACTTTGCCGGCCGTGCCCGCCAAATCCGACTCTATCCCGGCCGTGAGCCGGTCTGATTCATCGGCCGCCTCGACGGAGCAGGCGTTGGATGCGGCGGAGAAACGGGCCCGGAAACGCGCCGCTCCTTCCAAAGCGGGCGTTCCGCAAAAGCAAATAATCGAGTGAACGGCATGTCTTCCAATAAAGCACACATCAGAGCGAGAATTTTAGCCAAAGAAGAGCCGGCCCGGAAGACCTGCCGCATGCACCTGCTGGCGCCGGAGCTGGCGGCCGCGGCCCATGCCGGTCATTTCGTCAACATCAAGCTGCCGGAGGCCGAGGGGCTGTTGTGGCGCCGTCCGTACAGCGTGCACGCCGTGGACCGCCGCGCCGGCGTGATTGAATTGCTGTTCAATACCGCGGGCCGGGGCAGCCGCGCCCTCGGCCGAGCCCTGCCCGGCGAGGAGGTGGATCTGATCGGTCCGCTCGGCAACACCTTTGACTATCCCGACGATCTGCAGGAAGCGATCGTCGTCGCCGGCGGCGTGGGCGTGGCGCCGTTTCGCCTGCTGTTGCAGGACCTCGCCGGCCGCCCGGTGATCAAGACTGTTTTTTACGGCATCGCGTCGCAGGATCGGCTCTGTTGCGTGCAGGAGATGATCGATCTGGGCGCTCGCGTCGAGATCGCCACGGAAGACGGCAGCTGCGGCCGCAAAGGGTTTGTCACCCGGCTGCTGGAGGAGCACCTCGCAACGGGTGAGGGGAAAGGGCGCCGGCTGTACGTCTGCGGGCCCACCCCCATGATGAAAGCGGTGCAGGAGCTCGCCGCGCGCTACGGCGTCACCGGCCAGGTGACGGTCGAAAATCGCATGGCCTGCGGCTTTGGCGCCTGCATGGGCTGTCCGGTGGAGCGCACAGAGGGTGAGCCGGGATTCAAACACTATAGCCTTGCCTGCAAAGACGGACCGGTGTTTCCTTTAGATGGGATCATTCTGCATGACTGATCTATCCGTTCATATCGGCGGATTACGGCTGGCTAATCCGGTGCTCACCGCCAGCGGCACTTTTGGCTATGGTGAAGAGTTCAAAGAGTTTTTTGATCTGAACCGTCTTGGCGGCTTGATCACTAAAACCGTCACGCTGGAGTACCGGCCGGGCAATCCGCCGCCACGCATCGTCGAAACCGCGGCGGGCATGCTCAATTCCATAGGGCTGCCCAATCTCGGCGTCGACGGATTCATTCGGGAAAAATGGCCGTTCCTGCAAACGCTGACCACGCCGGTCATTGTCAATGTGGCGGGCAAGATCGGCGACGATTTCGTCCGCGTCGTCGAACGGTTGGAGAGCGTCTCCGGCATCAGCGCCTACGAGTTGAATTTTTCCTGTCCCAATGTCAAGGAAGGCGGGCTCTCTTTCAGCGCCAACGCGGCCACGGCGCATCAGGTGGCGTTAGCGGTGCGCCGGGTCACGGCCCGGCCGCTCATCGTCAAGCTCACGCCCAATGTGACCTCTATCAGCGAGATCGGATTGGCGGTGCAGGAGGCGGGCGCTGACGCCGTGTCGGCGATCAACACGCTGGTGGGCATGTCGGTGGATATTCATACCCGCCGGCCGCGGCTGGCCTCGGTCACCGGCGGATTGTCCGGTCCGGCCATCAAACCCGTGGCGTTGGCCAAAGTCTACGAGCTGGTGCGCAGTCTGCGCATACCGGTGATCGCCATCGGCGGCATTTTTACCGCAGAGGATGCGCTCGAGTTTTTGATCGTCGGCGCCCGTGCGGTGCAGATCGGCACCGCCAGCTTTGTCCACCCGGATGCGGCGCTGCAGGTCATTCAAGGTTTGGAAAAATACTGCGCAGAACATAATACCTCTGCAGCCGATCTATGCGGCACTCTGGCGCTCCGTTAAAACCATCACCCGCGGATTTACCGATTTAATCAAGTGGGGTTTCCCATGTCGCGACTATCGAGTTCAACCGGTGGGCTGTGGATTTTTTTTCTCCTCTGGATCCTGTTCAGCGGCCAGTGGGCCTGCACACCGGTGCGCTATTATGGCCCAGACGCCTTGACTGTGAGCGAGGAAGAAGCTCAGGAGGAAGGTCAGGAGGAAAATCAGGCGGAAGCTCAAGAGGAAGCTCGAGAGGAAGGAAAGAAAGTAAACGAGATCCAAGCTGAAGCGGAAGAAAGGGAAGAAGAGCAGGATCGTCCGCTGGCCCTGCGGCGGGGTGCGCGGGAGAGCGGCATCGCCTCGTTCATGGCGGACGAGACCCATGGCCGCAAGACCGCCAGCGGGGAACTCTTTGACATGCATCAGTTGGTGGCTGCGCATTTGACCCTGCCGTTTGATTCCGTGGTGCTGGTGCGCAATTTGGCCAATGGCCGCGAGGTGGAGGTGCGCATCAACGATCGCGGGCCGTTTGTCAAGGGCCGCATCATCGATCTCTCTTTTGAAGCGGCCAAGCAGCTTGGACTGGTGGAGCGGGGCAGGGGCAGAGTGGAGATCGAGGTGATCCGGATCGGGAGAGAGTAGGGGGTTCTTCAACCCCGGGAGCTCTTCAACCCCGGGTACTCTTCAACCCCGGGTGCCGCGGTCTTTGCGATTCTTCAACCCCGGGTACTCTTCAACCCCGGGTGCCGCGAACTATGCGGCCCCGGGTGTTGAAGGTTTAAAGAGGTTGAAGGCGTTGAACAAAAGATAGGTTGT
>DAIQOA010000156.1:0-6384 GCA_036788095.1 bacterium | reverse complement strand
GGTGTTGCCGCAAAAAGCGCGGCAACAACCGGGGTCTGCGCGCCCTTCAACCCCGGGTGTTGAAGGTTTAAAGAGGTTGAAGGCGTTGAACAAAAGATAGGTTGTTGAATTTTTCTTTACAGCGACACCCGGTGTTGCCGCAAAAAGCGCGGCAACAACCGGGGTCTGCGCGCCCTTCAACCCCGAGTGTCCTTCAACCCCGGGTGCCGCGAACTATGCGGCCCCGGGTGTTGAAGGTTTAGAAGAAAAAACCCCGGGTGTTGAAGATTTAGAAGAAAAAACCCCGGGTGTTGAAGATTGATCACAGCGACACCCGGGGCTGAATGGGTTATAAGGTCCAGGTGTTGCTAAAAAATGTAGGAGTTTGTCATGCCCCCTCGATCAACTCCATTGCTGCCTGAATGCTATTATCATATTTACAACAAAGTGGTCGAAGGAGCAAAGTTATTCTATTCTAACCACGATTTTTTCCTCTATCTGCAGCTTTGGCAAGAGGTTGATTTTACCTCTTGTTGTCGTTTAGAAGCCTATTGTTTGATGCCGACTCATTATCATTATTTGCTAAAGATGATTGATGGGAAGCTGTTTTCGAAAAAGATGAGTTATCTGTTTGATATTTACCTAAAAACCATCAACACTTCGCAAAAGCATCAGGGCAGGTTTTTTGCCAATCGTTTTCAAAGCCGGTTAGTGGATAATTCCGATTATCTGATCCATCTTTGCGGTTACATTCATTTAAATCCGATCGAAGCCGGATTAGTAAAAAATATTGAAAAATGGCCTTTTTCAAATTATCTTGAATTTGCAGGCAAACGGAATGGAAAACTATGGGATCCTGAATTTTTCACTGATCATTTTTCCGATCACGCTACTTATGAAGAGTTCTTGAAAAATAGATATGATAATAAAGGATTAGATAATTATATCTTTAAGGATTGAGTCCTTTAACCCAAAACAACCCCGGGTGTCCTTCAACCCCGGGTGCCGCGAACTATGCGGCCCCGGGTGTTGAGGGTTTTGAAAAAAGGCCCGGTTGTTGAATGAAACTTTACAGCGACACCCGGTGTTGCCGCAAAAAGCGCGGCAACAACCGGGGTCTGCGCGCCCTTCGACCCCGGGTGCTCTTCAACCCCGGGTGCCGCGAACTATGCGGCCCCGGGTGTTGAGGGTTTTGAAAAAAGGCCCTGTTGTTGCATTTAGTTTCACAGCGACACCCGGTGTTGCCGCCAAGTACGCGGCAACAACCGGGGTCTGGATAGCGCAAAAACCGCGGCAACAACCAGGGTCTTAGCCAACCCCGGGTGCCGCGAACTATGCGGCCCCGGGTGTTGAAGAAGGGGTCTGCAGCAACACGTAAAAACACTAAACCCTTTCGGAGGCTGTTTGAACTATCGCTCTTTCGCCATTCGCTCCCTGGTCGCCGTCATCTTTGGGCCGCTGATCATACTCACCGCTCTGGCCGGCTCCTGGTACTGGCTGCTGTTCATCGCCCTGGTGGCTTTCGGCTCGGTTTACGAGTTCTATCTTTTGGCCGCTAAAAAAGGCGGCCTGGGGCAATATGCGCCCGGACTGCTCACCGTTATCGCCCTGATTCTCTGCTTTTATTTTCACGGTGAATTCGGCTTTTTTCCCATTGTCCTGGCCGGCGCCATCGTGATGTTTTTCTATGAAATGTACCGTAAAAACGGCTCGCCGTTGCTCAATATGTCGGCCTCGCTGTTCGCGCCGGTCTTTTACGGCGCCGGCCTCGGTTCTTTCATCCTGATCCGTGAGATGGGCGCTCGTTACGGTCTGGACTATGCGCCGGCCGGCCGCTGGATTGTAATGCTGATCCTGTGCATCTGGGTCTGCGATACCGCGGCCTATATTTTTGGCTCCTATTTCGGCAAACACAAGCTCATACCCCGCATCAGTCCGAACAAGTCCATCGAAGGCACCGCCGCCGGTTTCATCTTTGCGTTGATCACCGCCTGGATCTGTCATCAAACTTTTATCATCGGTCTGCGTCTGCAGGATGCGCTGGTCATCGGCGCCATCGCCGGCTCAATCGGCCAGTACGGCGATCTCTTTGAATCCATGCTCAAACGCGACGCCGGAGTCAAGGATTCCTCCCGGCTGATTCCAGAGCACGGCGGCATTCTCGACCGGTTCGACAGCCTGACGCTGTCCGCACCCGTCGTCTACCTGTACCTCAAGTTTTGCGCATTCTAAGCCCGTCAAGACCATGGACACTCTGCAAAACCTCTGGCAGCTTTTCCTCCATTTCGACCAATACCTGGACGTCCTCATTCCCCGCTTCGGCTGGGCCACCTATGGACTGGCGGCGTTTGTCATTTTCGCCGAAGTGGGACTGGTGGTCACCGGATTTCTGCCCGGCGATTCGTTGCTTTTTGCCATGGGCGCTCTTTCCGCCCGCGGCACGCTGCATCTGCCGGTGATGCTGCCGCTGCTCTGCGTCGCGGCTTTTCTCGGCAACATCTCCTGCTATCAGATCGGCTGGTTTCTCAGTCCGTTTTTGGAGAAAAGAAAAAATATCCGTTTTTTCTCCACGGATCATCTGACTGCCGCGCATCGCTTTTTTGACCGCTATGGCCGTACCGCGGTTATCCTCGCCCGATTTTTACCGCTCATTCGCAGCTTTGTGCCTCTGGCGGCCGGCATCAGCAGAATGGAGTTCACCCCCTATGTCTCCTACAGTCTGGTGGGTTGCTGCGCCTGGGTGAGCAGCTATCTGCTGGCAGGCTTTTTTTTCGGCAACATTCCTTTTGTGAAAAATAATTTCATGATGGTGGTTTTCGGCATCGTCTTGGTCTCCATGTTGCCTGCCCTGGTCAAATTGGCGGCATCCCTGCTGAAAAAATAATACCGCCGGTCGCAGCAACCGGCTGACGACGCATTTCAAACGAGAAAGTGACGGAATGGACACAAGCATCGGTAAAAAAGCATTATGGTTGAACTTGTCAGTTGCCTGGCTGGGGTGGTTGTTCGACGGCATGGAGATGGGGCTGTACTCCCTCATCGCCATGCCGGCGCTGAAAGAGCTGTTGAACACGCAGGACAATGCGGTCATCGGACCCTACGTCGGCATCATGTTCGCCCTGTTTCTTCTCGGCGCTTCGGTGGGCGGTTTCATTTTCGGCCGACTGGGCGACAAGATCGGCCGCGTTAAAACCATGATCCTCACCGTGATCACCTACAGCATATTCACCGCGCTCTCCGCCATTGCCACCAACGTATGGCAATTCGGCGCCTGCCGCTTTCTCGGCGCCATGGGCCTGGGCGGCGAATGGGGACTGGGCGTGGCGCTGGTCATGGAGACCTGGCCTGATTCCAAACGGCCGCTACTGGCCGGCGTGCTCGGCGCTGCCGCCAATGTGGGCTTTCTCGTCAGCTCCTTCATCGGATTGATCGCCGGCGCTTGGGGCTGGCGGCCGCTGCTGCTCATCGGACTGGCGCCGGCGGTGCTGGCGTTTCTGATCCGTATCATGGTGAAAGAACCCGAAAAATGGCAACAGGCCAAAGCGCGCGGCGAGAAACCGGATCTCAAACAGCTCTGGCGACCGCCCCTGCGCAGACGCACCATCCTCGGCTGCATCGTTTCTTCGGTGGTGATCGTCGGTACCTGGGGGGTGTTTCAATGGATTCCCTCTTGGGTGAACACTCTGGTGGGCGGAGATGCCGCGCCGCAGCGGGCCACCGTGCAGATGTACATGGCCTTTGGTCAGATCATCGGCGCGCTGCTCGGCGGATTGATGGCGGAATGGGTCGGCAGGCGCTGGTCCTATGCGTTCTATTGCATCACCAGCTTTATCACCGTCGCTGCGCTGTACGGACTGTTCGACAGCTATGGCATGGGTCTTTTGCTCATGGCCGCCTTTTCCGGCGTGTTCGTCACCGCGTTTTTCGGCTGGCTGCCGTTGTATCTGCCGGAGCTTTTTCCCACGCGCATTCGCGCCACGGGTGAAGGCATCACCTTTAACTTTGGCCGCATCATCGCCGCGATTATGGTGGTGGCCGGCACCGGACAGCTGGTCAAGGTTTTTCATGGCTCCTTTGCCAAGGCCGGCGCCCTGATGGCCAGCGTCTATCTCGTCGGCCTGGCGGTGATCTGGTTCATGCCCGAGACCAAGGGTCAACAATTGCCGGAATGAAAAGACGATGCACGAGACACGATTCACGGAAAAGACGGTTCACGAGAAACGATTCACGATACACGAAAAAGCGAAAATAATTACTTGATCCTCTATGTGGGGTGCGGGGAACGTGTATCGTGTCACGTGTATCGTGTTTCGTGTAACGTGTCTCGTTAATCGTGTTTCGTGCCCCGTGTATCGTGTGACGTGTTACGTGTATCGCGTTCCGAATATTGCCTTGATTGCAGCTCAAACAACCGCGCATAGACTCCTCCCCGGCGCACCAGTTCCTCATGGGAGCCCTGTTCGATGATGCGGCCCTTCTGCAGGGCCACGATACGGTCGCTGATGCGGGCCGAAGCCAGACGGTGGCTGATGAAGATGGCGGTCTTGTCCGCCGCCAGCTTGCGGAACAGCTCAAAGATTTTATACTCCGCGGCTGCGTCCAGCGCACTGGTGGGTTCATCCAGAATCACGATGCCGGCATCGCGGATCAGCGCGCGGCTGATGGCCAGCTTTTGCCACTCGCCCACGCTCAGTTCTTCCCCCTCTTCAAACCATTTTCCAAGATGAGTCTCATAGCCTTTGGGCAGACGCTTGATCACCTCGTCGGCGCCTGACTCTTTTGCCGCTTGAATGATTCTCTCGTCCTGCAGCGGCAACTCGACGTTGCCGAGCCAGATATTTTCCCGTGCGGTCATGAAATAGTTCACATAATCCTGCAGCAGCACGCTGAAATTCCGCCGCAGCTCTTGCGGAGAAAATTCGGTCAGCGGAATGCCGTCCAGGGTGATCCGGCCGCTGTCCGGTTCGTACAACCGGCAAAGCAGCTTGATCAGCGTGGTTTTGCCCGAGCCGTTCTCACCGACGATGGCGATGTGTTCGCCGGCTTGGATCTCCAGATCGATATCCGTCAGCGCCTGGCGTTCGCTCTTTGGATAGCTGAATGAAACGCCTTCGACCCGCAGTCCGCGCACCAGGGGGCGAGGCACGCTTTTCGGCTGAGCCGGGGCAACGATGCCCGGCTTTAAACGCAGAAAAGCGAAAAAGTGGGAGAGGAATAGCGAGTTTTCATAGATCGACGCCAGATCCGACAGCCACGCTTTTAACGAACTCAGGCTGCGCTGGAACGCCTGATAGTACATCACCAGATCGCCCAGAGTGATGGCCCCTGCGGCCGCGCGAAAGGCCACGATCGCCAGTCCGCTGAAAACCACCAGTGTGGAAATAAACTCGGCCGCAAAATCCCGGCCCACCTGCTTTTTGGTCAGCGCCAGCCGTTCCGCCCGCCATCTTTTCCGTAGAGCGCGATAGCGCTCGATGAACAGCGGTCCGAGGTTGAACAGCCGCACCTCTTTGGCAAAATACTGGCTGATGAGCATCCAGTCATAATAGGAGGACTCTCTCTCCAGCGAGCTTTGCTCCCGCCGCAAGCCGAACAGTCTGCGCGAGTACTTTATTTTCACCAGAATGCCCGGCAAAGCCACGGGCAGTAGAAAGAGAATGGCTGACCAGTGAAAGCGCGTCAGCAGCGCCACCATGGCGGCCATCTGAATGCCGTTTTGCACCAGATTTGCCAGCGTGGACACCACCTGGTTGGGCCGATAGGGCGCTTCCTGTTGGGCCATATGCAGCGTGTCGTAATAGGCGGGGTTCTCATAATAGGCCAGGTCCAGGGATATGGACTGGCTGTGCAGGATGCTGTTCACATAATCGCTCACCACCCAGGATAACTGTTCCTGCACCAGCGTGGACAGGGAGGAGCACAAGTGAATGAGCAGGGTGACGCCGGCGGTAGCCGCCACCAGGACGCCGATGCTGTGAGAGAATTCGACGGATGCCGGTTTTTGGCTAACGGCATCGATGATCAGTTTGATGAGAAAGAGGTTGGCGAGGGGAAGCACTCCCTGGATGATCTGCAGGAACAGGTTCAGCACGGCCCAGCCCGGCGCGCAATTCCACACCAGTTTGACCGCCTGCACCAGCGCCTGGAGATTCTCTTTGCCGATGTGCAGTTTTTCGTTGTTGAAGGCCATTATTTCCCTTTTCACGATCCCGTTCTAGTAAAATAACGCTTGCCTCTGTCTTTTGCAACCTTGTTTTTACGATTCTTCAACCCCGGGTGTCCTTCAACCCCGGGTGCCACGGTTTACGTGGCCCCGGGTGTTGAAGGGGTTGAACAAAGGCCCCGGGAGCCTTCAACCCCGGGTGTCGTGGTTAAAAAGCGGCCCCGGATGTCCTTCAACCCCGG
>DAIQOA010000155.1:0-10510 GCA_036788095.1 bacterium | reverse complement strand
GCTCATCCGCCAGAATGATCGACGGGTTGTTCACCAGGGCCCGGGCGATGGCCACTCGCTGGCGCTGGCCGCCGGAGAGCTCGTTCGGCTTGTGATGCATACGATCGTCCAGGCCGACCTTTTCCAGCGCCTCTTTGGCCAGCTGCCGGCGTTGCTGCGTCGGTGTTCCATTGTAAATCAAAGGCAGCTCCACATTATGCAGGGCGTTGGCGCGCGGCAGCAGGTTAAACGTCTGAAAGACAAAACCGATCTCGCGGTTGCGGATTTCCGCCAGTTGATCGTCGTCCATCTCGCTGACCCGGTTGTTGTTCAACAGGTACTCGCCGCTGGTGGGCGTATCAAGGCAGCCGAGGACGTTCATCAGCGTCGATTTGCCGGATCCGGAGGGGCCCATAATGGCCACGTACTCGTTCCGCTCGATGGACAGGTTAATGCTGCGCAGCGCTTCCACACGAACCGCGCCGATATCATAGACTTTGGATAGGTTGACCAATTGAATAAGCATGTGCCGATTCCTTTTAATGAAGCCCTCGCACTGTTACGATGCTTTTTTGTCCTTGTCGTCCTCTTTGAACTGCATCCCCTTCTTCTCCTTGACCAGATCGCCGTCTTTGAGCAGCTTGGACAGCGCCTTGTAGCTGCCGGACACCACCTTTTGCCCCTCCCTCAGGCCGGAGATGATTTCGATATGATTGTCGTCGCTGATCCCGGTCTTCACCGGCGTCTGTTTGGCGATGCTGTTTTCGACTACAAACACCACCTCCTGCTGTGGCGCCTTAAGCTCTTCGCCCGGCCGAACCGGTTCCTTGTCTTTGTGGCGCTGCTTCCCCTTCACGCTCTCAGCCGAGTCCGCTTTCACCGCCCGGGCGGTGACGCATTGGATTGGCACATAGAGAACGCCCTTGTGCGTATCGGTGCCGATATCCACCGTGGCGGACATCCCCGGCCGCAGCCTGGCCACATCGCTGGTCACCCGCACCTTGACTTCGAAATTGGTGATCTGCTCCTGCGTGCCCTCGTTGCGCGTGGTGGCGGTGTGAGCGATCTCGGTGACCACGCCCTTGAACGTCGTATCCTGGATGGCATCCACTTCGATCCGGGCGCTGTCGCCCAGAGAGACCAACACCACCTCGTTCTCATCGATCTCCACCACGGTTTCCATTAAACTGAGATCCGCGATGTTCATGATGACGTCGGCGGAAAATTGGGAACCGACGGCGATCTCTCCCTTCTCTTTGTTCAGTTTGGTCACCGTGCCGTCGATGGGAGAATTCAATCGGGTTTTTTCCAGATCGTCGCGGCACTGTTTCAGATAGGCCAGACTCTGATCCAGCTGGCTGACCGCCGCTTCGCGCGTCGCCTCCGCCGCATCGAGATCCGCTTGCGACGTCAGATTCTTGCCGAACAAATCCTTGACGCGGGTATAGTCCGATTCGGCCTTTTTAACCGACGCCTTGGCGGAAGCGACTTGAGAGACGACCTGCTCCAACTGCGCTTCGTATCGTTGCCGGTCCAATTCCACCAAGGGTTGTCCCTTTTTAACCTGGTCTCCCTCTTTGACATGGATGGCGATGATCTCCGCGGAGATGCGCGCCGCGATTTTCACATCGGTTTCCGGCTGCACTTTGCCGGAACCGGACACCACTTTGGTAATGTCGCCCGTTTTAACCTCCGCCAGCGTAACGTCGACGGCGGCGGATTTACCCTTGCGCACATTGTAAATAATCATGGCGGCCAGCACCAGGGCGCCTGCCAAAAAAATGATCAACTTGGTCTTTTTCGACATTCACTTTCTCCGTATCTTGGATAAAAAGATAGAAACTGAACTCTGTCAGAGTCAGACGTCCGCGTCCTTATTGGGAAAGGCTCTCCACGCCCATCACCATCTCCAGTTGCGCCCCGGCGATTTTGGCGTTATACTCGGCGTTGACATAATTGGCCTGCGCTCGGGTCAGCTCGGTCTGGGCTTGCGTTACCTCCAGTTCCGTGCCCGCCCCCACGCGCCTTTTTTCCAGCTGCAGCCGCAGGTTCTCCTGCGCCGCTTCGATATTTTGCTTATTGATCTCGATGATGTCCTTATAAGCCTCCAACTGCAAGAAATATTGCTTCACCGAAGCCAGGACAGTGCGCTGATTCTCGTTATACGTCTCCTGGGCGATGCGATGGTTGATGGTGGCGCGCTGCACGCCCGCCTTGTCCGAAAAACCATTGAACAGGTTCAGATTCAGGCTGGCGCCGAGGCTGGCGGAGTAATCCTTGTCCAGGCCGGTGCTGTAGACGCGACCGATGTCGTCGTTGTTGCGGTTATAGGACAGATAGCCGCCGACAGTCGGCAGATAGCGGGTCTGCGCCTGCTTGATGTTGTAAAAGGAGGTTTTAACGTTCAAGCCCAACTCTTTGAGCGCCTGGTTGTTCTGCAGAGAGATGCGGGCCGCCTCATCAAAAGTGAGAGTGGGAAAAATCGGATCGGATTGGTCCTCGATAATCTCAACCGGCAGATTGGTGTCGCGCGCCATGGCGTTGTTCAAATTCGCCTTGGCCATCTCCACCACGTTTTCCTGGTTCAGCGCACTGGTGCGCTGCGTGCCGAGGTTCACTTTGGCCTGAAACACCTCCGCCTGCGAAGAGATGCCGATATCCAGCCGCGCCTGCGCGTCGACCAGTTCCTCCTCAGCCAGTTTCACGGCTTCGTCGTACACCGCTCTGAGGCGGTTGGCCTTGAGCAGTTCATAATAGGCCTCCTTCACCGACAGAATCACCGCCAGACGGGTGTTCTTGACCGAGTGATCCGCCGCCTGCTCCGCTACCTTGGCCGCTTTGATGTTGTACAGCGAACCGAGGTTGAAGATCGTCTGACTCAATGAGGCAGAGGCGCTGTGCGATTTCACCTGCTGACTCTTTTGATAGATCGTCACCTCTTCCTGAATCGGATTGCCGGTGATCGGATCCAATTTGGGGGTCAAGGTCACCGGATCAAAGACATTGGTGAGTTTTTTGTAAACCGAGGCGCCGGAATAACGGACGCCGGAACCGAACGAGGTGTTCAGCGTCGGCAGCACATCGGAATAGGCGTCGGTGACATTGGTCGCGGCGGATTCGAGCCGCTGTTCCTCGATGCGCAGGCTCGAGTTGTTCTTGAGAGCCGTGTTGATGCAGTCCTGCAGCGTCATGGGGGCAACGGCCTGGCTGAAAGAGGGAGCGATGTTTATCGCAAAAAGGATCAACAGCGTGCACAGGCGTTTCATGCTTTAGTACTCCACAGTAAAAGTGATAAACGGTTACAGGTACACAGCGCTGGAAAGAGACCGCTGGTCTCCCGGTTACATGGCCAGCGCAGAGAGGGCAAAGACCAGCAGATTTACTACGACCACGATGGGCCACACTTTATTGATCTTGAGGTCGCAGACAACGGCGATGCCGATGGAAAGAACCGCCATGGCCCAGATGGAAAAAAGATCCGTGGCTGACATTAAAAACTTGTAGAGAAAAGTCTCACGGCTGGAATCCGGCATAAACGTGGCCAGACTGAAATGGACGAACAGATTGCTGGTGGACACCATCACCGGCAGCTTGATCAGCGTGCCCAGAGCGGTGATGAGCAGTGTATACGCCGTGACCGACACCATCTGTCCGTAGCGGGCTTTGGCGCCCAACAGCGTGTTGCCGACAAAGAGCCACACCCCCGCGCCGAGCACGACAAACATCAGCAGCGGAAAAAGGACGCTTTGAATCGGCGTAAAGGCGCGGAACTTGTCACCCATGGCCAGGGCGGCGTCGATCTGCTCCGCCGTCAGGTTCTTGCCCTCGAGCTTGTCCATGGTCAGCGTTTTGGCCGCTTGCACCAATCCCGGATCAGTGATCTGGATATAACCGAACAATCCCATGACCACGGCGAAGATGAGCACAGGCACGAGCCAATCCGGTTTTACCTTCACGGCCTGAAACGTTTTCTGCGGATTCACGAAAACATTGATGATCCGTGCCCAGAGCCCTGACAGCGGCTGGGGGGAAACCACCGGAGCGCTTGATTCTTGATCCATCGGTTTTTCCTCCAGAAAATGATAAAAGACAACAGTTACAAAGACGTATGGAAACGGTAAAAGTTTCATAAAGCTAAAAGAATCTTTGGCGGGGCGTGACGTGTCAGCCGGTTTTTGGCAGCAGGTCGTCCTTGATCTGCATCATATAGTCGAACGCCGCATCGTGCTCGTTGGGGATCTGACCGTTTAAAATAGCCTCCTCGATGGCGGTCTTGATTTTTCCTACCAGCGGGCCGGGGGGCAATCCCAACACCTGCATGATCTCCTCGCCGCGGACCGGCGGTTGAAACCGTCGCAGGCGATCGCTCTCCTCCACTTCCTGCATGCGTTTCGCGACGTGGTCGAAATTGGCCAGATGCCGGGCCACCAGCTTTTCATTGCCCGAGGTGATGTCGGCACGGCACAAAGTGATCAGATCGTCCATCTCCTCTCCGGCCTGAAAAATCAGCCGGCGCACCGCCGAGTCCGTTACTCCCTCTTCCGCCAGATGGATGGGACGAAGGTGCAGCCGAATGAGTTTCTGACAATATTCCACCACCTCTTTGGACAGGCGCAGTCGTTTGCCGATGGCCGCCATCATGCGGCTGCCCAGCTCTTCATGACCGTGAAAGCTCCAGCCGACGCCCTGTTTGAACTCTTTGGTTTGCGGTTTGGCCACGTCATGAAAAAGCGCCGCCAGCCGCAGCGGCAGACTTTCCGATGTCCGCGCCACGTTATCCAACACCTTGAGCGTGTGATCAAAGACATCCTTGTGCCGGTAACGGCCGATCTGCTCCACACCCTTGAGCGCCAGGAGCTCCGGCAGAACGATCCCGAGAATTCCGGTCTCCTCCATCAAACGAAAACCCTGCGAGGGCTTGGATGCGGCCAGGATCTTCCACAGCTCATCGGTGATGCGCTCCTGCGAGATGATCTTCAACCGTTCCCTCTTCTCGATCAGCCCCAACCGGGTTTTCTCCTCCAGGCGAAAATGCAGCCGGCAGGCGAAACGGACGGCGCGTAGAATGCGCAGGGGATCGTCATGAAACGTCTTTTCCGGATCAAGCGGTGTGCGCAGCACTCCCTGGTGCAGATCAGCCTGTCCGTCGAATGGATCGTACAGCCGGCCGAATTCCTTGGCGTTCAGGCCCACGGCCATGGCGTTGATGGTAAAGTCACGCCGGGCCAAATCCGTCTGCAGGTCCGCCCCTTCCACCTCGGGGTTGCGCGAATGGCCGCGATAGCTTTCCTTGCGTGCGCCGACAAACTCGAGCACATAATTGCGATGGGAGAGCATGGCGGTGCCGAACTTGGGGTACACCGTGCAACGGCCGTGGGTCAAACGCTCGGCCAACAGTCGTGCGAAGGCCGGCCCATCGCCGATGACCACGAAATCAATATCCTTGCCGGTTTTACCTAACAGCCGGTCGCGTACATACCCGCCCACCACATAGACCGGCACGCCGACGCTGTCGGCCAGATCGCCGATAAAAGAAAACAACTTGTTGGTAAAAATTACTTTTTTTCTCATTATTTTCATTGTACATTTAACCGATCAGGCATCTGGAGTCAGGCAATCCCCCACCGGTGGACCTAATGGTCATCGGTCACCACCCCGCTTGTCCATCGCAGCCCATGATTTCGGCCGCGGTGTTCACTCCTGAAATGCCTTTTGAAAAAAAATCCGGCTTGCCGTATAACGCTCATCATAAAATTTACAAAAACCATTCGCCAAATCAAAACGGATTTGCGATTACAATTTTGCAATTCATGGCCGAATTTGTTTCATCGCCGCACAAATGTTTCACGCAGTGACGATATTTTACCATAGTTGGATTTTTCACCGATCGGCGCTTGTGGGCGACCGCATCGCTGTGGCGATAGAAAATATAATCCATATATAAACAAATGTTTGTTGTTTTCACCTTTTTGCGGAACTGGTAACATTATTTGACCGTCATCGATGATTTGCCGCAACCATGGCACTGAATTTGCCCAGAATGATTAGTCCGAAAGCTTTTTCGGTTGTTTTGGGAGGCATCAATGCACCGACTCGATACCAAGAACCAAAGGGAGGCAAAACATGAATAGGACCAAAAGCTACTTACTCACTACGGTTCTACTGCTCCTGGTCATGGCCGTCTCGTCATATGCGCAACTGGCGACGATTGTCAACCGCGAGACAGCAGACCCGACCAAGAGCGGCTACGCCAAATGGATCAAGATCCAAGTCAAAGGGTCCACCCTGGGCGGGGACAACTTGAACGATCAGTTCACCGGCGTATCCTTTCTGGTGGACTTGAATTTTGACGGAAACGACAATGAAACCAATCCGTCCGATGCCTTCGGCTGGCAGGATACCTATTCGGTCAGCGGCGACAGCATCGTCACCAGTCCTCCGGGCGTAGCCGGCGGCGATCGGGATGCCTACTTTTACATTCCCATTCGCAAAGGTCGGTCGCCGAAAGCCGACTCTCTGTGGGAGGACAACGCAGGCTATAACACCGCGATCCGACCGCGGGTCATGCTGGTCAACGCCGGCGCGCTGCGCGTGGGCAGCTTTGAGCTGTCGCTGCAGATCGATTCCGGCTTTCGCACCAGCGATGACGGCATCAAGCCGACCATCCGCCATGCCTATTACTATGACGACGGCGCCGGCGGCAAAACGGCTTTTGACGGATATGTCGACCGGATCGATCTGGTGTGGAGCGAGGATATGCGCACCAGCAACACTCTGGCCACGCCGACCATGTTCTCCGGGCTGGTGAGCACGGAGACCCACATTCAAAGCCTGGTCAGCGTCGGCGACTGGAACGGCACCAAACGCCGCTTCACCATCTTTGTCAACTCGTCGGATTACAACACCGGCATGTCCGGCATCCTCACCTATGTGCCGCCTCCGGGCGAAGCGGACAAGTTCCGTGAAGCCAGTTCTTCGCAAAAACTCCATTATGCGGAATCCAACTCTCTGTCTCTGGAGGACAAAGCCGGACCGGTCATCGTTCGCGCCAAGACCAAACGCGCCATGCGCCGTCAACCCCTGGCCAGCGCACTGACCAGCCGGCAGATTGAAGTAACCTTCAGTGAATCGGTCAACATCGAAACCATTGATACCGGCGACACGGATTTTGAAATTTATCTGCCGACCGGCGACGAGGGCACCAATCCCATCTCTGCGGTCATCAGCAGCGCCAGCAGCAACGTGCTCGATTTTCAGCTGACCAATAATTTTCCTGACGCTAACGTCACCGGCACCATCCAGTTTATGGCGGACAGCGTGGTGAAAGACCTGCTCAACAACTATAACGGTCTTTCCAACGCAGCCATGCCGCCGGGACGACCGGCGCCGTCCCGCGGCGCCCTGGTCACCATTCAGGACGGCATTCTGCCCAACATCCTGGCGTTCAACACCGTGGACGCTCTGCCGTCTGAATTGGGAACCGGTGGCTTGAACGGATGGGGTGTTCTGGATTATCTCGAGGTGGTCTTTGACCACGCCATGGACCCATCCCGCACCAGCACCGAGGGCTTTTCGGTCTCCGGCACCGGCATTGCCGGCATGACCGGAAGCGTGACCTACTGGAGCGCTGCCTATGACACCGTTCGCCTTCGCCTGATCGCCACCACGCCCAAAATCGCCAACACCGGAGTGGTGCCGGTTCTGTCCTACTACAACCCCGGCGTCTCCAATGGATTCAGGGATTTCTATAATCAGGGCCTGTGCGAAGACCTGTACACCACCGATACGGTCCTGTCCAGCAACAACGGCTATGCCCTGCAGGCACGCGATAAAGCAGGGCCGGCACTGATCAAAGCCTTCACCGCAGGCAAGAAACGCATTCGTATGGTTTTCAGCGAAAAGGTGAACACCGCCGCCTGGCCGACCCTGCCGGCCAGCAACTCCCGGTTCAAATGGTTTGTCGACGGCACTCTGTACAACGGCGTCAACGTGTACTATTCCGGGCTTTCCGGCAGCAGCCGCGACAGCGTGGTGTACCTCAACCATATGGGAACCGAATGGACCAAATTGGACAGCGGCGCCATCAACTTTTTCAATCCCAATGTGGTCCGGGACGTGGCCTCCACCGGCAACAACGGCAACACCCAGTGGGATGACGATTACAGTCTAAGCAATGCACCGCCGAGCCTGCTGGGCTCCGACGTGCCGGTCAAGCGCGACGACATCGCGCCGAAATTGCTCCAGCTGGAGACCGTGGATCTGGACTATGACGGCAAGCTGGATCATCTGCGCCTGGTGTTTGATCCGGAATCACCGGTCTACCCGACCAAGTCCTTCCGGCCGGCCAACTGGACGGTCACCGGCTATGACGGCGCCAAGCAGAACCTTGGCGTGGATCTGAGCGTCTACCCCGGTTCGCCGGATTATGTCGATACCGTGGAAGTGTTCATTCGCTTCAATGAAACCATAGGTTCCGGACCCTCTCTCACCCCCTATGGCGGCGACACCGGCGACGTGCTGTTCGCTCAGGTGAACGCAGGCCTGGGATTTGCCGACTGGGCGGACAATGTGATGCGCGCGCTGCCGGATCCGCTGATGCCGGTGCGCGATAAAGCAGGCCCGGCCATCATGGCCGCACGCACCATCAGCACCAACGAGGTGCAGGTTGATTTGAGCGAAGACATCGATGAGGGTACGCTCGGCAAATGGGATTTTTATCTGAATATGGGCGTGGATTATGAGATCAGCTGGGTGTTCGACAACATAGCGGAAAGCAGCCCCGGCCGGGTTTGGCTGCACGCGGTCTCTCAATCCTGGTGGCTGCCGAATCAGGAGGGCCTGCTGCGTTTTTATCCGGAACAGGACGGCAAGGTCTATGACCTGGTGGGCAACGTCAACCAGCAGACCGCCTCTTTCACCGTCCGTTCGCACTCCGCCAGTCAGTTCGATATCTCGCTGGTCCCGGACGGAGAGATCTATCGCGGCGTTCCTTTCACCATCGAGGTGATCGCGCGCGATCGCTATGGCAATGTGGATGAAAATTTCCCGGAACAGTTCACCCTGTCCAGCAATCTATCGCAGGACAACATCGATCTGCCCGACGGGCTGCAGAGACTGCACAACGGCGTCGGATATTTCACCGTCACCAGCTATGAGACCACCACCAATCTGCTGCTCACCCTCACGGTGAAACACGACAGCTACGACCGGTTCTACAGCACCTCGGATCCGTTCACGGTCATCGATCCGACCATCGATGCGCCGAACCGGCTGACCGTAACCGATGTGCCGGGCGATCAGGGCGGCTTTGTCAATTTGACCTGGGATTTTTCCGCCAACCACCCGGGATTCGGCGTTCAGCCCGCCGTCAGCTTTTATGAGATCTTTTTCGAACAGGGCGGGAAAATTTACACCTACACAGAGACCATCACCGCCACCGACACCACCGGCACTGCCCGGGATTCGATGCGCGTCAAGCTGTTCTTCGGCAACCAGGATTCCGCCCGCTTCTGGGTGCGTGCGGTTTGGGATCCCAGCAAGACGATCTCCGCCCTGTCGGCCACAACGAGCGACGGCCCGCTGACTCTGGAAGACCTGCATCCGGTCCTGCTGCGCGATCGCGGCCGGCCGGTGATCTCCGGCAAACGCACAACGGACGCCACCCTCGCCGCGGTGCAGAGCGAAAAGCTCATGTCCGGTACGGTCATGGGCAGCGGCCGGGCGGTCGACAACGTTCCGCCGAAAAAACCCGCCGCCATTGCGGCGGATAAAGCCGGCGTCACGGTGCAACTGCACTGGCGCAAAGTGACCGACGGCATCAACAACACTCCCGAGCTTTTCGGCGTGCGCTATCAGGTGTTCAGCCATGGGGCCAAAGCCCATTTTGATCCGGAAAGCGAAGGGGAGCTGGTCATCACCACGGCGGACACCGCGTTCAGCTTTAACGGTCCGGAATTGCGCAAGTACTTTTGCGTGCGCGCCATCGACAGCGACAATGAATCCGAGATCACCAACCGGGTCGGCAAGTATGGATTCACCATTAACAGACCGACGGTTCCGACTCAGACCGCCTACACCTATCTCTCCCTGCCGCTGATCAACAGCACGCTGGCCAAAGCCAGCCAGGTGGCCTCTTCGGTCGGCAGCGTGGTGGCGGTGGTCAAACTGGATTCTACCACCAACCGGTTCAGCAAGGTCTTTATACCCGGCATCAGCCGCGCCAAGGATGATTTCACCCTCAGCGTCGGCGCACCGGTGCTCGTTGCGGTTAACCACCTGGCGACTGAAGACTGGTTCATGACCGGCGCCGTGCCCGATCCCGCTTCCATCCAGTTCACCATCAACCGGAGCGCTGCGGGCAAATACACGGAAATCACTCTGCCTCTGGACAAACTCGCGATTCAGAACGCCTCCGGTCTGGCGGCGGCCATCGGCGGCGTACGCGCGGTGCTCAAGCTCGATCCGGCGAAGAATCGCTTCAGCCAGGTCTATATTCCCGACGTGGGCTACCTGGCCAAGCAGTATCCCGAAT
>DAIQOA010000154.1:0-10528 GCA_036788095.1 bacterium | reverse complement strand
GTTCTCAAAAGATTCAGGAAAGAACAGCCCTTTGCTGTACCAGCCGATCTCCATGGGCAGAAATCCCTGGGTGGTGTTATTCTCCCGGTCAAAAGCGCCGGTGATGGAGGCGTCATGGGGCAGGTTCACCGTCTGCCAGGGCAGCTGGTTGACCTGGTGGGTCTCCTCCTCATGAGGGAAATCCCGGTTGATGTATTTCCAGTCGAAATCAATGTTGATCTTTTGGCGATCGGATGCGGGCAAAAGAACGGTTGGTTCAGCAGCATGCAGGGCGCCAACGGCGAACAGCAGCCAGAACGCGACTTTTTTCATCGATGGACTCCGTTTATCATGTAAGGAGTTGCTTAATCCGTCATTCCGGCCGATCACGGCGCCGGGGTTGCTCTTCGGCTATCTTGCAGACAAAAGTGAGACTTGGCATGACGACCACGACTCACCGGTGCAGGGCAGGCATGATAGGAACCGCGAAATTTATTTAGCTTGAACGCCGAAAAACGCTTCAACCACCGCAGGATGCCCTGCATCCGGTGCAACCGGGGTTGGGCGCTGTTTATACTATGGATTCGGAATATATTTTAACATTCTTTTCGAGCAAATCGCCAATTCTGTCTTTTTCCATCTCCAAATCATAATGAGCTTGCAGATTAATCCAGAAGAGCGGCGCTACGCCAAAAAACCGCCCAAGTCTCAACGCGGTGTCTGCGGTAATAGCACGTGTACCATGTACTATTTCATTTATCCGCCGAGGAGGTACATTGATATCTTTTGCGAGACGGTACTGGGATATTTCAAATGGGTCGAGAAACTTCTCTTTGAGAATTTCACCTGGATGTATTGGTGGGATTTTTTTATTCATAGTGGACTACTCCTGGTGATAATCAGACATTCTAACGTCATACGCGTTATTATCTGACCATTTAAAACAGATTCGCCATTGATCGTTTATTCGAATGCTATAGTGGCCAAAGCGGTTTCCTTTGAGAGGTTCAAAGCGATTACCTGGAGGTACTCGTAATGAACTTAGATCCGGAGCCGCATCGAGCATCCTTGATATGCCCAACCATTCAGTGAGCGGCCTCTTTGGAAAAATACCCCCTCGCCCCTTACAGCGCCAGCCCAGCCAGAACCGGAAAATGGTCGCTCGGGTAAATTCCATTGGCATTGTCATAAAGGATCTCGATGGATTTGACCGTGAACTCTTCCGTCACCAGGATCCAGTCGATGCGAGTGACGCCCTTGCCGGTAAAGGCGTGGCCCGTGCCGGCGCCCGTTTCCGGCTTGTTCAGAACTTGCCAGCAGTCGCGAAACTCGCCGGCCAGTTCCTTAGGGCCGCTCCGGCCGCAGAACAGCTCATGCGCCGGGCTGTCCGGCGCCAGATTAAAATCACCCATCAGGATAGTCGGCAGTCCCTGGCTGATCTCGCGCCACTTGCGCATGATGAGATGGGCGGTGTTCTGAACATAGGGCTGATCCCAATGAAAATGGGTGTTCATCACGACGAATTTTTTACCGCCGTCTCTGATCTGAAATTTCCCCCAGGTGACGACCCGGGGCAATTCATTGCCCCAGGTGCGGCTGCCGGCGCTGTCGGGAAGATCGCTGTGCCAGAAAGTTCCATGATCGAGAAGGATATATTTGGATTGATCATAGAGAACGCGGCAGGATTCGCCGCCCAAATCCTCATAGGGCCGGCGGGGTGAAACAGCTAGCACCTGATGGTAGCGGCCTTTACCGAAGACCCGCCAGCTTGGAAAAGCGTCCAGGATGGCGTCGGTTTGAAATTCAAATGACTCCTGAGTGCCGAGCAGGTCCGGGGCATACGCCTTGAGACAGGTGATGAGCAGAGGCCGGCGGACCTCCCACGAGGTATCGCCGGAAAAAACCTTGTGGCTGTTGTAGAGGATATTGAAGGTCATGACCTTCATATCCGTTTTGTGCACCGAATGGCAACCGGACAGGATGAGCAGCGGAACAAGAGCGCTCGACAGTGTGGCTTTTTTTAGCATCGACATGGTTTCCTCCATCCTTGCGGCGATCTCCGACAGGGCGATCGTCGCCGCAGCGGCGGTAAGAATGACACGGGCGCCACAGCCTGCTCCGAACCAGGGAGTTCGGCGGCCAGCGCGAGGATTCGTTTTGCTCGTGGAAATCTCGATGTCAACAGGATCATCCATCGAATGCGGCACTCTCCGCTAATGGATCATCTCTTTATAATGTAATGAACCGCGGGATTCAAAACTACATTTATTGCGCTTGCTCGTAAATTTTTCCACGCTTATGAAGCTTTGGCAGGCGCGAACCGAATAGCCACAAGGATCGACCGGCTCACATTCACCATACCGGTACATCGACTAGAAAAATTGCACTTGCTGTACTTGTCCGTGTCAGCCGAGCGATAGAAGCCTCCCCCCTTTTGCAATGTCAGCCGATACACTCCGTTGTTGGCCGGGGTTCCTGCGTGCGCATGAGAGCAGGCAGCAGGCCCGTACACTGGCAAACTGAAAAAGTCCTTGCAGTCCTATGCATGCAACCAGAAAGTCTATCCGAAGATTAACCATGTATTTTGAAAGTATAACTTGCAAATTACAAAAAATGCATATACATTATCACCATAATCCTGATAAATATTATTTTAACTGCAAGGTCCCAGCATGGTTGCTCGTGAAATCTCCTCTCATTTGCGGACATTAGCGTCGCAGTATCCCGTCATTACCCTCACCGGCCCCAGGCAGTCGGGAAAAACGACTCTGGTTCGCCAGATCTTTAAAGAGAAGGCCTATATCAATCTGGAATTACTGGATCAGCGAGAATTTGCCCGCTCCGACCCCCGTGGATTCTTGCGTCGCATACCCGATGGCGCCATACTGGATGAAATCCAGCATGTGCCAGAACTCCTTTCGTTTATTCAGGGCATCGTGGATGAAAGCAGGGTCAACAATCTGTTCATTCTGACTGGAAGCCAACAATTCGAGATTTTAAACCGTGTCAGTCAGTCGCTTGCGGGACGAACGGCCTTATTAAAACTGCTCCCCTTCAGTTTTACGGAAGTGAAAAACAATTATAGTATTTCTTCCATTAACCAGCTGATCTATAAAGGTTTTTTCCCACGAATTTACGACCAGAATCTGGAGCCCAGTCAGGCCCAGCAGTTTTACTTTGAAACCTATATCGAACGAGACTTGCGGCAATTGATTCAGCTTAGGAATCTGAGCCAGTTCCAGAAATTCGTGCGTCTGTGCGCGGGAAGAATCGGACAGCTCTTAAATCTGAATAGTCTGGGGAATGATGCCGGAGTCTCGCATACCACCGCCCGGGAATGGCTTTCTATTCTCGAAGCAAGCTATATGGTTTTTTTATTGGAGCCTTTCCATCGCAATCTTGGTAAGAGGCTGATCAAATCTCCAAAACTCTACTTCTACGACACCGGTTTAGCCTGTTATTTGCTGGGAATTGGAAAGGAGGCGCAGGTGGATACCCATCCTCTGCGCGGCAGCCTTTTCGAGAATCTGGTCATTGCGGAACTGGTCAAATTTCGCTTCAATCAAGGCAAGGGAATCAATCTTAATTTCTATCGCGACAGTATGGGCAACGAAACCGATGTGATCTATAACATCGCCCAGGAGATCCTGCCCATCGAGATAAAAGCGGGAGAGACGGTGGCGCCTGATTATTTCAAGGGATTGCTAGCCCTTCAGAAGGTCATCGGCTCCTATCCGTACGGCCGCAGCATCGTCTACAATGGAGACCACGAAGAAACGCGCTGGGACATCATCATTACCGGTGTGTCCGGTTTGCTGCAGCTATTGCGCAGGATCGAATGAATGAGCAACATCTATCGCCAGGATTATCACGTCGGAACACCCCTTGCCGTCTGGCGTCGTAGACAATCCGTGTGCAATTCATCCAAATAGTCTTGCCGCCGCTCATCATGGGAAAGTCTGGCTATAGCGGCCGTCGATGATTGCTGGAGAGAGCATCCTTTTCAAACGGAGTTTAGATCATGAGCCGTTCCAACCGAAAAAAGTCCACCAATCCCTTTCTCGAATTGACCTGGATGGATATCGAGAATTGGGCGGGCTCGACCATCCTGGCCCGCGGCAAGAGCTATCAACGTTCCGGCTGCGTCAAGGGGCTGGGCATCACCACCCATAACGATCTGGTCGCCTGGGTGGAGGGATCCACGCGTTATGCGACTCGGGTCACCATCACGCAGGGAGAGCTTTCATCTGTCTGCACCTGTCCCTATGGCAGCGACTGCAAACATGGCGTTGCAGTCGTCCTCGAATACCTCCATTCCATCAATAAGAAAAAAGAGATTCCCATCATTCCGGAAACTGACGAACGGCTCGCCCTGATCGGGAAGGAAATCAGCGCACGGCCTGAAGATTCCGCTGATTGGGATGAGGAAGACAAAGAGGATGAGGAGAAGCAATATGCTCATCCAGAGAACCGGGATGATCTGGAAGCATGGATCAAGGGCAAGTCGAAGGCTGAGCTGAAAGCAATGCTCCTCGAGGTCGCACAGAACCATCCCCAAATTGCCCGCGAGCTTGAGAACGAATTCAGCATCGCGCCGCCCCTGGTTGCCGGTCTGGCAAAGCGGATCAGCAGGGAGATCGACCGGGTCAGCCAGGAACCGGCCTGGTCGGACCACTGGTCGCATGCGTCAAACATACCGGATTATTCAAACATAGCCTCCGGATTCCAGCAGCTTTTCGACGCCGGCCATTTCGACGATATCATCAAACTCGGCAAAAAGCTGTTCACCAAAGGCATGGAGCAGATTGACCAGAGCAACGATGAAGGGGAGACGATCGACGAGGTCAGACGTTCACTGGATATCGTTTTCAAGGCGTTACCCTACTGCTCGCTCTCTGATGTCGACAAGATGGAACAGGCGGTAGAATGGGAAGTGGCGGATGAATATGGCCTTTGCGATAACCTTGAGACATTTTGGCGGATAAAATTCGACGCCAGCTCCTGGAGCGATCTCGCAGACCGGCTGCTGGAGCGGCCGAAAGAGTTCCATCCGTCGAGGGAAGAAGAAGAGTTTCACCGTCAGTATACAAGAAACCAACTTACGGACCAGATTGTCTCAGCGCTCGATCACGCCGGCCGCAAGGAAGAGATGCTGCAGTTCTGCATCCGGGAGGCGCCGTTGACCGCCAGTTATGAACGGCTGGTCAAAGTCCTGCGTAAATCGGGCAAAACCATCGAAGCAGAAGAGTGGATCAAAAAGGGAATCGAGGCGACCCGGGATAAACTCTCCGGCATCGCCGCGGCTCTGCGCACTCAATACCTGGAGATCCGTACCGCGAAAAAGGACTGGCTCTCTTGTGCGGCCATCAAAGCGGATGAATACTTTGACCAGCCATGCCTTCGCACTTACACTGCATTGAAAAAAGCCGGTGAAAAAATAAACCTGTGGGATAAAATCCGTCCTGCGTGTATCCAGTTCCTCCACAGCGGTCGGCAACCGGCTGAAAAAGAGTGGCCGCTGCCGCAGATCGGCATCGAGGGCAAGATTGGCAACCGCCGCGGCTCCTTTCCCGATACCGATCTGCTCATCGAAATCGCTCTGCTGGAAAAAGATCTGGACGAGGCCTTGCGGCTCTACGATGAAGGGCGGCGGGATAAAAAAGCGTCGTCGCCCTGGCGTTTCGGCTGGGGAAACGACATCAGCGAGCAGATTGCCGATGCCGTTCAGCACCAGTACCCTGATCGCTCCATCAACATCTGGAAGGCCATCGCGGAAAGCCACATCAACCAGAAAAATCCAAAGGAATATGGCATTGCGATGGGCTACCTAAAGAAGATCATGAAGGTTTTAATACAGAATGTGCGTGAGTCCGAGTTTAAAACCTATATCGCCGCTCTCCGAGCGGAACATATCCGTAAATACCGGCTCGTCGAAATGCTGGATGCGTTAACCGGAAAACGGATCATCGATGAGTAAACCCGGCGCATCCGACCGGCGAAGGCGCTGCTCATATTTGCATTCACGTGAAAAATTCCATCCTCTCCAAGCTGGCGCCGACAAAACACGCCCCAAGCGCTCTCTCCCCCCTCACAGATCGACGATCAAAATTTTCTTCTGTCCGTCGCGCATCACCTCGACGCTGACCCGGTCGCCGCTGCGCAGTTCGCTGAGACGGTGCATGTACTCGTAAATATCATTGACCGGCTTTCCGTCGATGGCGACGATGACATCGCCCTTGATCATGCCGCCGCGTCCGGCGGGACGGTTCGGGTCCACCACCGAGACCCGCAGGCCTTTGACCCCCGCGGCCGAATGGTCGGGCATGACGCCGAGCGATATTTTAAACCGCCGGCCGCGAGGCGTGGTTTTGGGGCCTGCCTCCTGAAAGACCAGGCTCTCGGATCGATCAGCGAGCTCTTTAGCCGCATCCAGGATGTAATCGACGATCATTTTTTGGCCTGCGTAATTCAGCTTGTCGCTGTCGTCATCCGGAGTGTGATAATCCTCATGTAGGTCGGCCATAAAAAAGAGGACCGGTATGTCTTTGGCGTAAAAAGAAGCATGGTCGGAGGGTCCGGCGCCTTCGGGGCTCATCTTAACCGTAAAGGCGCGGCCTTGCGCCAACCGGTTCAGCATCTCCTCCATGCCCCGCGCAGTGCCGGTGCCGCCGACGGAAAAGGTTTTTTCTTCCTCGTTCATGCGGCCGATCATATCGAGGTTGAGCATGTATTTGATCTGCGACAACGGCGCCGGCGGATGATCGACGAAATAGCGGCTGCCGAGCGTGCCCATCTCTTCCGCACTGAAAGCGACGAACAGGACGCTGCGGCGCAGGGACTTGCGTTTAGCCGCCAGCGCTTCGGCCAGCTCCAGCATGCCGGCGACGCCCGACGCGTTATCATCCGCGCCGTTGTGCACAGCCACAGTGTCCGGCCGGCGGGAATGGGAGCCCGGACCGCCCAGGCCGAGATGATCATAATGCGCACCGATGACGAGAAATTCATTTTTCAGCAGAGGATCGTTTCCGGTCAGCTGCGCCACCACGTTGGCGGTCCTGGTTTGCTGCAGAATCACCTCGGCGCTGGCGCGAAGCGTGTCGCTGAGCATAAAGCTATGCGGCGCTTTGCTGCGGTAGAACTCTGCCTCGAGCCCGGCGATGGTCTGGTCCGCTCCGGCAAGCAGCTGATCCGCCAACGACCGTTTGATGTGCAACACCGGCAGGCCGGCGGTGCTGGGGCTGTCGTCGTAGACCAGCGGCAGCAATGCATCGCGCTGGTCCGTCTTTTCACCAGAGACAAACAGCACGCCCGCGGCGCCCCGATCCTTGGCCACCGCAACCTTTTTGCGCAGCGGCGTATAGGGCTCAAAGCCGCTGTTGGGCGCACCTGCGTCCGGCGCCTCGCGCAGGATCATCACCCAGCGGCCGCTGACATCGAGTGAATCGTAATCTCTCCACGTCAACGAATCCGTTTCAATCTGGAATCCATATCCCGCAAACGCCAACAACGCTCGGGCATGGGCAGAGGCTGAAAAGGACAGAGGGGTAAAGTCCTGCATCATTCGACCCTCTATGCCGCGAAAAGAGAACTGGTTTTCAATGCCCGGTCTGACGCCGGTGACAATGAAAAATTCCTGCAGGCCGTCCTCGCCCAGCAGCTCAAGTTTACATTTCTTCAGCTCTTTTTTTATATACTCGGCCGACTGACGCGCCTCTTCCGTTCCGGATTTTCGGCCCTTCATCGCATCAGAAGCCAGATAGGCCACATGCGCCTGCAACTCCGCAACCGTTATTTTCTCGGAATCTTTAGCCAGGCCAGTGAGTACCAGACAGAGAATCAGCAACCAGGCCGCTCGAACCAACTTCATACTAAACTCCTTAAACCGTTAAGCGCTTACCCTGAAAAATCAGATGGAACGCCGGCGGCGATTTTTTCAAGATCCTTGAAATACTTGACCGTGGCCACCCGCAGCTCCATGGTGGCCGCCTCATCACACACGATGATGCAGTGCGGATGCAACTGCATCATCGACACCGTCCACATGTGGCTCACGCCTTCCTCCACCACCTGGCGCAGCGCCCGCGCTTTGCTGTACCCGGTGATGATCAGCAGCACCTGGCGCGCATCCATGACCGTGCCGACGCCCACGGTCAAGGCCATGCGCGGAACCTTTTCCATATCCCCGCCGAAAAACCGGGCGTTGGCCGCAATGGTCTCGTAGGTGAGCGTTTTAACCCGCGTGCGCGAGACCAGAGAGGAGGCGGGCTCGTTGAAAGCGATATGTCCGTCAGGCCCGATGCCGCCGAGAAAAAGCTCGATGCCGCCGTGCCGCTCGATGCTCTCTTCGTAACGCCGGCACTCTGCATCGAGATCCGCCGCATTGCCGTCAAGAATGTGGATGTTCTCGTTCGGAATGTCGATGTGATCGAAAAGATGCCGGCGCATATAAAAGTGGTAGCTTTCCGGGTGATCCTCGGGCAGATGGACATATTCATCCATATTATAGGTGACGACGTTTTTAAACGAAATCCGGCCCTGGTGATGCAATCGGACCAGTTCGCGATAGGCGCCGACCGGAGAGCTGCCGGTGGGCAATCCCAATACAAACGGCCGCTCCGGTTTCGGCTCGAACCGGTTGATGCGCTCCACCAGATAGTTGGCGGTCCATTCGCTCACTTGCTCCGAATCATCCAAAATAACGATTCGCATGACGAGTTCATCTCCCATCGCATGAAAGCGTACGTCCCCCTTCAGACTAGATGACAATTTAGCCAATTGCAGTCAATGAATCAACCGATTTAATCCGGCCGGTCCCGGCTTATTGAAAAGAAAGAACATAGCGCCCTGCCTGGGGCTCGGCCGTCTTGATCAACAGCAACTGCCGTTCCGCTTCAAACCACCAACGTGAGCCTTCTGCCAAAACCGTTCCATTCCATTGCACCCGGTTCGGCTTTTGCCGCCAATGGATCCGCAGAATGTGCGGCGCCACCGCGCCCGACATCTCTATTTCCATCCGGCAAGCCTGCTGCAGCAAATGCACCGAGGTGACAAGCGGCCGGGTGGGATCATACAGGGTGAAACGGTTCTCTTGCGGCTTCGCCTTCGCCCACGCGGCCGATGGGCCGGCCGTATCCGCAAACGGATAGATCAACCAGGTCACATAGTTGCTGTGGCTTTCGTCTCCCAGGCCGGTGTAGGCGCGCTGAATGTTCATGGGCACAATGGCGCCCTGACGGATGAAAACCGGATACTCTTCAAGCGGATAGCTGCGGCGAAAGGTCAGAGGGCCCTGAAAAGATTCGCAATCATGAAAAAAATAGTGCCAGCCGCCGGTCGGCAGCGTCACTGTTTTCGCGGACGCCGGACGGATAATCGGGGCGACGAAAAAATCATCACCGAAAAAATAGCCGTATTCGTCGCCCCAGGGCCGTTGCAACGGCAGCCCGCCTTCATGACACCGCCGCACATGGCTGTACATGTAGGGAACCAGTTCCTGGTGCAGCCAGGTGAAGCGGCGGATAATCTCCAGTTCGCGGAGGCTCCGTTTCCATAGAGCGCGCTCACCATGACCGCCGTTCAGGAACAGCCCGCAAAATGCGGAAAATTGCGCCCACCGGACATACAGGTCCGCCGCGATCGTCCGGCCGCTATATCCGCCGACATCGGAACCGACCACGCAATACCCGTTGCGGGCGCTGTGCAAAATATCGCTCACCGCCTCTTCCAGACCGCGCCGGCCTTGCAGCCGCAAATCCTGGTCAGCCGAGTCCGCGGCCGTTTCCATGCGGCTTGACCAGATGTGCTGCTGATCGCCCACCCAGCACACCGGCGCAGCCTCCCTGGGTGCGAACCCCTCTGGATGGGTCCAAAGACGGTCATAGGAGCGCACCAGGGTGATGAATTCCGGGTTCGCGCCAAGTCCGTGGCGATATTCCTCACGGTAATAAAGGTTCATATAACCGCGCGTGGTCAACAGCCCCTTGAATGTCGTTGCATACGGAATTGGAAGGCCGAACCAGGAGGAGGAAAAAAAAGTGGCTGGATCATCCAATTTCCAGCCATCCAATCCATGATCGAACAGAGGCCGCTGCTGGTTCTGCCACCAGCGCATGGCCGCCGGATTCGTGTAATCGATAAAACCGCCGCAGCCCTTCCACCATTTCACCTGACGTCCGTTCGCTGCCAGATAGCCGCTGTCTTGAGCCTGCTGATAAAATCCATTGCTATTGCGGCAGCGGGTGTCGCGATTGCGGCTGTTGACCATGCAGGTTATCCACATCACCACACGATAGCCCCGCTGCTGCAGTCCATCGAGCCAGGCGCCCATGTTCGGATAGCGGAGCGAATCCGAAGTGAAATCGTTATAGCGTGTGCTCCACGGACTGTCCAGCAGAATCGTGCGAACCGGAATATCGTGCGCTGCGTATCCTGCCAACAGCGAATCGACAGTGCCGGCATGATTGTGATCGTCCTCCCACAGCCACGGCTCCAGAGCCCAGGCGGGCGTCAGCGGAGGCGCGGCCCGGTTCAAAAGACTGAACGGCAGACC